>JAEUJS010000570.1 GCA_016792935.1 Archangium sp. | reverse complement strand
GAAGGCGTCAGCGTCGCGTACCGCCTGCGTTGGCCGAGCGGAGATTTCCTCGAGAAGCGCGCGCTCTCCAACGGCAAGGAACGGCGGCTCAAAGTGCTCGACGAGAAATGCGACTCGACGCTGAAGCTCTGCGTGCCGGTGAAGCTCGAAGAATTTTTGGTGAGTGAAGACGGCGGCCTCGAGCTGCTCGGCAAGACCACGGTGACTGACGTGGAGCTCAATCTCCCGCTGGCGCAGGACTTCTTCTCTCCGGCGCCGAGTACCGCGAAGCCAGACGCGGGGAACTGATCAGCCGCGCGGGGAGTCTCAAGCGCACATGTTCGCGCTCGTGCTCACCGTCCTCGCGTCGACCTGTCCTGAGAAGGGCACCGCGGTCATCGTCGAGACTGGAGCGCATCGCATGACGCTCTGCGACGGTGGCGTCGAGGTGAAGCAGTACAAGGTGGCCATCGGCTCGGGCGGCATCGCGAAGAAGCGCGTCGCGTTCGCGCAGACTCCGCTCGGCACGTACACGCTCTCCAAGCCGCGCGGCTCGGCGAACTACCACGTGTTCATTCCGCTCGTGAATCCGGACCCGAAGCGCTTCTCCGCGTGGGCGATTGGACTGCACGGACCTCCGCGTGAGACGAAGGGCTCGGGCGAGCTGAACGTCAGCCAGGACTGGACGTGGGGCTGCATCGCGGTGGCGTCCGACCAGCTCATCGACGAAGTGGCGACCTTCGTGCGCGACCGCAAAGTCACGCGCGTCGAGTTCCGCGAGTGAACGATTCGGCGTGAGCTTCGTCGTGCGTGCCATGCTCCACGCACTCCGCATGCGCCAACCGCACTCGCTCTTCGTTCTCGTCGTCGTGGCCGTCAACGCGCTCGCCTTCAGTCAGCGCACACCCATCACCGCCGAAGGCCATGAGTGGCTCACCGTTCGCTCGGCCGCTGACGCCGTGAAGGAATCAGGCGACGCGTCGAAGCTGAGCGGCAAAGGCGATTGGTCGGGCTCGGGCTGCGAGAAGGGCTGCCCCGGCCACGAATACGGAGCGACCAACTACCTCGTGTGGTCCACCACGCTCGGCCAGCGCTGGGTCGACCTCGGCGGCTTCTCGATGACGACCGCCGGACACCGCACGTGTTGGGACGCGCTGACGCAGTCTCCTGACGACCTGCAGTACGACCACTTCTTGCGCGCCCGCGACGACTCCGGACCGGCGGGTGGACTCTCGGCGATGCGCGAGTCCGTGAAGCGCTTCCGCAAATACTTCCTCGCCGCCGTCGCCGAGAAAGACGGAGTGAAGCTCAAGTTCATGGACGGCGGCGCCGCGAGCGGTGTGCTCGCTGGAGAGTTCACCGCCGACCGCGCGTACTTCCTCTTCGGCCGCGCGACACATCTCTTCCAGGATTCGTTCAGCCTCGAGCACGCGGTGCGCAAATCAGGCGACGACTTCAAGACGCTGTCGGGCATCAAGTCGTACGTCTGCTCGAAGGGCAGTCCGCAGCACGGCCACACTCCGCCCGGCGCTGCGTCGAATGTGCTCGCCATCGACACCTCGAAGCCGTCGCGCTCGCTCGCGCAGTTGACGGGCTGGGGCAGCGACACCAGCGAGTACGAAAAGAACGGAGACGTCATCTGGAAATCTCCGAGCGGAGGAGACGGCGACGACAACCTGAAGCCGCACGCTCGCGCCGCCCGCGCCGCGATGAAGGACTTGTGGCTGGCGTTCGAGCGAGCGCGGGCGAAGAAGGTCGCGCCAGAAGCCGCGGTCGATGAGCTGATCAGCAAGTGGCTCACCGTGACCGGCAACGGCGGTGATGCTGTGTCGTTCGACGAGAAGAAGTGCGCGCGCGAGGCAGCGCTGCAGAGCAACAAGGCCGTCGAGTCGCTCCGCAAGAAGTGCCTCGACATCACCGGCCGCAACAAGGACGACGATTCGAAGCCACCCTACACGTGGACCGCGCTCGGCGCGTCGTGGCCCGACGGTGATTTGCTCGACCAGGCGGGGGCGCTCGCTGGTGACGCGCTCGAGAAAGCCGGCCAGGCCGCGGACAAAGTCGAAGACGCCGCCAGCGACGCGGTCGACGAGGTGGAAGACACGGTCGACGACGCAGCCGATTCCGCGAAGAAGACCGGCAAGAAGGCCAAGAAGAAGGCGAAGAAGAAGGCCAAGGACACCTACGACAAGGTGAAGGACAAACTCGACGACGTCTTCTGAAGTCGGTCGTGTGAGACTCGGCGCAACGTGAGCGCCGTTCCTCCGCCTGGCCTCGTGGTGCCCGATGCGTGGTTCGTCGCGTGCGCCACGGATGAGCTTCGCGGCAAACCGCTGGCGCGCACGATTCAGGGGAAGCCGCTGGTCTTGTTCCGCGGCACGAAGAACGTCGCCACTGCGCTGCTCGACCGCTGCCCACACCGCAACGTGCCGCTCTCGATGGGCAAGGTGGTCGGCCAGCAGCTCGAGTGCGCGTACCACGGGTGGAAGTTCGACCACTCCGGCGCGTGCGTCACCGTGCCCGGCTTGATGGAACAGGACGCGTCGCTCAAGTCACGCTGCGCCGAGCACTACGCCACGCGCGAGCTCGACGGCTTCGTGTGGGTCTATTCGACGCCCAACGTCGAGCCGAAGAACGAGCCGTTCCGCTTTCCGCACCTGAACGACGCGGGCTACTCGACCGTGCGTCGTCAGTTCGTCGTCGAGGCGGGGCTGCACGCCAGCATCGAGAACACGCTCGACGTTCCGCACACGTCGTTCCTGCATGGCGGTCTGTTCCGCACCGCGGAGAAGAAGAACGTCATTGATGTGGTGGTGAGACGTCACGCCAACCACGCCGAGGCCGAGTTCATCGGAGAGCCTGCGCCGCGCGGACTCGCGGGGAGAATTCTCGCTCCGGGAGGAGGCGTGGTGCAGCACTTCGACCGCTTCTTTCTGCCGTGCATCGCGCAGGTCGAGTACCGCCTCGGCGCCAGGTCGCACTTGATGACCACCACGGCGTTCACTCCGGAGAGCGACGACTTCACGCGCGTGTACGCGGTGGTGACGTTCAAGCTGCCGGTGCCGGGGTGGCTGGTGCGGCCGTTCGTCGCTCCGGTGGCGACTCGAATTTTCGCGCAGGACCGAGTGGTGCTCGCTCGTCAGCGCGAACAGGTGAAGCGCTTCGGAGGAGAGAAGTTCACTTCCACCGAGCTCGACGTGCTCGGCCCGCAGGTGACGTTGCTGCTCAAGCACGCGGCGAACGGCACCACGCCCGACGCGCATGAACATCGGCTGCAGATGCGCACCTGATAGAAGAGACACGTGACCCAGCGAGCGAGCCGACCGGCGACGAAGGAGCCGTCACTGCGCGCAGCGCAGAGACGAACGAGCGCATCAAGATGAAGGTCCTCTGTCCCCACTGCGAGCGGTTGTTGGAGCTCGAGCAGTTCCGCCTCGACGGCTCGTCACTCATCGTCACGTGTGCGAAGTGTGGCCAGGAGACGCGCGTCACGCCAGGAGCCGCAGCGCCCGTCGTTGCGATGACACCGAATCCGATTCCCGCGCCGCAGGTGCCTGAAGTGCGTGCGCCTCCGCGTGTGTCGTTGGCGTCGGTCTCTGGCGCGAGCAACGTCGTCGTGTTGCGCACCGCGAGCCATGACGCCGTCGCGCGCGCGGCCGCGGCCGCCGAGTCACCGTTCGCGATTCCCGAAGGGCTCTGTCCGAAGTGCGTCGCGCGCAAACGTGAAGGCAGCGTCGAGTGTCCACACTGCGGCGTGCGCTTCGAGATTTTCGAAGAAGCCACCGCGCTCCCGCCGAAGTTGCTGCGCGACGAGTGGGTGGCGTTGCTGCAGGACTGGGGCAACGATTCCAAGCACCAGCAGCTCCGTCGCAAGGCGCAGCAGCTCGACGCACTCGCGACGGTGGGCCGGCTCTATCGGCTGCGCCAGGCGAACTTTCCCGAAGACCCGTTCGCGGCTGAGGCGCTCACCGACATCTTGCGCCTCGCCGCGGTGCCGATGGGAATTCCGCGCTCCGATGAGCTGGGCGCGGATCAGCGCAGGAAGGTCATCACCATCGCCGTCGGCGTGATGGCGCTCTTCCTGCTCGTCATCTTGATCAGCGTGCTGATGAAGAAGGATTGAGCGCGGGCGTGCTCTTCGCGTTCTGATCAACTGCATTGGGGTCGAAGTGGTGGCTGGTGTCCTGGCGCGCTGCCAAAAGCCGCGAGAGCCCCTCTCTGCGAGCGATCTTGTCACTCAAGGAGCTCATTCTTCGACGCAGGGTCGACCACTGAGTGAAATTGGTCGTCAGGACAGCCAAATTCACGCAGTGGTCAACTGAATACAATTTGCTCGAAGCTCGAGAGGCATGTTCGCCTTTGGGCAGGGCCAAATCCACCCACACCCACCACCATCAATGCAGTTTGGGCCCCAGCTCCGCTCGGACGCGACGGCCAATTTCACGCATTGGTTGAGATGAAGTCGGCCATGTCCTTCGGCAGGGGCTCAGTTCTCCGGGTACGCGGTCCAGCCGGTCGTCCAGTCGTCGGCGCCAATCGCACCCACGAACGTCGCCGTCGCGTCGAAGAAGCCATCGCTCGGAGGCACCGCTCCGCCCATCAGCGCCGGCGAGTCGGACAGCGGCTTGAAGATGGGCGCCGTGACGCTGGTCGCCGCCGCGAGCTTGGGGTCGATGTCGAAGCGGTTGTTGAGCGACGGCGCCGCGAGCTCGGTCGGCTCGTTGAACATGTTGTCCGTCACGCCACCGTCCGGCCGCGGCGACGAGATGTAGTCCGTCACACCCATCGTCGGGTTCTGGAAGAAGATGGAGTTCTTCACGCTCAGCGCGCCCATCGTCCACTGGTTCTTCGACGGGTTGCCGTCGACGAGGAGGCCCTTGTCGGTGAAGTTGGTCACCACCACGTTGTTCAGCGAACCCGCCGTGCCCGCGCGCAGAATCATTCCGCGCGATGGACCTTCCGACGCCGCGCTGTCCGGGTTGCGGCCCACCAGGGTGACGTTGAAGAGCGTCGGAGCAGAGCGCGGCATCAAGTCAGCGTTGGTCGCGTCGTTGTCGGCCTCGATGCCGTGGTTGCCGCGGCCTGCAATCTGCGCCGCGATGACGAACTGCGCCTTGCCGGTCCAGCCCTTGTCCCAGTCGAGACCGTCGTCGTCGGAACCGGTGATGACCACGTGCTTCAGGTTCACCTTGCCGCCGAAGATTTCCACGCCGTCATCGACGCCGCGGTGCACCTGGAGGAAGTCGACCGTCGTCGCGCTGCCGCACGCGTTGAGCGTCACGCCGTTGAGTTCGTTGTTGGCCGAGAGAGGACGACCGGCGAATTCCACGCGCACGTACTTGAGCGTGCCGCAGTCGTACGCGTCGTCGGTGCCGCCGTATTTGTTCTTCGGATCATCCGCGAGACCTTCCGCGTTGTTTTCTCCGCCCATGGTGTTGATGGTGGCGCGACCGAGGAACACGAGGCCGCCCCAGTCACCCTGCACGCTGCCGCGCTGGCCGGCCGGCAAGCTCGAGGTGAAGACGATGGGAGCCGCCGCCGTGCCCGCCGCGATGAGCTTCGCATCGCGCGAGATGATGAGCGCCGCCGCTGCGTCGCCCGCGATGGTGGTGCCTGGCTCGATGGTGAGCGTCGCTCCGGCGTTCACGTAGGTGAGCTGCTTGAGCACGTAGACTTTGTCCTTCGTCCACGTGGTGCTGGCCGCGATGTCGGCCGTCACGTCGGTGGTGGTCGGGCTGCCGCCTCCTCCGCCGGTGCCTCCGTCAGGACCAGGCGTTGCGGGGCACGCGAGCAATGACAAACAAATACATGCGCTGAGGATCGAGAGTCTCGTGGGGTTCATTTCGGTTTCTCCTGCGGGTTGAAGTCGGGGTTCCACGAGACGGTGGCCATCACGGCCACGCCCGGTGGGTTGACCAGCACGTCGGTTCCGTTCTGCTGCAGACGAACGGCCTGGTTCAGGACGTTGCTCGCGGAGACCTTGACCGACAGGCCCGCGGCGATCGGCTGGGTGACGGTGACGTCCAGCCGGTGGAAGGGCTGCTCGACGATGTCGGGCAAGCCGTTGAAGCCCACGTCGGAAATGCGCGGGCCGTACACGTTGTAGAAGACGCCGGCCTCGGTCTTCAGCGTGGGGTGCGTCCACGTGATGAAGGCGTTGGCGATGAACGGCGACTGACCCTGGAGCGGGCGCGAGGAGTTGGTCTGCGGCGAGTTCGGGTCGAGCTCGATGCGCGAGTAGATGAGCGAGACGTTTCCACCCACCGAGACCGGCTCGAGGACTCTGGTGAAACGGCCGAGCGTGGTGCGCGCTTCGAGTTCCATGCCGACCAGCGTCGCGGCCTTGCTGTTGCGGAACGTCACATCACCGGCGAGCGAGCTGGTGCCGTAGATGACGCGCTCGATGGGGTTGTCGAACAACTTCACGAAGCCGCTGAGCGCGATGACGTCGCTCTGCCCGAGGAACCACTCGCCGCGGACGTCCATGTTGTGGATGCGCGTGTTGACGAGCTCGGGGTTGCCGCTGACGTTGCGGCGTCGAACCATGTCGAAGAACAAGAACGGAGCGAGCTCACGGAACGAAGGCCGCGCCAACGTCCACGCGTAGCTCGCGCGCACGTTCACGTCTTTGTGCGGCGCCCACACCAGGTTCGCCGTCGGCACCACGTCGGTTCGCACGCGATTCACCGGAGCAATTCCCGCGCTCACACCCGTCGCGAACGGAGAGCCACCCAGCAACGTCTGCGTCGAGCCCTCGACGCGCACGCCCGCCATGCCGCGCAGGTTCTCGAGCGGCTTCCATTCAGCCGCGAGGAAACCGCCGTAGACCGCGAGTGAAGCGGTGTAGCGGTCGAACGCCTGGGTCGTCTCTTCGAGCGTCAACACGCGCTCGTCGCTCAGCGGAGGGCCGAAGCGGTCGGGCACCAGCAACTGCTCGAGCGGATACTTCTCGAGGTCGGCGGTGAGACGACCGAGGTAGCGGAAGCGGCGACCGTCGAACGTGCGCGCGGAATATTGCGCGAGGCCGCCTGCTTTGAATTTCAGCGAGCGGAACGGAACGGTGAGGTTGAGCGTGCCGCCGGTCGAGTCTTCGTGGAGGTCGAGGAAGAAGCGCTCCACCGAGTTCGGTTGGATGCGCACCTGCGTCGAGCCGTCGGCGTTCACCACGTAGCGCGCGTCGCGGATGTCGGGCTCGCTGCGATTCACGCGCGAGTAGTTGAGCTGCCAGTCGATTTCGGAATCCGCGAGTCCGGGGAAGCGGTGCGTGCCTTTGAGCTGATTGAAGAACAGCTGACGCTGCGTGAACTGCAGACGGCTGCCTTCGACGTTCTGCGTCTCCTGCTGGTCGAAGCCGGTGGTGCTCGTCGCGCTGGCGTCGGAATTGAAGAGGTACAGCCCGAGCGCGGAGATTTCGTGGTGCTTGTCGATTTTGAGGCCGACGTTGGCGAGCGCGCTGGTCGCCCCACTGACCGTGCCGATTTCGGTGGTGAAGCTGCTGCTGCCCGCGTCCAGCGAGATGACTTCCACGTTGAGGCGCTGACGCCGTTCGCGGCGCTGCACCTGCGCGGACACGAGGAAGCCGAGCTCGCTCTCCTTGCCGAACTTGAAGGTGTTGCCGACGGTGGCTCCGAACGTTCCGTTGGGCGCGCCGAGCACCAGATTCGGAGTCCACCGTTGCGTGAACGCAGAAGCGGCTGCGCGTTGGACGTCGGCGTTGACGCCGGTGCCTCCGATGCGCGCGGGCACGAGCGCGGTGTCGGTCGGAATTTCGTTCGGCAACGTGCGCGTGTTGCTGCCGAACCCGAGTGACTCACCAAAGCCAGCCTGCTCGTTGGGGCGCGGGAGCCCGGTCGTCATCGAGTCGCCGCTGATTTGCGCGCGGAACTTCACCTCGAGCTTCGTGGGGAAGGTGTTGGTGTCGATGGTCACCGAGCCACCCGCGAACGTGGCGGGCAAGTCGGGCGAGTACGTCTTGATGACGTTCAAGTTCGAGAGGAGTCCGACCGGGAACAAGTCGAGCGGCACCGACGGCTCATCGGGCTCGGGGCTCGGCATCAGCGTGCTGTTGAGCAGCGTCTGCGTGTAGCGGCCGCCGAGACCGCGAATGAAGACGTACTTGCCGTCGACGAGCGTCGCTCCGACGACCCGCTTCACTGCGTCGCCCGCGTTCGAGTCGGGCGTCTTCGCGATGGCCTGCGCGCCGAGCGAGTCCTGCGCGACGACGGCTTTCTTTCGTTCCTGCACCAGCGCCGACTCGTTGCGCTTGTCGATGCGCGCTTCGACTTTCACTTCTTGCACCGAGCGCTGGTCGCGATTGAGCGTGACGTCGAGCGTGACGAGCTCTCCGGGCTTCACGACGACGTTGCCGATTTTGCGGCCTTCGTAGAGCTCGTAGAAGAAGCGCAGGTCGTACGTGCCCGGCGGGAGCTTCAGCTTGAAGTTGCCGTCGACGTCGGTGAGCGCCGACTTCTTGATGGGCGGTGTGCTCGCGATGACCTTGATGGTCGCTTCGATGAGGCCTTCGCCGGTGCGCGCGTCGGTGACTTTTCCGGTGACGCCGACGAACTTCTTGTCCTTCGTTTTCGCAGCGACGGGAGCGCCAGCATCGACGGCCGCCTCGACGAGAATCGGGCCGGCGTCAAAGCCCCCTGGGGCGACGACGTTGGGTGGCGAAACGACCGGTTCCGGTTGACCTGCATCGGCTGAGTCGCCTGCATCAAACGTCTCGACAGCCGGCACGAGGAGGGGCGCGCCCGCATCGAGGTCGACCCCCGGAAGACCCGCATCGATGGCGACCTCACCCGCGTCGGCGTCTTGCGCCAAAGCGAGCGAGGCACCGGTGACGAGGAGTGCAACCAGGAGTCGATTCACGCGGCGCTATGTGCGCTCGCGGCATGGCGCGGTGCGTTCTTCCGCGTCACTTCTCGATCACAGACGCGTCACGCTTGTGCAACGGCCAGTTCCGCTACACGCGGATCTTCAACGAATACCCGGCGTCACCTTCGGGGCCATACAAACCCGCGTAGCTGAGCTGCTTCACCGAGGCCTTCAGCGTGCCGATGTCTTCCCTGGTCGCGGCACCGTCGATGAGGTGGAGCGTGAGGTGCTTCAAGCGCGCGCGCGCGTCGACGAGCGGCCGAACGCCACCGACCCGTCGCAGCGTGAGCTTCTGCACCTTCTCGAGGTGCGGAGACGCGACGAGGTTGGCCATCACGTTCTGTGAGCCGTAGAGGTCGAGCGAGCTCAAGGGACACTGCGCGAGCACTTCGTTCACCGTGTCGAGGTCCTGCTCGACGCGCAGGTGCGTCAGCTCGGTCCACACGGGCTTCACGAAGAGGCGATCGACGTTCGGCCCGTAGCCGAGCAGCTCGAGGGACTTGAGCGGCAAATCGAAGTGCTTCTTCGCCGGGAGCGAGTCGGTGCCGAGCGACAGATGCTCGAGCCTGGGAAACTTCGCGACGACCTCTCCGAACTTCTTGAGGCCCGCGCTGCACGTGAAGCGATTGAGCAACTCGAGTCGGTCGAGGCCCGTGATGTCGGCGACCCACGACGCGTCACGCGCCTTGTTGCCACCGAGGTGCGCGACGCTGATCTTCAGGTGCCGAATGAAACGGCACGCCGGCGACTCGAGCACCCTGGAGAGCAGCGCGGCGTTGTCGCCATCCTTCGTGCCCTTGAGCGTGAGCGTGTCGACGAAGCCCCAGCGCCACTCGACGCCGAGCGCGTGCAGGTCGCGGCTGCTACCGAGGCGCTGCTTCACCTTCGTCGTCAGCTCGAGCTCCAGCAGCGGATTCGCTTCGCGGTCGGTGTTCTGGAGCACGATGAGCGCGCCGAGCGGGTCGCCCTTCGCGGTCAGCGAGTCGGCGTAGACCAGCAGGCGAGCCCGGTCGGCCTGATTCCCGCTGACGGCGCGTTCGAACTCTGCGGCGGTGGGCTCCACGACACTCGTCCATCACGTCGAGGGTTCTCGTGCAAATCTCGCCGCATGAATCGGTTGCTCGCGTTGGTGGTGCTGTCGTGTTCGTCGTGTGCATTTCTGAGTGCGCCAGTGCCGATGCCGTCGGTGAAGAGTCAGCTCGAGCCAGCGCGCGCGAAGTGTCTCTTCGTCTTTCTCCCCGGAGCAGGAGATCAGGCGAGCGACTTCGTGAAGTACGGCTTCTTCGAGGCGGTGCGTTCGCGCGGGTTGTCGGCCGACCTCGTCGCCGCGAACGCCACCATCGGCTACTACAACACCGGAGTCGCCGCGGCGCGCGTGCACGAAGACGTGGTGGTGCCCGTGAAGGCGGGCCGCAGCTACGAGCAGACCTGGGTGGTGGGCATGTCGATGGGCGGCATGGGCACGCTGCTCTACTCGCACGAGCATGAGGCCGAGGTGACGGGGCTGTTCGCGCTCGCTCCGTTTCTCGGCAGCGGCGTCGCGCAAGAGGTCGAGCGTGCGGGCGGTCTTCGCGCGTGGAAGGCGCCCGAGAAGGTCGAGAAGATGACCAGCGGCAACTACCAACAGGAAATCTGGCGGTGGCTGCAGGAAGTCACGGCGCGCGGAACGCCGCAGCTCTACCTGGGCTGGGGCACCGAAGACCGCCTCGGAGAATCAGCGTCGGTGTTGGCGGCGGCGCTCCCGAAGGAACGCGTCTTCAACGTGCCCGGTCCGCACAAGTGGGAGCCGTGGCGAAAACTGTGGGAGCGCTTCCTCGACGAGACGCCCATCAAGCAGGCGTGCGCGCCCTGAATCACCACTCGGCTGCCGACGGCACGAGCGTCACGAAGGGCAGTCGTTCCTTCAAACGCGCCAGTGCGGCGGGCGAAGGAGGAAGGTCGGTGCCCGGGAAACCCGCGCCGCGTGTGTTGGGACGGAACGCCAATTCGACGCGCGCACAGCTCTCGAGCCCTGCACCAGCGAGCTGATTCGCAGCGGCGTCGACCGCGGCATCCACGCTCGCCTGTGCCTCGTCGGTCATCGAGTCGCCGTGACTGTTCGCGAGCACTTCGGCCGAGAAGTTCTCTTCGGCCACGCGACGCATCGTCAGCCGCACGCCCGTCCCCACCACACCCACCGACACCTTCTTCACCTGGGCTGGCGACGACTGCATCCATGCTCGCCACTCGGAGAGCGAGCCGAACACGCTCCCGAGCCACACCGAGGTGAGCGTGGACGCGAACGGCGCCTTCCACAGCGGAAGCCTGTCAGCGCCGTGCAACAGAGAAGCGACACGCAGCGCCTCCAGCGCAGGGAAGGCGCGGCACTCGACGAGTCGAGCGCTGTCACACGCGCCCTCGAACTCGAGCTCGACCAGTCGGGTGAGTGGAACGGGCGACGCGAGCACGCTGTAGACGTGCCCACGCAACTCCTTGAGCGAACGCATGAGCGCGAACGCTTCGGCCGGGAGTGAGGCTCCGGTCGACACCGAGAGCGCTTCCACCGTGGCCAGCTCGACGCTCTTCGTCAGGTCGAGCGCCGCCACCGTCGCGCCGAGCCGACACGCCCGCACGAAACCGCGCGCATACTCGAGACCTTCTTTGCGAACGGCTGGAGCGAGAGAGCCAGTCCATTCGACGCCGTGCGCGGCGATCAACTCACGAACACGGCGCGGCGGTTTTCCCGGGCGCAGCTGCAGGTTGATGAACTCACCGCGTGGGTCTCCAGCGCTCGCCAGAAGGTCGGCCAGCACCGCGCGCGGCGCATCGGCGTCAGGGTCGGCGTACACCGCCGCGAAGAGCGCGTTCGCATCGGGCTTCTCGATGACCACCGGACTGTCGACCGTCGCAGCGAGCACACGGAGTCGACCGAGCAACGGCGGCAACCCGGCTTTGAGCAGCGTGTCGGCGTGGCAACCGATTCCCGCTTCGACTTGCTTCAGCACGGCCTCGAGGCGCGCGAGCTGCCGCACGTCGGCAATCTCATCGAGCACCTGCAGCACGACTTTCCAGAAGCCGTCGGTGGCCTGCCCTTGAAACCCGTTCGGCCGCGTCTCGACCCACGATGACAGTGCAGCGGCGAGGCGCGGGTCGCGTCCTTTGGCGTGGAGCAAGGGCAGGCGGTACTCCGCCGAGCGCCGCCCGAAGGGCAACAGCGCGTCGACCATTCGCGGCAAGTCGTGTGGGTCGTAGCGTTTGAGCCGCTTGTCCCACTCGGCCTGACGCGCCGCGATGGTCTTGCCTTCCAGCCGCGTCGGCTCGGTCAACGCGTCAATCTCACCGGCCGTCTTCGGTGAGCCGTCTTTCCTCCACTGTTCGAGGAGAGCCGCGAGCGCCTTCACGTCGCCGCGTGTTAGCGCGATCCGCCGGAGGTCGTCTCGGGCTGCGGCTCGTTCACGGCGTCGGCGAGCACGGCGAGCGTCTCGACGCCACCGCTGCGCACCTGGTCCATCACGTCGAGCGCGCGGCCGTAGTCCATCGACGAGTCGGCATCGAAGAACACCACTTTGTCCGGGCGCGCGTTGAGCATGCGCATCAACCGCGCGTTCAATTCCTCACGCGGAATCGCCTCGCCGTTCACCTTCGTCGTGCCGTCGACTTCCACCGTCAGCACGAGCGGCGGAATCGCATCAGGCGGAGGTGGCGGCTGATTCTCTTCGGGCTTGGGCGGCACGTTGAGCCACACCTGCTTGCTCAACATCGGCGTCACCACCATGAAGATGATGAGCAGCACGAGCACCACGTCGACCAGCGGCGTGATGTTCATCTGCGGCTTGATCCGCTTCGGTCCCTTGCCGCCGTCGTCGAGTTCAACGCCCATGATCAGTCACCCTTGTTTGTTGGCCTTGTCGATGACCTGCAGCGCCGCGCCGGGGAAACCAATCTCCTGGCAGCGCTTGAACATCGCGCGGACTTTTCCATACGCGAGGCCGACGTCGGCTTTGAGCACCACGCGCGCGCTCGGATTCTTCGCGTGCAACGCCGTCAGCTTCTCGACGAGGACGTCTTCGCTCAGCTCATCCTTCTCGAAGAACAGCTTGCCGTCTTTGGTGAGCGTCACGGTCGTCGGCTCAGACGGGCCGTTGCCCTTGTCGGGGTTCAGAATCGACGGGAGCGTGACCGACGCACCCGCTTCCATCTGCGGAGCGACGACCATGAAGATGATCAACAACACCAGCACCACGTCGACGAGCGGCGTGATGTTGATGTCTGGTTTCGCTCCAGAACGGCGGCGAGGTGCGTCGTCCATGACTGATCAACTCTCCGTCGCGGGCTTCAGCTGATTCGGAGCAGCCGCGGCAGGCAGCGCGAACTCCGGCGTGTCGGTGCGTGGCGCGGTGAACGCCGGCGGCTGCGCAGGAACGTGAACGATGCCGGTGTGACGCGCCTCGAGGAAGTCGAGGTACTCACCGCGCGCCTGCTCGAGCGCGAGCATCAACGCATCGGCCTGCGCGCTGAGCCAGTTGAACGCCAGCACCGCGGGAATCGCGACCACCAGACCGAGCGCCGTCTCGTAGAGCGCCTCGGAGATGCCGAGCGAAACGGCTCCCAGACCGCCCGAGCCTTCCTTCGCGATGCCCTGGAAGGCAGTGATGATGCCGAACACCGTGCCGAGCAGACCGACGAACGGCGCGATGGAACCGACCGACGCGATGACGCTCATGCCGCGGCGCACGTCGGCGGAGATGGCTTCCGTCTTGCGCAGCAGCTCGCGGCGCGTGGCCTCGACCGGCGAGAGCGACGACGGCTTGCTCTTCACGGAGAGGTAGGTCTTCGCGCCCGCTCCGAGGAGCTTCGCGAGGTGGCCCTTGCTCTGATCCGCCAGCTTGATCAGCCCGGCCTGATCATCCGCCTCGATGAGCGCGCGGGCCTTCGCCGCGAACGCGCGTGAGCTCGAACGCGAGCGGAAGAACGCGAACAGGCGCTCGAAGAAGAGTCCCAACGCGGCGAGCGCCATCAACGCCAGCGTGCTCGCGACCGCGATGGCCGGAGGGCCCATGTGTTCGATGATTTTGGTGATGGTGTCCATGTTCATTCCCTCAGCGAGAAGGTGATGTTGACGATCTTGAAGACGGTGATGGGCGCGCCATCGAGCGTTGCCGGCTCGTACGTCCACGTGCGCACCACGGCGAGGGCCGACGAAACGAACGGCTCCTCACCCTTGAGCACCTGGATGCGGCCGACGCGCCCATCGGCCTCCACGACGATTTTCAGAACGACCTTCGCTTCTTGACCGGTCGTGCGCGCGCTCTCTGGATATTCCGGCTGCGCGTTCTCTTCGTTGGGCACCGGCGGGTCGGCGTCTTCCGGCAGATTCACCGGGCCGTTCGGCTTGCCCGCACTCGCGATGACCGGTGCTTCCGATTCATCTTCATCACGCGGAGCGACGGGCGCTTCATCCATCTTCCCGTTGCCCGTACCTCCGACCGCGACGGCGATGGCTTGCACCGCGGTGTCCGATTCCTTCGGCTTCTCCTTCGGAATTTCTTTCGGAGCGACCATCGCGGCCGGAGCGGGCGGCGGCACTTCAGCGACCACGACCGGCGGAGGCGGCTTCGCTTTCGGCTTCGGAGGCGGCGGCGGCTCGACCTTCACCGGCTCGGGCGGAGGCGGTGGCGGACGGAAGCTCACGTCGACCTGTTTCTCCTTCGTGACGGTGGACGGGCGCGAGGCGAGGGCGGCGACTCCGATGCCGAGGCCGACGAGCGTCACCGCCGCGAGGCCGAACGACACGACCAGTCGCTTGCCGAGCGCACTCGCGTCTTCTGTCTGTACCTCGAAGGCGTCGAACATCGAGTGCCTGTGTAGAGACAGTGGTGGGCAGCGGCGTGTCGCTTGTGTTCCGGATTCGTCACAAACGTCTTCACTCTGACGGTTACACTCGGCGCCGCTCGATGAGGACCGCCGCGACAGCGTTGCTCGCCCTGCTGGCCAGTGGATGCGCGACCGTCAGTCCCGAATGTGCGTCACACGGAGGTAACACCTGGCGGCAGGTCGTCTCTCCGCACTTCTCGTTGGTGACCAACCTCGGAGCCGAAGAGGCGAAGGCCTCGATGCTCAAGCTCGAGATGTCGCGTTCGGCGGTGTTGCCGGTGTTGCAGGGGACCGAGCTCTCGACCGCGCCGATCGAAGTGGTGCTCTTCGCGAGTGGTGCGCAGCTGAACGCGGTGGCGGGGACTGACCAGAGCTTCTGGAGCGAAGACTTCCGCGGCCCGCTCTTCGTGATTCAAGACGACGCCAACATCCTCGCGTCGAATCCCCAGCTCGAGCGCACGCTGCACGAGCTGACGCACTTGTTGTCGGCGCGCGTCTTTCGTCGCCTGCCGCGCTGGGTCGCCGAAGGACTCGCGTCGTATCTCGAGACGGTGACGCTCGACGTGAAGGAGAAGACCGCGCGTCGCGGCAAAGCGAACCAGGTGCGGCTCGGTGACATCGAGCGGTGGAACATTCTTCCCGTCGAGTCGCTGTGGGCGTGGACCGGAGTCGAGAAGGACAAGCCCGGCCTCGAGCAGCACCGCCTCGCGAGCGCGTGGTTCTGGGTCTACTTTCTGGTGAACGAACACCGCGCGGCGTTCGAAGGCTTCTTGAAGGCGTTGGCGAAGGGCGATGGGCCGAGCGCGGCGTGGAAGAAGGCATTCCCCGAGTTGACGACCGCGTCGATGGCGAGCGCGAGCGACAAGTTCCGAGCCGAAGGAAGGAGCACGGGGCAGTCGATCGAGCTGAGCCGCATGGACTTGGCCATCACGGAGTCGGCGCTGCCGGACGCGCGAGTGCACGCGGTCTTCTCGCGGCTCGCGGCGCTGCGTGGTGACTGGAAGCGCGCGGCGGAGCAGGCCGACCTCGCCTCGTCGATGGACGCGAACGACGTGGCGGTGCTCGAGCAGGTGAGCGCGACGCGTGGCGACCCGGAGGCGCGAGTGGCCGCGGCAGAGAAGGCGACGTTGACGGACCCCAGGCGCGTCGATGCGTGGCTCTTGTTGGGCATGGCGTCGGCGAGCGCGAAGGAGACGGCGCTGAAGACCGTGCTCGAGCTCGACTCGTCGCAGCCGACGGCCGGAGCCGAGCTCGCCGTGGCCGCGAAGGCCAACGGTCAGAACAACGAGTCTGTCGATTTCGCGCGGCGTGCGTATCGCGCTCCGGCGAATGCGCGCGCGTTGGCGATGAGCGCAGACGTGTTGGCGCAGGCCGGCTTGTGTCGCGAGGCGCTCACGCTCGAGCTGCGCGCGCTCGAGTCATTGCCGCACGCGCTCGAAGACACCGTCGCCGCGAAGCTGCACGCGAAGCTCGACGAGCTCGCGAAGTGCGCCCGCTGACCTCACCGGAACCTCGAGTTGTTGCCCCTGCCGTATTCCTGCGTGTGACCATTCGCGTTCCCGTTCCCGTTCCCGTTCCCGTTCCCGTTTCCGCTTCCCGACGAACCGGAGCCCGACGAACCGGAGCCCGACGAACCAGAGCCCGACGAACCAGAGCCCGACGAACCGGAGCCCGACGAACCAGAGCCCGACGAACCGGAGCCTGACGAACCGGAGCCCGACGAACCGGAGCCTGACGAACCGGAGCCTGACGAACCGGAGCCTGACGAACCGGAGCCCGACGAACCGGAGCCCGACGAACCGGAGCCTGACGCGACACCAGCTCCGGCGCCGCCACACCCAGCAGTCAGGGGCGGAAAGGCCGCGACGCCTGCACGCATGTCGCTCAGCAACGTCCACGACGAGCACATCTGCCACTCGCGCACGCGGTAGACGTACTGGCCATCGACGAGCTCACGGATGGTGATGGTGAGATTCGTCGGCGTGCCGGTCGTCAGCGCGAATTGATACGAGTACCGAAGATTGCCTTCCACGTTGATTCCGAACTGCTGCCAACCGGGCATCGAGTTCACGAAAGTTCCGGGGGCCGTCGCCGGATTCCACGCGCCGCCGTAGCTCGCCGCACCGAGCGTCTCATTCGCGACCTGCGTGCGAATCGACAATTCGATGCCGCGGAGCATCGATTCCTGCTCGACGCGCTTCGACTTGCGCAGCATCTCCTGGAACGACGGGAGCGCGAGGCTCGCCAGCGAACCAATGATGCCGACCACCATCATCATTTCGACCAACGTCATGCCGCGGCGACGCATCAAGGCTCCTTCTCGAGGTACCACTGGCCGTCAGGCCCTTGCGTCGCGATGATGTGCTGCGCGCGCAGCTCAGAAATTTTCGCTTCCAGTGCCGCGGCGCTCGCCTCAGGCCCACCGGGAACCAGCGTCGCGTGGCCACTCTCGAGTGAGCCGTTCACCATCCACACGTTGGTGTTCGGAGCGACCAGCAGTCGCGCGAGATGAAAGAGCACCGCGAAGAACATCGACGCCGCGAATGCCATCGGGATGAGTTTGCGGCTGGTGCCTTCGGGCTCCGACGAGACCGACAACACCTTCGTGGCCTCGCTCACCGGCTTCACGCGCGTGCGTTCGTGGTGCCGCGCGAGCACGACGAAGCGGCCAATGCACTCGTCGAGCGTGCTCAGCAGTTCCTCACTGGCCGTGCCTCCGTCGAGCGCGAACGCCGACGCACCGACCAACTTCTCACGCGCCTGTACCGTCTCATCGGTGAGCGCGAGCAAGGCGGGAAGGTCGATCCCGACGGGGTGATCAGCGTGATCTCTGGCCACCACGGCGCGCCACGCGCTCGCCGCGGCCCAGGCGACCTCGCTGGCTCCGCCTCCGAGGGCGGAACGGGCTTCGTCGAACATCCACTCCGGGAACAGCGTGAGCACGCGGAGGTGGCTCTCTTCCAACGCCTCATCGATCTCGACCTCGGCGACGATCGCCGTGAGCGCCTGCGGCAACGAAGGCAGCCCCAACGGCCACGGCCGGCGTCCATCGAACGCGAGGACCTCTCGCTTCGGTGAGCCCGGCGTCACGTCGCGCACGACGTCGTCGTTGGCCGCGCCCTCGAGCGGCGTGTCACTCGACTGATCAGTCGCTTTGTTCGAGGAAGGCGACCTCGAGAGCGGCTGTTCCGCGCTGACATCACTCACGTCGTCGAACAGGTTCTCGAGCGAAGTCGCTCGGGGCGAAGCCGCGTCGGCCGCCTCGGCCTCCGCCGCTTCATCGAGCGCCAGCTCGTACGGAGACACCTTCGGGCGCACGGACCTGGCCGCGCTCATGCCGCACGCTCCATCGGTTCCGACTTCGACATCGCGTCCAACATCGCGAGCGCTTCACGGCTCGGAGAAAACGGCACTGCTCCAGCGCGGCTGCGGCCGTCTCCAGCAGCCGACACACTCTCGACGCGTACCCACAACTTCAGCGGACCCTGCGGCGTGGCGATTTCCAGCTCTTCGATTTGATTCGCGCTCATGCCGCCCGCGACGTCGATGTGCAGCTCGGTCGCCGACAACACCGTCACCGTCGCCGTGCGCGCGCGGCCGAGGCGCGCCGAGAACGACGGGCCCTTCTTCTCCTGCTTCGCAGACGACAGCACCAGGGACACGCACGACGGGAGTGGATCATCTCCGGCCAGCGCGGCGACCATCGCCGGCAGCGTCACCAGCCGCGCGACGACGCTCTTCTTCGTCTCGTCATCGAAAGACAGGAGCGCGTGGTGTTCGACGGTGAGCGCCTGCCCCGCGTCGAGCGCGCTGCTGAGCTGATCAGACAACCGCACCAGGGCGGTGGCCGCGCTCAGCTCTCCCTGCGCGTGATGCGTGGCGATGGCCTCGCACACCTTCTCGGGCAGCCCCCACTTCTCGCCGAGCAGCGCACCCAGCTCGATGTGGTGCTTGTTGGCGAGGTCCAGCCACTCCGCCGATGCACGCGCGAGGTGCGTGTCTTTGTGCTGGCTGGTGATGAGCTCCAGCGTGCCGAGCGCGACCTGCACGCCGACGTCGTGGAGCAGGCCGGCGAGGAACATCGTCTCCGGGTCCAACCCGAAGAGGTTCGCCAATCGCTCACACAACACCGCTGACGTCAGCGCGCGCGTCATCGCCGCACGTCGCACCTCGAGGAGCGGACCCGCCGCGTTCGTCGCCGCCCCGAGACCCGCGGCGAGCGCGAGGCGGCTCAGTTCCTTCTCGCCGATGCGCTGCACGGCCGAGGCGAGGCTCGTCGTCGCGTTGCCGCGCGAATACGCCGCCGAGTTCGCGATGCGCATCACCGCCGCCGCGAGCATCGGGTCGAGCATCACCGCCGCGACGACTTCCTTCAGCGTGTGATTGGGCGCCGCCACCAGCTTTCGCAGGCGCAGCGCGGACTGGGGCTGCGGCAGCAGGTGCACCGCCTTGCGCGCCACGCGTTCATCGAGAGCAGCAGAGAGGTCCACGCACCCTGCCAGAGCAAGACGCGCTCCATGCACCTCAGCGGCTGCAGGTGTGCGGAGCTGCGATCAGCGCGCAGGGTCAATCACGGGAGGCTGGTCACTCGTGACCCGCGGTTCCACGCTCTTCCCCGGCGCGACCGCGCGCGGAGAAGCGCCAAACCACTTCCACGGAATCCCCGGCTCACGGAACGCGTCGGCAGGAATCTTCGACTCCAGCTCGGCGTGCAGCTTCGGCAACATCGACCAGTGCATGCCCGGCCGGTGGTGGTGCGCCGTGTGGTACCCGAGGTTGCCGGTGAGCGTGTTGTAGAAGGGCTGGAGGATGTTGTTGCACGCGTCGAAGTCGTCGGCGGTGCCGCGATCAGAGTGATGCGCCCACGTCGCGAGCGCGGTGCCGAACAACATCAGCACCGGCAGCACGAGGAAGAGGATGCTCCCCGCCAGCGGCTTGTACGCCACGAGCGCGCTGATCAGCGCGATGCTGATCAGCCCCATCACGAGGAAGATTTTGCGCTGACGCGGGTGCTTCGCGCTGACGCCCCACGCGCGCGGATACGCGGTGATGGTCGTCTTCCACGCGTATTCCCACTCGCCCATGCGCGAGCCGTCTTCACGCGCCCACCTCGACTCGTCCTTCGTTTGATCGAGATAGTGCAGGTGGTGACCGAGCGAATGGTGGAGCACCCACGCCTGGCTCGAGACGCCGGTCTGCAGCACGTACACGAACTCGAGCAGTCGATTCGCCCACGCGTAGTGGAACGTCGAGACGTGCTGGTGGTGGTGGTTGAACGCGCAGATGCCCGCCTTGGGGAGCATGCTCAGCCCCGCGTACGCGAGGATGATCAGCGGGTGCTCGACGAAGAAGTAGACCGAGAGGTCGACCGCGAAGAGCGCACAGATGAGAGCAACGGGGAGCCGGTCTTCGGGGTGCCTGAACATCGAGGCCGAAGGATGTATCAGTTCAACGGCAGCTCGACCACGAAGCGCGCTCCAGTAGGTGCCGCTTCTTCGACACGAATCGTCCCGCCGTGCGCCTCCACTGCATGTTTACAGAACGACAGTCCGATGCCGTGACCGCTCCCTCCGTCTTCTCGGAGGCGAGTCCAGGCGCCGAAGATGCGTTCACGGTCTTCGGGGCGAATGCCGGCGCCACGGTCTTCGACCACCAGGCGCAGCGTCGTTGCGTCACGCGAGAGTGACACCGACACCGGCAACTTGCGCGGCGTGTACTTGAGCGCGTTGTCGACGAGGTTCTGGAGCACGCGCGCGAGCAGCGCTCCATCGAAGCTCGCCTCGGCGTCGGTCACGTCGAGTTGCAGACGACCGGGCTGTGAGCGCAGCTGCAACCGCGTCAACGACAGCGCGTCGTCGAGCCACTGCGCGAGCGAGTGCGTGGTGGCGCGCGTGGTGAGCGGATGTTCGTCGGACCGCGCGACGTCGAGCAGCGAGACCACCATGCGGTGCAGCTGATGCGAGGCGACGTGCAGGTCGCGCGTCACTTCGACCGCTTCTCCGCCGGGGAGCGGTTGGTCGAGCAGCCACTCGGTGTTCTTCATCAGCGGCGTCAGCGGGTTCTTGATGTCGTGCACCAGCGCGGTGATGAACTGCCGGCGCGACTCTTCGATGGCGCGCAGGCGGGCGTTCGCGGCTTCGAGCTCTTCGGTGCGGCGCTTGAGCTCGAGGTGCGTGTCCACCCGCGCGAGCACCTCAGGAAAGTGAAAGGGCTTGCTGACGAAGTCGATGGCGCCGAGCTGAAACGCCTTCACGCGATTCACCGGGTCCTGCGCCGCGGAAAGAAAGACGACGGGGAGTTGCGAGCTGTCCCACGTCTCACGCAGCGCACGGCACACCTCGAAGCCGTCGAGGTCGGGCATGTGCACGTCGAGCAGCACGAGGTCGGGAGTCGACTGCCGCGCGAGCCGCAACGCCTCGAAGCCCCCCGACGCCACGCGCACCTGATGGCCGTGTGCAGACAGCAGCGTCGAGAGAATCTCGAGGTTGTGCGTCGAGTCGTCGACGATCAGCAGGTTCCCACTCATCCGTGTGCCCTCCGCACACCCCAGTGATGAAGATGTAACGCGGTCAAAACTCCGTTTGTGGGGGGTGTCAGGAATCTGGCGCGAAATTGCTGATCAGAGCGAGCCGGCGATGAAGCGCAGCGCAGCGGCGCAATCGCCCGTGAAGACGTCCCCGTGTGAGGGGATGAGCTGTTTGACTTCGGGCAGCGCGGCGAGCTCTTCGAGGAGCGCCTTCACCTTCGGCAGGTCGCGACCGACGCGCTTGCGGACGGGCTTGGGGAGAATCGGCTGCGGCGCGGTGAACCCGACCAGTCGCATGATGAGCCCGACGAAGCCGCGGGTGTGCGGAACATTGGTGAAGAGGTCTGCGGCGATGAGCGCTCCATTCGCGACGAGGACCTGCTCGTGCGTGCGAAAGCCCTGCACCGTGAACCAGCGATGGCCGGTCTGCGGCGGAATTCCCGAGATGTCGCTCGCCGTGATGCCTCTGGGCGCGAGCGCGGCGACCGCGACCGAGCTCGCCCACGACGTGATGTTCAGCTTGAGCGCGAACGCGTGTGCGTCGAGCGCGTGGTACTCGTTCGGCAGAATGAGGTGCTTCGGCGTGCCGAGCGCGCGCAGCTCGTCGAGCGTCGCTTCGGGCACCGGCACCGCGTTGTAGAAGAGCAGCCCGTCGTCGCGCTTCACCACCGTCATGCGGCGTGGAATCGAGCGCGGCCCCGGCACGAAGTCGTCGACCGTCCACAGGCCGTCTCCACGCCTGGTGAGCGGGCCAGGGTGATTCACCGTCCATGGGCGAGTCGTCATGCGGCTCCTCTACTGATACGCGTCGCGCATGGGCAGAACAGTTCTGGTGTTGGCGGTGTTGTTGAGTGGCTGCGCGACGACGGGGCCGGTGAAGTGGCCGGCCGCTCCGAGCGCCGAGAAATCGCCGCGGAAGATTCTCGTGGTCGTCACCAGCAATGGCCGCTTCGTCGGCAAGTCGGCTGAGAAGACCGGTTATTGGTTGTCCGAGGTCTCTCACTTCTACGAAGTCGTGACGGCCGCGGGCTTCGCGGTGGATTTCGTCAGCCCGCTCGGTGGCGCTCCGCCGTGTGATGAGCGCAGCAACGACCGCGAAGAGCCGAGCAACAAGGCGTTCGTCGCCGACGAGGTGATGCAGCGGCTCGAGCACAGCAAGACGCCCGATGACGTGAAGCCCGAGGACTACGTCGCCATCTATTTCGCGGGTGGACACGGGCCGATGTTCGACTTGCCCGACAACGAGCCGCTGCAGCAGTTCACGCGGTCCATCTTCGAGCGCGGCGGCATCGTGTCGGCGGTGTGCCACGGGCCCGCGGCGCTGCTGAACGTGAAGCTGGCGGATGGGACGTATCTGCTCGCCGGAAAAACGGTCACCGGCCTCTCGAACATGGAGGAGTGGCTGTCGGGCAAGCAGAAGCTCGTGCCCTTCTCGCTCGAAGACCAGCTCGCTGCGAAGAGCGGCGGGAAATACGTGAGCGTGTTTCCGTTCAACTCGCACGTCGAGGTGAGCGGGAAGCTCATCACCGGGCAGAATCCCGGTTCCACCCGCGCGGTCGCGGAGGCGTTGGTGAAGGCGCTGCAGTGAAGAGTGGCTTCGTCGTCGGTGATTGTTTGCGCGTGTTGAAGGCGACTCCAGGTGAGTCGTTTCAGGCGTGCATCACCTCGCCGCCGTATTGGGGCCTGCGCGACTACGGAGTCGAAGGGCAGATCGGCGCGGAGCCCACCGTCGATGCGTACCTCGAGCAGCTGGTGAACGTGTTTCGCGAAGTGCGACGCACGCTGAAGAAGAACGGAACGCTGTGGCTCAACATCGGTGACTCGTACACCAGCGGCGGTCGCACCTGGCGCGATGCGGACAAGAAGAATCCCGCGCGGGGAATGAACTATCGGGCGGCGACTCCGAAGGGGTTGAAGCCGAAGGACCTCATCGGCGTGCCGTGGAAGCTCGCCTTCGCGCTGCAGGCCGATGGTTGGTACCTGCGCAGCGACATCATCTGGAGCAAACCCAATCCGCAGCCGGAATCGGTGAAGGACCGCCCCACGCGCGCGCACGAGTACGTGTTCTTGTTCTCGAAGAGCGAGCGCTATTTCTACGACGCCGATGCGGTGAAGGAGCCGGCGGTCGATGGACGCACGAAGCGGTCGCGACGCACGGTGTGGACGATTCAGAGCGAGCCGCTGCGCGAGGCGCACTTCGCGACGTTTCCTCCGAAGTTGGTGGAGCCGTGCGTGCTGGCGTCGACGCGCCGCGGAGAAGTCGTGTTGGATCCATTCTTCGGCGCAGGCACGGTCGGAGTCGTCGCTGCGTCACTCGGTCGCGTGTACTTCGGCGTCGAGTTGAACGAGGACTACGCGGACATCGCGCGACGGCGACTCGAGCGGTAAGAGCGAGGCATGAACAAGCACCTCGCAGCGTTGCTCGTGGTGTGTCTCTCGACGTCAGCCTTCTCGGTTGAGTGTCCGTCTCCAGCTGGCGCGGCTCCGGGCTCGATCTCGACGCAAAGCACGGAGGCGCGATTGGCGTTCCTCTCGAAGGTGCTCGGCGAAGAAGCGCCGGCCACCCGCACGTGGAAGCTGCTGTGGGGCGCGGGGTACGGGCTCATCACGATGGGTCAGCTCGCGATACTCGGGCTGTCGACAGAAGCGGATCGTCCGGACTGGGTGATTGGCGCGGCGGCGTCGTCGGTCGGCTTCGCGACGATCGTCGTCGGAGGGCTCGAGGTCACCGAGAGTGGGACCGCCTTCGTCGAGCGAGCGCGCGTGGTTACTCCGGAGCAGACGTGCGCGTTGCTGGAAGATGGAGAACGCATGCTCCGCGAGGGCGCGGGCGCGCAGGCCTTCAGCACGGGTTGGATCGCGCACACCGCGAACGTCCTCTTCAACGTCGGAGTCGGTCTGGTGTTGGGTCTGGGGTTTCAACGCTGGCGCACCGCCGCCATCAACTTCGGCGTGGGCACGGTCATCGGTGGCGCGACTGCTTTGACCCGACCGACAGGGTTGAAGAGGGGCTGGGAGCAGTACCAGCGCGGAGCCGAAGCCGAGCCGAAGGTCAGCGTGCAGCTTTTCCCCTACGGAATCGGCGCGGGCGTACTCGTGACCTTCTGATCAGAACGTCCAGATGCCGTGCACGAGCTCGAGGCTGAACGAGATCTCGGTCGGATGCCCGAGCGCGCTCAACAGGGCTGACACCTTCCGAGCCTGATCAGCCACGCGCGCTTCTCCCTCGGCGACTGATGCGTTCGAGAACTCGTTCGAGCGATACGCGGCGATGTTGTCTTTCTTGAACACGAACCAGCCGCCGTTCTCGAGGCCGGCGTCTGTGCACTTCTGCATCACGGTCTCGAGCGGAATCGGCAGCGCACCGTTCTCCGTGCGCGGGAGATCGAAGCCCAGGTGCAGCTCGAGCCTGGGGATTTCGCGGCAGCGGCCTTCATTCAGCTCGTTCAGAAATTCCAGCCCCTCACCCCGCTGCGCAGGGAGCGGGAGATCCTGGCGGATGGTGCCGTCGGTCAGCAGCGTCCACTCGCCGGTGTATTCCTCGATCTCCGTCATGCCGCCTTGCACGCGCGTCGCTTCCCACACGGCGCGCATCAGCTCGGCGTCTCCGTCTCCGAGGCGACCGGTGATGAACGCTTCGTCGTCCGCGCGCGTGATGGAACGGAAGTTTGGCAGCTGCTCGTAGATCGCCAGCTTCTTCTGCTGCGGCCCGAGGAAGAGCGAGTCGATCGGATACATCTTCATCTGTCCCTGCGCGCGCGGGACCTTCACGAAGACATCACGAGCGATCCGCCGCACGGCCTCGGTGCTCGGAGCGTCGATGTGAAAATGCACGCGCGTCGACTTCTCGTCGCTGGGACGAAACGCAGGAATCGGAAAATACGAACGCGTGCGGCGCGGCTCTCCGAAGAGTCCTTCGAGCGTGTCGAGCGCCTGCTTCTCGACCTCGGCGGCGGTGCGCGACGCATCGAGCCGCACGAAGACGCTGCGGGGAAACCACTCTGGCGTCGGTTGCTCGCGTCGATAGATCTCGAGCCGCGTGCGCGCCTTTTCCGGAGTGTCCGTCGAGCGCGCGGCACGCGACACCTGTCGCTTCGCCGCCGTCTCGTCATCACACTCGAGCAGCAGCACCACATCAGGCACGACGCCGCGCAGATTCTCGAGATCAGCCCGCGACGGAGGATAGCCATCGAGCAGAAACCCAAACCGCGCGCAGTCGCGCTGCCGCAGTCGATCCAACACGAGATCGCGCATCGTCTCGGCGGGCACGAGCTGCCCGGCCTTCATGAAGCCGTCGACCTTCACGGCCAGTGGATCCGTCGCAGCCATGAAGCCCGCGCCCGTCGAAGGACTCGAGAAGTCTCCGACGAAGACATCGCTCTGACTGATCAGCTGCTGATCATGTGCGTAGATCGCTTGATCACCCGCGGGCAGATCCACCGACGCCGCGTGCGCCATGTGTCGCGTGGTGACGACTCCGAACTTCTCGAGTGCGCGAATGCGGTGAGCGAGCCCGGCGACTCCCTCGCCCCAGCCGACGTGTCGGCTGATCTGATCGGCACCGCGAACGGCGCCAGCGAAATAGAGGCGAATCACATGCGCACTGTATGGCCAATGCACCCCGAGGGAGAGGGAAGCGCGCTTGCGAAGCACCTGTCGCCGTGAGTGGATGCCGCCGCTCTGAGACTCCTCCTGATCATCGCGAGTGTCGTGTTCCTGGTCGCCTGTCCTCCACCTCCGCCTGCACCGAAGTGGCAGCAGGTCGCGAAGAAGCTGCCGAACGCGCTGCTCTCCGTGTGGGGCACTACTGCGAGTGATGTGTGGGCCGTCGGCTCCGACACTGGAGACGGCAAAGGCCCGATGGTCGTGCACTACGACGGCGCCGCGTGGACGCGCCTCGAGACCGGAGCGACGGGTGACCTGTGGTGGGTCTTCGGCTTCGCAAATGGCCCGCTCTTCCTCGGAGGCGAAGGCGGACTCATTCTCCGCTACGAGAACGGCACGTTCACGCGCATGACGACGCCCGGCACCGCGGTCGTCACCGGAATCTGGGGCGTGAGCGCTGACGACGTGTGGGCCACCGGCGCCGAGAGCGGCGGAGCACGCGGCGCCTTCGCGTGGCATCTGCAGAACGGAACGTGGGCGAACGCTCCGAATTTTCCCGCGGGACTCGTCGACACCGACGCGCTCTGGAAAGTGTGGGGCACCAGCGCGAACGACGTGTGGTTCGTCGGCTCGATGGGCAAGACGCTCAGGTGGGACGGCACGACGTTCACGCAGCTCTCCGCGAACACCGGAGAGACGCTCTTCACGGTGCACGCGCTCGGCAATCGCGTCGTCGCGGTGGGGGGCTTCGGCAGCGGCAAGCTCGTCGAGTTGATCAACGGCGAGTGGAAGAACGCGAGCCCGCCCGACGCTCCCTCGCTCGTCGGAGTCGCGTTGACGAGCGACACCTCAGGCTTCGCGGTGGGACAATATGGTTCCGTCTTTGCGAACGCCGACGGCGGTTGGCGCGAAGAGAAGACCGGCTTCAACGTGGACCAGTCGTTGCACGCGGTGTGGGTCGACCCCACCGGGGGCGTCTGGGCTGTGGGCGGCGATGTGCTGACGTTTCCCCTGAAAAATGGCGTGCTTCTTCACCGCGGTGAGCACCTTCCGGAGCTCCAATGACGCGTTTTCGACTCATCTTTCTGATGGTCGCCACCATGACTGTCGTGGCGTGTGCCCCGCCGTGTGACGAGTCGCAGCGCGCCTGTACCTGGCTCGGCGTGCCTGGTGTCTATGGGTTCAACGGCGACGGGCTCGATCGCCTCGAGACGAAGCTCTACTGGACGATGGACATGAAGTTCGCGGCCGACGGCACGCCGTGGTTCATCGACTGGAACAACCACCTCGTTCGCAAGGTCGAGAAGGACGGCAAGGTGAAGACGGTGGTCGGTTGGGTCGACCCCATCTTCCCGGGCGACGGCACCGGCACCATGGAAGAGAGCGCTCCCAACGGAGCGCTGGGCACCGAGGTGAAGCTCAACCACCCGACTGATCTCGCGCAGCTCTCCGACGGGACGATGCTGATCATGGCGTGGCACAACCACAAGCTGCGCAAGATTCTCCCCGGCACGGATCGCGTCGGCATCGTCGCCGGTGGTGGCGCTGGTTTCGCCGGAGACGGCGCGATGGTGACGCCGGGTGCCGCGGTGTTTCGTCAGCCCAAAGCGCTCGAAGTGGACGCGCAGAACAACCAGTACATTCTCGACCAGCAGAACTTCCGCATTCGGAAAATCGACGGAACGACTGGCGTGATCAGCACCGTCGCCGGCAACGGCATGAAGATGTACGCCGGAGACAACGGCCCCGCGCTGATGTGCTCGTTCGACTTCGAGGCGGGCTCCAACCCCGAGCCGTCGGGCGGCCTGGCCCTCAAGGACGGCACGCTCTACGTGAGCGAGACGCTCAGCCACCGCATTCGATCCATCGACCTCACCACCAACGTCATCACCACCATCGCGGGCGACGGCACGGGCGGCTTCGCGGGAGACAACGGCCCCGCGCTTCAGGCACAGCTCAACAACCCGCGCGATCTCGAGTTCGGTCCCGACGGTCGGCTCTATGTCGCTGACACCGACAACCAGCGCATTCGCGCGATCGATCTCGACACTGGCATCATCACCACCGTCGTCGGCAACGGCGAGTTCGGGCTCGACAAGGAAGAGGGGCTCGCGGCGACGAAGGTGAAGCTGAAGCGGCCCTTCGCCATCGAGTTCGACAAGGACGGGAACCTCTACGTGTCGGACACCATCAACAGCCGCATCCTCCGGGTGGCGAAATGATCAGCCTGCGCTCGCTTGCTCTCTGCTCGCTCGTCCTCACGGCGTGTCCCGCCGCGAAGCCGTGTGATCAATCGAAGGTCGGCAACATCTGCACCATCGGAGGCGCTGGCACCAACGGCTATTCCGGCGATGACGGCCCCGCGATCGACGCCGAGCTGTCGCTGCCGCAAGACACGCTCACCTCGAGCGATGGCACGACCTACGTGCTCGACTGGAACAACCACCGCATCCGCAAAATCACCACCGACGGCAAGATGCTCGCCGTCGCCGGTCGCGGAGAGCTGGGCGGCACGCTCGATGATCCAGCGAACTCCGACTTCAATCACCCCACGGGCATGGCGTTCGACGCGCAGGGCAACATGCTCATCGCGGCGTGGCACAACTCGAAGATTCGGAAGATCGATCTCACCACCAACGCCATCGTCGACACCTGTGGTGACGGCCGCCGCGCATACTTCGGAGACAACGGGCCCGCGCTCACCTCGGTGCTCGACCTGCCGACCTCGCTGGCGTTCGCTCCGAGCGGTGACCTCATCGTGATGGACCAGGCGAACATGGTGCTGCGTCGCATCGACCCCAGCGGCAACATTCATCTCTATGCGGGTCGCTGCGTCATCGACGCGCCGATGCCTGCGGGTCCAGGCGCGTGCGCGATGGGCGTCGCTCCGGTCGCGTGTCCGATGGGCTCGGGCAAGACCACGTGCGGCGTGCCGATGGAACAGTGTGGCAAGCCGTGCACGCCGGGCTACGGCGGCGACGAAGGGCCCGCGGCCGACATGCGCATCGCGCAGCCGTTCGGTCAGTCGGCGGACCCGGGCGGTCGCATCGCGTTCGACGCGGCGGGCAATCTGTACTTCGCCGACACCTCGAACGCGCTGATCAGAAAGATCGACACGCAGGGCGTGGTGCATCGCTTCGCGGGAACGGCTCCGGTGGGTGGCGCTGCGCAGCGCGGCTTCGAGGGAGACGAAGGCCCGGCGACCAGCGCGAAGTTGAACAACCCGGTCGACCTCGCCTTCGGAGACGACGGCACGCTCTACTTCACCGACACGTACAACCACTGCGTGCGCTCCATCGACGCCGCGGGCGTGATTCACACCGTGGTCGGCACGTGCGGCACCTCGGGCACCACCGGCGATGACGGCCCCGCGAAGGACGCGTTGCTCAAGCGGCCCTACGGTCTCGAGTTCGTGAACGGGCTGCTGAAGATCTCCGACACCGGCAACAACCGCATTCGCGTCGTGAAGCTGAAGTGAGACGTCTGCTGTTGATCATCGCAGCGATGGCTTCGGCAGCGTGCGAGCCGGAGCCGTCGTTCCCCGCCGACTACGCGAAGAGCTACGTCGAAGTTCGCAACTGCCGGCCGAGCTCTGAACACGACTCACACTTGATCCGCGTGCTCGCCTCTCCGAGCGCGCTGAGTCCGTATCGAGATCGCGACGCAGGATTTCCAGAAGGCGCCGTCGTCTTGAAAGAAGAGCGCGACTTCGGAGACGTGAGCTGCTCCGGCCCGGTGTTGAAGTGGACCGTCATGACTCGTCGCAGCGAAGCTGCTGGGGTCAATGGCTGGCTCTGGGAAACCGTGAGCGCTCCTGATCGCCGCATCGATGTGAAAGAGACCAACTCCACGCGCTGCACTGGCTGTCACGCAGGGTGCGGTCGCGGGCCGGATGGCTTCGAAGGCACCTGCGCCGTGCCCTGACTTCACGTGCGATGGAACTCAGGGCGAGGCGCGGCGAAGCTCTTTCCCGTCGAAGCGCCACGCACCGTCTCCCTCGCACGGCACGACGCGCGCACCCCAATGGAATGCAAACAGGTGTCGGGCCGGCCAGTCAGTGAGCACCGAGCAGTTCTGCACCGCGCTGCCTGCGGGAGGCGCGGGCACCGTGGCCATCGCCCGCACCGCGACCTGTCGCGCCGACGGCTGGGCCGCTGTTCGGTACTCGACGACCACCCAGGCGACCATCCACGCCGCCAGCACAGGACTGGTGAACCGCAGCACGGGCGCAGGCAGACACATCAACGCTGCCCCGACCAGCAGGGCGTCACCGGGCATCAGCACGTTCAAGTGCCAGGCGCTCTTCTGCTGCGCGAGCGAAAAGGGGACGACCACGCACACCAGCCACGCCACGCCGAGGACCGCGAAGGGTCGCATGCCTGGCGTCGCGCGCCACCTCAACCCAACCACCGGCAACGCGAGCAGCGCCGGAAGGTGCCAGTCGAGCAGGGTGGCCACATGGAAGAGGGGACTGGGCTCCACCGTGTGCCGGCCCTCCGCGAACGCGACCAGCACGTGTTTGGCGAAGTAGTCAGGGAAGAATGGGGGCAGCCCCCCGCGCCAGCGCGCGAACTCGAACGCGAGGACGGTGAAAGACGCCAGGGCAGCGCTCACCGAGGCCGCCACGAGAATCCGGCCGCGGGGGGTTCCGCGCCACCAGGCCCACACCAGTCCTCCGACCAGCGCAAACGCGACGACGCCTTTGATCCAAAACGCCACGGTCGCACACGCTGCGAAGGCGAGCACGGCGCCCCTCCCCAATCGAGGCAGCGCTTCACAAGCCACGAAGGCCGCCGCGCACGCCACCGCGAGCGGGAGCTCGAGCATCGGGTTCTCCGCCTCACGCTGAAACGTCGCGAGGCTCGAGAGGCCGACCAACGCCAACGCAGCTCCCTCGCGACCGCCGAGGCGAAAGCCCAGCACCCCGACGAACAGGGCGAGCAACAGGGCCAACACACGAGCCCATGCCACCGCGCTCGCCGCGCTGGCGCCGAACACCGCGAACCAACCACCCTCGAGCCACAGCCCGAGCGGTGGGTGCTCATAGAACGGCTCGTCCGCCAGCCACCGCACGTCAGCCCAATCCGTCACCGGCTTGGCAGCGAGCGCCTGTGCAATGTGCGCGTAGCAGGCCGCGTCCGTCCCATGCAAACCCACGGGTGCTACGCGCACCAGCACCACCGTCACCACCAGCGCGATGGCCATGACAAGTCGCACACGGTGGCCGTACCACCGCGAACCACTCACCGCAGCCGTGGCGTCCTCATTACCGCCATCTGTAAGAAATGCACTTGCCGCTACGCGGGCTTACGCTCGTGTGATCGCTTTCGTCACCTGCCTGACACAAGGAGTCTGCCTTGCGAATCCTGCTCGTCGTCGCTGTCGCCAGCCTGAGCCTCATTTCCCTCATGAACTGCGGAATGCCGATGCCCACGACCTGCACCAGCGGCACGTGCTCCGACGCGGGGCTGGTCATCAACGAGCTCGCGGGTACGGGCGCTGACTTCGTCGAGCTCTTCAACGCGACCGACTCGGAGATGGACCTCTCGGGCTTTGGGCTCACCGACATGGACGACGCGGGCATCCGCTACGCGACCGCGCTGCGCTTCGGCAACGGCACCACCATCGCGGCGCGCGGGTACTTCACCGTGCTCCTCGAGAGCGATTGCCCGACGACGGTGACGCCGTGCGTGCGCGGAGAGTTCGGCATCTCGCAGGGCAACGGCGACACGCTCACCTTGCTCGACGCGCAGAACGGCACCGTCGCGCAGCAGGCGTACCCGGCGAACGCGGCGTCGACTGGTTCCTCGTGGGCGCGCACGTACGACGGCGCTCCGATGTTCGAAGTGCAGCGACGTTCACCCGGAGCGAAGAATGCGCCTTGAAGTCATTGCCGCCGGCGTGGTGTTGATCAGCGCGTGCGGTACGCCCTCGGGCACCGACGCCGGAACCGACGCTGGCAGCGACGCAGGAACGATGATGACGACCGACGCAGGGCAGGTGGTCGGCACGTTGCAGATTCTCCACACCGTCTCGCAGTTCGGAGACTCGTCGTCGTTCTTCGGCAAGGTCTACGACGGGCCGACTCCACTCACGACCCTCTTCACCGCTGATCTCGTCGACGGAGACTGCCGCGTCGAGACCCCGCGCGTTCCGTTCTGCGCGACGCCGTGTGGTGGCAGCGCGGCGTGCGTCGAAGACAACGTGTGTCAGGCGTACCCGACCTCGCGCAACATGGGCACCTTGAGCGCCAGCGGCTTGCTCGTCGGCGGCGTCGTCACGCCGTTCGAGATGACGCCCATCAACAACGGCTACCAGGCGCCGGCGAGCGTGACGCTCTCGATTCCTCCGTTCACCGATGGCGCACTGCTCGGCGTCACCGCGTCGGGCAGCGGCGCGGTCGGTCCGTTCACCGTCGTCGGCACCGGCGTCGCGCCCATCACGCTCTCGCAGGCGAGTGATGCCGGCACGTGGGCGCTCGCTCCGAACACCGCGCTCGACTTGCAGTGGACCGCGGGGAGCACCGCCACCGCCGCGCGCATCGAAGTGGAGATCGACATCAGCCACCACGGCGGCCTGCGCGGACAGATTCTCTGCGACACCGCTGACGACGGCTCGCTCACCATCGGCGGCACGCTCACCACGCGGTTGATCAACCTCGGCGTGTCGGGCTTCCCGACCATGAAGGTGCGCCGCATCAAGAAGTCGTCCACCGGTCGCGTGGACTTCAAGGTCGTGTCAGGAACCGAAGTGGGGCTCACGATTCCGGGGCTCACGTCGTGCACCGACGACTCCGAGTGCCCGATGGGTCAGACGTGTCAGACGGATCTTCGCTGTCAGTGAGGAGAGCGTGATGCGCCTTCGAGCCGTGGTGTTGATCAGCGTGGTGATCAGCGCGTGTGACGCGGTCGTTGCCTCAGAAGATGGCGGCGCGGGCGGCGGCTCCTCTGCGACCGGAGGCGGCTCGAGCGCGGGCGGTGGCGCGACGGGTGGTGGCTCCGCGACGGGCGGTGGCTCCGCGACGGGCGGTGGCTCCGCGACGGGCGGCGGCAGCGCGACGGGCGGCGGCAGCGCGACGGGCGGCGGGAGCGCGACGGGTGGAGGCAGCGCCGACGCGGGCACGCTCCCCAACTTCAGCTTCTTCGTCACCAGCATGGCCGCGATGCTTCAGCTCGCGAACAGCAGCAACGGCTTCGGCGGTGACCTGCGCTTCGGAGAGACCGGCGCCGGCGCCGGCCTGCGCGGCGCGGACAAAATCTGCGAGACCATCGCGGAGCGGAGCATGCCCGGCAGCTCGGTGAAGCAGTGGCGCGCGTTCTTGAGCGTCAACGCCGACGCCAACGGTCAGCGCGTCAACGCCATCGACCGCATCGGCAGCGGTCCCTGGTACGACCGCCTCGGCCGCGTCGTCGCGATGACGAAGAGCGATCTGCTCACGCAGCGACCGACGGGAGCGAACACCGCCATCGCGCGCGACCTGCCGAATGAAGACGGCGTGCCGAACCACGCGCCCAACGGAACGGTCATCGACAACCACGACACCATGACCGGCAGCGACACCATGGGCCTGCTGCAGGCCGATGGTCAGACCTGCAGCGACTGGACGAGCACCAGCACCACCGGCAGCCCACGGCCGATGGCCGGTCACTCGTGGCCGCGTGGAACGCAGACCAGCAACGACGCCGCGCATTGGATGTCGGCGCATCGCGTGCCCGGCTGCGCGGCTGGCGTGAACATCATGGACACGGGCGGCGGCATGGGCTCGGTCACCGTCGGTGGCGCTGGCGGCTACGGCGGCATCTACTGCTTCGCACTCACCCCCTGAGTCTTCTTCAATGAACCGAATCGTCTTCGCAGCGTGCGTTGGTCTGGCGTTTGGCGTCGTCACTGCGTCGTGTGGAACACCGACGGGCTCGTGCACTCCGCAGAACTGCGCGACCGGTTGCTGTGATGGCAACGAGTGCGTCGGCGGCACGCTGGCGACGGCGTGCGGCTCGAGCGGCAACACGTGCGTGAACTGCGCGCTCTTCGCGCAGACGTGCGTCACGCAGCGATGCGTCGCGACGGGTACGGGCGGCGGCAACGGTGGCGGCGCGGCGAGTGGTGGTGGCGCGGCGAACGGCGGCGGTGCAGCGACCGGCGGTGGCGCTGCGACCGGCGGCGGCGCGGCAAGCGGTGGAGGCGGAGTCACGGGCGGTGGAACGGGTGGCGGCGCGACGGGTGGTGGCGGTGCGACGGGCGGCGGCGCTGCGACTGGTGGTGGCTCGGCAACTGGCGGTGGTGGAGCGACGGGCGGTGGCGGTGCGACGGGCGGTGGTGGTGCGCTCCCGAACTTCAGCTTCTTCGTCGTCAGCTACGCGGCGATTCAGCGGCTCTCTGGCTCGGCGAACGGCTTCGGTGGCGACTTGCGCTACGGCGAGACGGGGCTCGGCGCGGGCCTGCGTGGCGCGGACAAGATTTGCACCGAGGTCGCCGAGTTCTCGATGCCCGGCGCCGGCGCGAAGGGCTGGCGCGCGTTCCTCTCGGCGGATCAAGGCGAAGACGGCGGCGTGGTGCACGCGCGCGACCGCATCGGCAACGGCCCCTGGTACGACCGCAACGGCCGCGTCTTCGCGATGACGCTCGCGAACGCGCTCACCACGCGACCGACGGGCTGCAACACGACCATCTGCAACGACCTCCCCAACGAAGACGGCGTGCTCAACCACGCGCCTGACGGAACGCAGGTCGACAACCACGACATGCTCACCGGCACCAACAGCTCGGGCCAGCGGTACACGAGCTCCATGACCACGCTGAGCTTCAACTGCCAGTCGTGGACCACCAACAGCACCAACCCGAGCGTCACCGGGCGTCCGCGCGTCGGTCACTCGTGGCCTGCGCCCTCGGGCCAGAACTGGATGAACGCGCTCACCGAGGCCGGCTGTGGCGCGGGCGTGAACCTCGTCGAGATGGGGCCGCCCAACCCGAATGACCCCACCGTCGGCAGCGGCGGCGGGTACGGCGGGTTCTATTGCTTTGCGTTGACGCCATGAATTTCAAGAGTCTCTCTCTGTGTTGTCTTGTTCTGTCGGCGTGCAGCGCGCCGATGAACGCTGATGGCGGTGTCGATGCGGGCCCGTCGCGCGCGTGGGAATGCGCGGCGACCACTGCATCTCCCGAATCGTTGCGCGAGCTCGGCTGCCTCACCGATTACACCGTGCTCGCGTCGGTGCCGGTGAGCGCCAGCATCCCCGGAGCGCGCTCGGTGAAGGTGGTGCTCGATACCGCCGATTCCAACGCGCTCTATTTCCAGAACAGCGTGATGTACCAGGTGCACTACGAGTTCGTGTCGACGCATCTCTCGGGCGGAGCGTTGCCCGTCGTGCCTGCGCTCTCGCAGTTCAACCAGACGGAGTACTTCTCGCCCGACCGCCGCTTCATCCTCGCGGCCGTCAGCTACTACGAGGGCCCGCAGGTCTTCGCGCTGGAGTTCTCTCCGTACGACACGGCGAGCGCGACGATGATGCAGACGTTGTTCGAAGCGGTGCGCGAGCACTCGTACTTCGGCGCGCAGCTCGTCTTCCACCCGACGTCCGACGCCATCGCGCTCGAGGCGAAGAAGTTGCCGTCGTCGATTCGCATCATGACCACCGACGAGCTCTATGCGGGCATCGACTACCAGCCGCTGACGCTCGCGACCGGAGTGGGCCGGTTGCGGTTCTCGACCGCGGCTGAAGTGTCGGCCAGTCCGCCGTCGAGTCAGGACATCCTGGTGCTCGATGAAGCGCCCAACGACATCTCGGTGGTGCGCGGGCTCGTCACGCAGACCTTCCAGACGCCGCTGTCTCACATCAACGTGCTCTCCGCGAATCGCGGCACACCGAACATGGGCCTCAAGGCCGCGCTGACCAACGCGACGCTGCGCGCGCTCGACGGAAAACTCGTGAAGCTCACGGTCGGTGCGCTCGAGTGGAGCGCCGTCGAAGTGACGCAGGCCGAAGCCGAAGCGTTCTGGCTGGCGAATCAACCGACGCCGGTGGTGTTGCCGCCGTTGGACCTCGGGCCGAGTGGGTTGTTTGACGTCGAAGACTGCACGCCGGACCCGACCGATGGTGGAACATTGCGTGCGGCGTTGAAGGACTCGGCGCGCGCGTACGGTGGCAAGGCCGCGCAGTACTCGATTCTCAAGCGCATCGGAGACGCGACGGTGCCGGTGAAGCCCGCCTTCGTGGTGCCGATGAAGCACTACGACGAGTTCATGCAGGACAACGGGCTCTACACGCTGGTGCAGGGCTACCTCGCTGACCCCGCGTTCCGCACGGACTCGGCGGTGCGGGTACAGAAGTTGAACGAGCTGCACACGGCCATCATGGCGGGCACGGTGCGGCAGACGCTCGTCGACGCGATTTTGGCCAAGGCCGCGACCGCGACGTACGCGGGGAAGAAGCTGCGCTTCCGCACCTCGACCAACTCCGAAGACCTCGAGGGGTTTCCGTGCGCGGGTTGTTACGAGTCACACACCGGAGACCCGCTCGACGTGCCCGACGTGCTCGACGCGATTCGCCAGACGTACGCCAGCGCGTGGAGCTTCCGCACCTTCGAAGAGCGCAACTTCTACGGGATTGATCAATTCAGCGTCGGCATGGCGTTGTTGATTCACACCAACTTCCCCGACGAAGAGGCGAACGGCGTCGCCGTCACCGCGAATCCCTTCGACGCGGCGGGCCTCGACCCTGCGTTCTATGTGAACGTTCAATACGGAGGTGACGCCGAGGTCGTCGCTCCGCCCCCTGGCGTCACGTCTGATCAATTCCTCTATTATTTCTCGCAGCCCAACCAGCCCATCACCTTCCTCGCGCACAGCAACCTCATCGCGCCCAACACCAACGTGCTGACCACCACGCAGACCTACCAACTGGGGCGCGCGCTCGACGCGATTCACAAGCGCTTCAGCGCGGCGTACGGGCCGGCGGCGGGCAATCTGGGTTGGTACGCGATGGACGTGGAGTTCAAGTTCGACGACGACGCGACGCCCGCGAGCCCCACGCTCTACATCAAGCAAGCGCGGCCATACCCGGGCCGGGGCCAGTGAGCGCATGAGCGAGTCGGTTCAACGCTTCGAGCGGTTCGAGTTCAAATACCTCGCGCCGATGTCGCGCATCGAAGCGGCGCTCGGTGTGCTCGACGGCTTCATGCAGGAAGACGAGGTCGCGAAGCAGAAGGTCCTGGCCGAGGGGCGGGAGCCCGGAAAGACCGGTGCGTCGCAGGTGAACACCTCGCTGTACTTCGATTCGCCGCGCTTCACGTTTCTCGAGCAACACGTCAGCGGCTCGCCTGACCGCATCAAGCTGCGCGTCCGGTATTACGGGCTCGAGCCGAAGGGCGACTGCTTCTTCGAAATCAAGCGCCGCCAGAACCTGGTGGTGATGAAGAAGCGCGCGGTGCTCGGGCTGGAAGACAGCGTGAAGTTCATCCCCGACCTCGCGCAGACGTTGCCTCCCTCGGTGGCGGGCAACGAGGCGATGCAGAATTTCCAATATCTCGCGCTGCGGTGTCAGGCAGAGCCGAAGCTGTTGGTGCGGGCGAAGAGAGCGGCGTACCGCGCAGTGGAGAAGGACATCGACGTGCGACTCACGGTGGACACCGACATCGCGTGGCAGCCGACGCGGGGGCCGTCGTTTCTGACTCCGCGCGAGGGGCTGTGGCGCCACATCGGCGGTGGAGACGACAAGCCGAAGGGACTCGTCGAGGTGAAGTTCCGTGAGTCGCGGCCGTGGTGGCTCGGGCAGGTCGTGCAGATTCTGGGGCCGTACCGCCTTTCATTCAGCAAATACGTCGCAGCGGCCATCGAGGCGCGTCGAGACCCATTCTTCGCGAGCGACGCCGCCTGAAGCGAGCAGCAATATGATTCGGCCAGAAATGATCAGTCCTCGCATTCCGCTGACACAATGACGTGACTCACGCATGAATCCGGGTGACTTCGACATCATCACGGCCGCGTCCAGCCTCGCGCTGGCCCTCGGCCTCTCGTTCGCGTTGTCCGCGCTCTACACCGCGACCTACCAGGGCGTTTCGTACCTGAAGGGCTTCGCGCAGACGATTGCGCTGTCGGGCCTCGCGAGCGCCGCGGTCATGTTGTGCGTCGGCGATTCCATCGCGCGCGGCATCGGCATCTTCGGCGCCGTCAACCTCGTGCAGATGCGCAGCACCATCAAGGACACGCGCGACCTGATGTTCGTGTTCATGACGCTCGCCGTCGGCGTCGCGTGCGGCGTCGGGGCGTGGAGCATCGCGCTGCTGTCGACCGGTCTCTTCAGCGTCGCCATTCTCTTTCAGACGTTTTCTGACTTCGGCTCTCGTCGCGGCGTGTCCGCCGTGCTGCGCGTGAAGGTGAACGCCACGGCGCTGACCTCGTTGCCCGCGGTGCTCGCCAGGCACACCTCGCGCGCGATGCTCTCTTCGTCGCGCTCGCTCGGAACCGATGGTGGCGCGGAGCAGACGTGGCAGCTGCGGCTCTCGGGCCCTCCGGCGCAGGCGGCGCTGCTCGCTGAGCTGCCGAACGTGGGAGCGGCCGACGCTTCGCTCTTGCTGCAGGACGACTCGCTCGAAGTCTGAACGCGCATGCGCAACCCTCGCGACATCACGATGAAGTTGTTCGTCGCCGCGCTCTTCTTCGCGGCCGGGTTCTTCATGATTCAAGACCGCGGAGGACTCACGGGCACCGCGATTCCCGCGTACGCCGAGAGCATCGAGCACGCCGTCGCTCCGGTGGTGACGGGCCGCATCCTCACCGTCAACGTGGCGCTCGGTCAGTCGGTGAAGCAGGGCGACGTGCTCTTCACCCTCGATGACCGCGCCATTCGGCTCGAGCGGGAGCGCGCGAAGAACGAGCTCGCGCAGCTCGAGGCCGACTTGAACGCGCAGCTCGCCATCAATCGCACCCAGGTCGTCGATGCGACGCTGCGTTCGTCTTCTGCGCTCGCCGACGAGTCTGCGGCGCGCTCGGAAGCCGCGAGCTTGAAGACCGAGCTCGAGCGCGTGGAGCGATTGCGCGCGGAGAAGCTGGTCGACGCCGCGACGGAGACAGAAGTGCGGAGGAACTACCTCGCCGCTGCCGCGCGCGTGCAGGTGTTCGAGCGCCGCCGTGCGCAGATGCCCGAGCTGTACTCGAACAAGAACACCCAGCTCGACGCGCAGACCGAAGCGCGGGTCGCTCCGTTTCGTGAGGCGTTGAAGGCGAAGCAGGCGGCCATCGCGCAACTCGATTTCCAGGTCGAGCAGTACGAAATCAGAGCGCCGGTCGACGGCACCGTGTCGTTGCTCGTGCATCCGGTGGGTGACGTCATTCCTTCGGGCGTCGAGGTGCTGCGGCTGGTGCGCGGTCGCCCGGGACATCTCGTCGCGACGGTTCCCGAAGAGCGTGCGCGTGGTCTGGCTCCGGGTTTGACGCTCACCGTGCGCGCGTCGCGCGGTTTGTGGAGTGAGAAAATCAAAGGCACCGTGGTCGAAGTGGGACCGTCGGTCGAACAGCTGCCGCTGCGTTCGTGGCTCTCGCCGTCGTGGCCGCGCTGGGGACGACGCGCGGTCATCAAGGTCGAAGGCGACTCGCACTGGCAGGCAGGAGAGCGGCTCTATGTGCAGTTCTAGCGTGCTGGTGCTGTTCGCCCTCGCTGCTGCTCCCTCGGAGGTTACGCTCGACGACGCGCTCAAGCTGGCGCTCGATGGCAACGCACAGCTGAAGGTGTTGCGGCTCGAGGTCGAAGTGGCGCGCTCGTCGGTGCCGCTGGCGCACGACTGGGAGATGCCGAAGTTCCGCGTGCAGTTCAACGACGTCCAGGACATCCCGACGGGGCAGTTCCGTTGGTACGCGGGGCTGCAGTGGCGTCCGCCGAATCCGTGGGAATGGAAGAACGGCACCGACTCGGCTGAAGCGAAGTTGCTGCAGTCGCGGCTCGAGCTCGCCGACTTGAGCTGGCGCATCGTGAGAGACGTGCGGCTCGCGTGGCTCGATGTCTCCGGAGCCGCCGCTCACGAGAAGCTCGCGCGCGACACGGTCGAGGTGCGACGCAAGCTCCTCACGGTGCTCAAGAAGCGGCTCGAGCAGGGGCAGGGCACACAGATTGATTTGAACCTCGCGCAGCTCGGAGAAACCGACGCGCGGCAGGAACAACTGCGTTGGCAGAACGCGGGGCTCAAGGCGGCGCAGTCGGTGGCGTACCTCGTGGGGCAGCCGGTGAATCCGCTGCCGTCGGTGCTGGGCGATGAGCCTCCCGCGTTGCCGAACATGAGCGAGCTCGAGGCGCGGTTGGAGAAGCACCCGAAGCTCGAAGCGATTCGCGCGAAGGTCATCGCGTCGGAAGCGAACGAGAAGAACCTGGCGGCGAAGCGGTTGCCGTGGCCCGAGGTGCAGGTGCGGTTGCGGCAGAACGCCGAGGTCGCTCCGGCGCCGTACACGCATGACTTTCAGTTGGGGTTGACGGTGCCGTTGGCGGTGACTCCGGCGCCGCAGCTCGATGTCGCGCGTGCGTTGACGGTTCGCAATCGCGCGCAGCTCGATGCCGAGTTGGCGCAGATGAAGAGCGAGCTGCAGATTCTCGCGGCGCGCGCGGAAGGTCTGCGGGACCGGTGGCGCACGTTCGAGGCCGACTACAAGACGACGATTGCGTCGCATCGGCAGTTGCAGGCGCGTGTGTTGAGCGAGGGCTCGTTGGATCCGACGCTGTTACTCACGGCGGATCGACAGGCCATCGATCTCGAGCACAAGCGACTCGAGGTGCAGCTCGATCTCGCGCGTGCGCTGGTCGAGCTCGAAGCCGTCGCCGGTCCGCACCCCGAGAAGTAAGCCCGCGGATCGGAGTAGGACGTCGCCATGGCGACGAAGCGCAACGAGTCCGAACTCGATGTGGTGCCGTCCGATGCTGCCGGCCCGAGCGTGTTGATTCCGTATCCGGGCTCGGTGCTTCCGAGTTCTCCGATCGCCGTAGTGCCAGTCGCCGCGAAGCCGGCCGCGCCGCTCGCAAGTGAAGAGGAAGACCGCGACGAGGACGACGATGACTCGGACGACGACGACTCGGACGACGACGACTCGGACGACGACGACTCGGACGACGACGACTCGGACGAAGATGACTCGGACGAAGATGACGCGGACGAAGATGACGCGGACGAAGATGACGCGGACGACGACGACTCGGATGAGGGCGGGTCGCGCTCGAAGGCGGCGGCTGCATTCATGCAGAAGATGACGCCGTCACCTCAGCTTGCAGCGGTCGTCGGAAGCGAACCGATCAATCGCGTCGAAGTCATCAAGCGTGTCTGGCAATACATCGCAAAGCACAAGCTGCAGGACGCGGAGAACCGTCGGATGATCAACGTCGACGCCACGCTCAAAGGCGTCTTCGGCGACAAGGCGCAAATCAACATGTTCGAGATGACGAAGCTGATCATCCGGCACTTGAGCTGAGGCTCAGAAGCAACGCTGATGCAGCGACTTCGTGCCGCAGAGCAGACGCGGCATCGTGCGCACCATGCGCATCACGACTGAAGCCGAGCTCCGTGCAGTCATCGGAGGCGAAGCGACGCCGCTGGTGAAGTCGAAGGTCACGACGAAGCTGAATGCGCTCACGCGCCAGTTCATCGAGCGCTCACCGTTCTTGTGTCTCGCGACGAGCAGCACCGACGGCACCTGCGACGTTTCACCACGCGGAGACCCGCGCGGCTTCGTGCGCATTCTCGACGACGCGACGCTCCTCGTCCCAGAGCGGCCGGGCAACAAGATCGCCGACTCGCTCCGCAACATCCTCGCGAACCCCAACGTGGGGCTGCTCTTCTTCATCCCCGGAATCGAAGACACCTTCCGCGTGAACGGACGCGCGACGTTGACGACTGATCAGTCGCTGCTCGCTCCGTGTGCGGTGGAGGGCAAGACGCCGAAGCTCGGCATCCACGTCGAGATCCGCGAGTGCTTCACCCACTGCAGCAAGGCCTTCATCCGCAGCGAGTTCTGGAAGCCGGAGCGCTTCATCACGCGAGCCGAGCTGCCGACCAACGGCGAAATTCTGCGCGAGCTGTGCGCCATCGATGACGCGGAAGAACACGACCGCGAACGCGCAGCCCGCTACGCGCGTCGCGAGAATTTCTACTGAGCGCAGGTCACATCGCGTCGTGCTTGAGGACGATCATCTTCTCGTGCGCGAGCTCGTGCATCGTGAACGGGATGCCGCCAATGCCGTAGCCCGACTGCCTCCGCCCGGCGAACGGCATCCAATCGGTGCGGAAGGCGGTGTGGTCGTTCACCATCACACTCGACGCGTCGAGCCGCTGCGCCGCACGCAACGCGGGAGAAATCTCCGCGCTGAACACGCTCGCCTGGAACGCGAACGGCAATGAGTTCGCGCGCTCGATGGCCTCGTCGATGTGGCTGAAGCCGTACACGCACGTCGTCGGGCCGAACACCTCGAGCGTCGACAACTTCGCGTCGAGTGGAGGCTTCACCACGATGCTCGGCGTCAGCGTCGTCTGCGAGACCCCGCCGCCTCCGATGACGCGCGCTCCGGCCTTCGCCGCCTCGTCGACCCACGACTGCACGCGCGTCACTTCGCGCGGAAGAATCAGCGGACCGACTTCCGTCTCGGCCTTCACCGGATCTCCCACGCGCAGCTTCGCGACACGCTCTGAGAACCGAGACACGAACTCTTCGAGCACCGCGTCGTGCACGTAGATGCGCTGCACGGAAACGCACACCTGACCCGCGTGGTAGTAGCCGCCCTTCGTCAGCGGCTCGATGACACGCTCCAGACGAGCGCTGCGGTCGATGATGACGGGCGCAGCGCCACCGTGTTCGAGCGCGCAACGCGTGCCCGGAGGCAATTTGCTCCGCAGATACCAGCCGACCTTCGCCGAGCCGATGAAGCTCAAGAACGCCACGCGCGTATCGGTCGCCAACTTCTCCGCGAGGCCGTTGTCGTCGGTGATGAACGTCTGGCACCACGGCTCATCGAGACCGGCCTCCTTCAGAAGCCCGACGAGTCCGAGACACGAGAGCGGCGTCATCGCCGACGGCTTGATGATGACCGGCGCTCCAACCGCAACCGCCGGAGCGACCTGATGCACGATGAGATTCAGCGGATGGTTGAAGGCTGAAATCGCAGCGACGACGCCGATGGGCTCTTTCGTGGTGAAGGCCCAGCGTCCATCGCTCGCCGGCGTCAGCCCCATCGGGATTTCGCGGCCCGCGAAGTTGCGCAGTTCATCCGCCGCGTTTCGGAGTCCGTCGATGGCGCGCACGACTTCGACGGCTGCGTCGGTCCACGGCTTGCCGCCTTCGCGAGCGATGAGGCGCGTGAAGTGTTCCTGCTTTTCCGAGAGCAGCTGCGCGGTCTTGAGCAGCACCGCTGAGCGTTGATGTGTCTTCAGCCAGCCATCGCGCTGACGGAACGCTTTCGACGCACGCGCGAGCTTCGCTTCCAGCGCATTCACGTCATCCATCGGCACGGCTTCGATGGGCGCTCGATCGAACGCCTGAAACACTTCGAGCTTCGTCGTCATGGTCGGCCCCTCACTCGACTGGGAGTCGCTGCTTCAACTCATCCACCAGCACGCGCGTGTTCTCTGAGTAGTCGATGGGCACCACCACGAGGTGCACGCCGCCCTCGGTGAACGCGCGCTCGAGCGTCGGCTTGAAATCGCCGATGGCGGCGACGCGATGCCCCTTCGCTCCGTACGCCTCGGCGTACTTCACGAAATCGGGGTTGCTGAACGTCATCCCGAAATCAGGGAAGTGGTCGACCGCCTGCTTCCACCGAATCATTCCGTACGCGTGGTCTTCGAGCACCAGCACCACGACGTTCAGCTTCAGGCGCACCGCGGTCTCGAGCTCCTGGCTGTTCATCATGAAGCCGCCGTCACCGCACACCGCCATCACGCGCCGCTTCGGGTGCAGCATCGACACCGTCATCGCTGAAGGCAGCCCGGCGCCCATCGTGGCCAGCGCGTTGTCGAGCAAGAGCGTGTTCGCCATGCGCGTTCGGTAGTTCCGCGCGAACCAGATTTTGTACATGCCGTTGTCGAGGGCGAGCACTCCGTCCTCGGGCATCACCGCGCGGATGTCGTGCACCAGTCGCTGCGGCGTGAAGCGCTCTTCCGTCGCGCGCGCGCCGATGCGCTCGAGAATTCCCTTCTGCAACGAAGTGAGCGCTCCAGCGTTCGGCACTCTTCCTTCGAGGCGGTCACCGAGCAGCTTGAGCGAGGTGCTGACGTCACCGATGACTTCGGTCTGCGGGAAATAGACCTGCTCGACGTGCGCCGGGAGATAGCCGACGTGAATCACCTGCGGCCCGCTCGGCCCCATCAAGAACGGCGGCTTCTCGGCGGTGTCGTGACCGATGGTGACGATGACGTCCGCGCGCTCGATGGCGTTGTGTACGTAGTCACGCTCCGAGAGCGCGGCGGTGCCGAGGTAGAGCTCGCTCGCTCCAGCGACGGTGCCCTTGCCCATCTGCGTGGTGAAGAACGGAATGCGCGTGCGCTGGACGAACTTCGTCAGCGCTTCGGTGCTGCGTGGGCGTGACGCCGCCGCGCCGAACATCAGCAGCGGCTTTTTCGCGTTCTGAATCAGCACCGCCGCGCGCTCCAACGCCGATTCGCTCGGAGCAGGCAACGCGGCTTCGGAAGCCGGAATCAGCGGAGACGCTTCACACTGTGCTCCCGCGATGTCTTCCGGCAGTTCGAGATGCACCGGTCCAGGCCGTTCGGTCGTCGCCACGCGGAACGCCTCGCGCACCAGCGTGGGAACGAGCGCGCCCGACACGACCTGCTGCGACAACTTCGTCAGCGGCTTCATCGCCGCGATGGTGTCGACGATTTGGAAACGCGCTTGCCGGCTCGAGAGGATTCCCTTCTGGCCGGTAATCATCACCATCGGCATCGCTCCGAGGAGCGCGTACGCCGCGCCCGTCGCGAGGTTCAACGCGCCCGGGCCGAGCGTCGAGAGACACACTCCGGGTTTTCCGGTGAGGCGTCCGTAGGTCGCCGCCATGAACGCCGCGGCCTGCTCGTGACGAACGAGGATGAGCTGAATCTTCGACGTGCGCAGTGCTTCGAGCAGATCGAGGTTCTCTTCGCCGGGCAGCGCGAAGATGCGATCCACTCCTTCATTCTCGAGCGCAGCGACGAAGAGCTGCGCGCCGTTCATGGATTCACCGCGACCGGGAGTTGCTGCGGATTCGGGCACGGCAACAACACCGCGGCCTGCGCCGTCGTCGAGACGTACACGCGCAGGTACGACGCGTGCGGGTACACGCCGGTGACTTCAATCTTCGCCACGTTCGCGCGGAGACAACCGAGGTCACCTCCGAAGCCGACGTCGTTCGAGAGCTTCTGGCGCACCGCCGCGAAGCGCTGACCGAGGTCCAACTTCAACGCAGCGCGGGCCTGGTCGCGAATGCCGTTGTGGTCGAGCGACGCTTTGAGTCCGAGGAGGAAGCTCTTCGTCTCCACGCTCGGCTCGAGGTCGGGAATGCGCAGCTCGTTGTCGACGACCACCGGATGTCCGACGAAATACAAATCGCCGTCGAGCGTCGCCGAGATGCCCGCGGCCTTGATGGGCCCGGCCAGGTGCAGCTTCACCACGAGCTCGTCTTTCTGTGACGCGTAGACCTCAGGGTTGGCGAGGTACAGCTCGGGGTAGTCCTTGCTGAAGTGGAGCTTTCCGTCGGTGAACGCAGCCGACATCGCGCGCGCGAGCTCGTCGTACTTGGCGGCGATGGGCACCACGACGGTGAACGGCCCGCTGGGCAACGTGGCGACGTTCGAGAGCGGGGGCGGTTGCGGGTCGAGCTGTCCATCACCACACGGCAACATCACCGAGGGCTCGACGACGAACGCGAGGTCCTTCTCGAAGCCGCCGGCGATGACGGTGGGGCCCGCTTCGATGCTCGTCACCTTGAGCGTCGCGCACGCGTCGGCGTCACCGACCTTGAAGGTGATGGGCGCGGCCACCTTGGCGTACGCCTCCTTGATGCGCGGCGTGAGGTCCCACGAGAAGCCTTCGAGGTAGTCGTCGGTCATCTTGGTGGCGGTCTCGAGCGCGCCGGCGAGGCCCTGCAGCGTGCGCAGGCGCATGTCCTTCGATTCCAACTTCGAGTGCGCGCCCTGCATGCGGAACTTCCAGTCGCTGGTGATGACGGGCTCTCCGACGACGGACGCCTGAATCGGAATCGTCTGCTTCCCGATGATGGGCATCTCAATCTCGATGCTCAGCTCGGTCTTCACCTCGACGCGCGCGTCGGCGAAGCGCAGCGTGAACGGAGAGCGCGTCCACTTCACCGGGCGCGGGCCGCGGAGGTCGAACTGCAACTCGCCGCTCGCGGGCACGGTGGAATCGAGGGCGTGCTTGAAGCCTTCGCTCGTCGCGGCGACGTGCACCACGAGCTTCGCGGGCAACGGGTCGGGCACGAGCGGAGCGGTCGAGGCTCCGGGGCGCGACGGGTAGAGGGGAATTCCGGCACAACCAACGGCGAGCAACGACGTCATCGCGAGGGTGAGCGTGCGCATGGCCGCGAGTTCTAGCTCACGGAGAAGAAGACGCGCGTGTCAGGTGAACCACGAAGCCCGCAAATCGGCCTCGCCCACAGGTCGATGCGGCAGGCGAAACAATGCGGCGCATCAGTTCGAGTGGAGTTTTCGTCGGCGCAACAACGCGAGCAGCGCGAGCGCCAACACCGCATCGCTCGCACCACACCCGCAGCCCGGCCGAATCTTCCCGGTGTCGATGCGACCGTCGTCTCCGCCATCGCTCGAGGGCTGCACCACACCCGAGTCCATCTCGACGACTGAGCCCGCATCTTCGCCGCCGTCCAACACGCCCGCATCGACCTCCGGAACGACGCCACCATCGGCATCAATCTCCGGCTCCGGACACGGAGCGAAGACATCGAGCGAAGTGACGCTGCTCCCGCGCCGGTCGGTCGCGAACTTGAACCACTGCTCCCACCGCCGCCGATACGCATCGACCATCGCAATCTGCTGCGGCGTCGCGGTCTGCCCCTGCTGCACCGCCAACGCGAACGCGACACGGAAGCACCGCTTCGTGTTCGGGAACGCCGGCATGCGCACTCCCTGCGCCCGCACGAAGTCATCGACGCTCACACGCACTTCACGCTGCGCACTCACGGTCTCCGTCTCACCCGCACGCAGCGGCGTACCGATGAGCCCCATGCCCGAGCCGTCATCGAGCACCAGCATCGGCGGCGTCATCGCGGGAGGAAGCAGCCCCATGAAGTACTGATCCATCGGGCCATATTTCCGCGCGCCACCCGAGAGCCGGTACATGCCTCCACCGAGCGGCGTGATGAAATTTCCGTACATCACCGACTGCGTGTCGGCGAGGTGGCTGTAGTGCACGCCGGCGGCTGAGACGCGATTCATCTGCATGCCCATCAACGGCATGCGGTCATCGGACCGATGGAGCGCATCGAGCAGTCCGTTTCCGGTGTCGAACGCGGACAGCACCATCCAGTGATGACCGAACTCGTGGCCCAGCACCTCGATGCCGGTCGTGCCGCTCGGCATCGTCCCCGTTGGAAAAGCCGGCAGCAGAAAGTCATCGTCGGGGTTCGCGGGCAGGTTCTGCAGCGGCCCCATGAACGCGCAGTGCAACAACCGCTGCGGACTCCCGAAATCGCTCGGCTGCAACACGATGAGCGGAGAGCCCCACACCACTCCGCTCGTGTATTCCGCGCGCACCACCGTGCCCTTCGGCGTCGCGGGACTCCCAATCGCCATTCCACTCAGCGGATGCGTGGTGAAGACGACGATGGCGTCGAACACGTCGGGCTTCACCGAGTACACGCCCTTCGACGCGTACGCGCACAACGTCGAGCCGAGTCCCGCGATGAGGTTGTTGGTGGTGTGGCCCTGGCCGGATGGATCCGGAACGACGACCACCTCTCCCTCGATGACGCCGACCTGCGCGAGCGCGAGCTGTGCGACGAGCAGCGTCGAAATCAAAACCGCATCCCCGCCGAAATCATGCCGCCGTCACGCATCGGAGCCGCACCCACCGAGAACTTCGGCATCGCCGCTTCAATCTCCAACGAGTGCGAGAACTCCAGCGCGAGCGTGGGAGCGAACAACGCCGCCATGATGCCCAGCTGCACGGTGAGCACTCCGCCGCTCGTGCTGCGCAGCGCGTTGAACGACGAGAACGACGACTGCGACAGCGCGTAGAGCCCGACCGCCGCGAAGGTGACCGCGCCTCCGACGCCCATCCCTGCGAGCGCCGCGCCGAGCGTGCCCTTGCCCTTCATCGAGCGATGCACGCCCCACGTGGCCGCTGCCACACCGACGCTCTGCAGCACGCCGAGCGCGATTCCGAAGAACGGATTCAGCACACCGCCCAACACCGAGAGCAGCGCGCTCACCGCGGTGGTGGTCGCGCTCACCAGCGTGTTGACGGCGACGCGACCGGCATCCGCTCCGCCCCAGGTCTTTCCGCTTCCGAGCCCTGCGAGCTGTCGCGAACGGGAATCGAGCGCGATGGCTGCGCCTCCTGCGAGGAAGAATCCTGCCGCTGCGAGGAATGGGAGCTGCGCGGTGACGGTGTTGGCGTCGAGCTCCTTGGCGATGTTCGCGATCAACAGGCCGGCGAGCACCGCGGGGATGTACGCGACGACCGGCGTGAGGATGCCCGCGTCTCCTCCGAGCAACGTGAACGTGGCCCACGCGGCGGTGAGCGACACGACGGGAGCGGCCGCTCCGAGCACGACGTGCCACCCGTTGAGACACGTTGGGCACGGGCTCGCGGAATCGGCGAGCGGAATCAGCGCCAGCGTCGCTCCGAGGCCGACGAGTCCGCCGGCGAAGGCTCCGAGGAAACGTTGCACGCGCGCGTCGTCTCCCACGCGTGGCGAGGTGTCGGGCAGCTCGTCGAACTTCACCGCGTCGTCGTTGGGCAACGCAGGGGGCTTCGCGGGCGTGAGCTTCGCTTCCTTCGCTTCCGTCGATTGATCAGCGCTCGGCTGTTCCGGCGCATCGCCACCACCCGCAGACAACGCCGCCACGAGGACCAGGGTCGGGAGCATCACGGTGGCGAACCTTACTCACGGGAGTAGTAAGGAACACCTCATGACGACCAGCACGACGGCCGCTCCGCTCACCTTCGACACCTTCTGGCGATGGCTCAACGACCACCGCAATTGTGTGCTGCGCGTCGGGAGCAACGACGTGGTCATCATGGACAACGAGCTCGTGCACTGGGACTTCTTCGACGAAGACGAGCGCGCGGTGGTGCAGGCCATCGTCGGCAAGTCGCTCGTGGGAGAGGTCGTCATCGAGCGCGCCGACGTGTTGTTCGTGCAGGCCAGCCCTGACCTCGAGCAGCCCGGCTCGCAAGCGTGGAACTTCGAGCTCATCGGTGGAGCGAAGGGCGAGAACTTTCCGCTCTTCAGCTTCCTCCTCACGCACGGCATGGAAGGCGCAGCGGGCCACCAGGTCTTGAAGCACTGAAAGCCGAAGGTGGCGTGCGCGCACACCAACGCGGAGCACTGTTCCATCTGCGCGGCGACGCTCGAGGCGCCGCTCAGTGAGCTCGGGCAAACGTTCGTTCGCGGTGAGTCTGGAAAGTTCGACGCCGACTCGCTGAGCGCTGGAGCGAGCATCGGTCGCTACGTCGTGCTCGAGCGGCTCGGGCAGGGCGGCATGGGCGTCGTCTACACCGCGCGCGACCCACAGCTCGAACGCGTCGTGGCCATCAAGGTGCTGCGCGCGTCGGTCGCGAGCGGCAAAGCATCCACCTCGGGGCAAGCGCGCTTGTTGCGTGAAGCACAGGCGATGGCGCAGGTCGCACACCCCAACGTGGTGCCGGTCTACGACTCGGGTCCGTTCGGGCGCGGCATCTTCATCGCGATGGAATTGGTGAAGGGCGGCACGCTCGACCTGTGGCTCAAGCTGAAGCCGCGCGCGTGGACCGAAGTGCTGCGCGTCTTCATCGAGGCGGGGCGTGGACTGCAAGCGGCGCACGCGAAGGGGCTCATCCACCGCGACTTCAAGCCGGCCAACGTGCTGCTCGGGGACGACCTCCGCCCGCGCGTGACGGACTTTGGTCTCGCGCGCGCCACGAAGAGCAGCAGCTCGACGTCGTCGGGTGAGCTCGACTCGGTCTCGGACGTGTCGACGAGCTCGGGGCCCATCTCGCTCGAGCAGCCGCTCACGCAGGCCGGAGCGATGATGGGCAGCCCTGGCTACATGGCGCCCGAGCAATACGACGGCGCCGACACGAGTGAAGCGACGGATCAATTCTCGTTCTGCGTCTCGCTCTACGAGGCGCTGTACGGCGCGCGTCCATTCCCCGGGAAGAGTCTGTCCGAGCTCGCGGCCTCGACGCGCGCGGGCATCGTGCCGCCGGCTCCGAAGGGCAGCGAGGTGCCGGCGTGGGTTCACTCCATTCTGGTGAAGGGACTCTCGGTCGAGCCTTCGAAGCGGCATCGCTCGTTGAGCGTGTTGCTCGCTGCGTTGTCGGATGATCCAACCCTGCGTCGTCGTCGCGCGATGTGGCTCGGCGCCGCGGGGCTCGCGCTGGTGTGCGCCTTCGGCGCGTTCGGTTGGTGGAACGTGAGCAACCGCTCGCGCACCTGTCAGGGCAACGACGCGCTGGTGGCGGCGGTGTGGAACGACGCGGTGAAGCAGCGTTCCGAAGCGGCGTTCCTCGCGACGAAGGTTCCGTACGCGAAGGCGAGCTGGGCGCTGACGAAGGACGCGCTCGACGTGTGGGCGCGCGATTGGACCGAGGCGCGCACCGAAGCGTGTCTGGCGACGAAGGTGCGAGGAGAGCAGACCGAGCGGCAGTTGCTCCTGCGCTTCGAGTGTCTCGACCGTCGGCTCACCGAGTTGTCGACGCTCGCTGATCAGTTCGCGCAGGCTGATCAATCGTTGGTCTCTGGCTCTGGTACGGCGGCGGCGAAGTTGTCGTCCATCGCCTCGTGCTCGAACGTGAAGCAGCTGGAAGACCGTCGCGCGCCGCCTCCGGAACTGGCGAAGGAAGCGCAGGGCCTCGCGGAGCAGATCTCGCGCGGTCGCGCGCTGGTGGCCGCCGGTCGCATCGAAGGAGCGCACGCTGAGCTGAACTCCGCCGCGGCGCGCACCATGGATTTGAAGTTGGTGGCGCTCGAGGCCGATGCGCGCGAGAGCCTCGCCGCGTTGCTGGTGCTCGAGCGGAAGTTCGTCGATGCGCGCAAGCAGTACGAGCTCGCCGTGCGCGCCGCGGAGATCGCAGGAGACGACGCGACGGCCGCGCGCGTGGTGTCGCAGATGGTGTCGGTCGTCGGTTGGAGACTGGGGCGTCCCGATGAAGCGCGCACGTGGGCGGCCCTGGCGTCGGGCATCGTGCAGCGCATCGGTGGAGACGTGCTCATCGAGGCGCACATCGAAGAGGGGCTCGGCGACGCGGAGTGGCAGGACGGAAATCGCGCGAAGTCGTTGCAGGCCTATCGGCAGGCGCTGCAGCTCTACGTGAAGGCGCAGGGTGAGCAGTCACTCGACGTGGCGCGGCTGCGGAGCAGTGCGGGCTGGGTGCTGACGGAGCAGGGCGAGCTCGCGGCGGCGCGCAAGGAAATCGAGGCGTCGCGCGTGTTGCGTGAGCAGTTGCTGGGTCCTGATCATCCGACGCTCGCGGACACGTGGAACGACCTCGCGGGGCTGGCGGCGGAACAGCGTGACTACGTCGAAGCGGTGCGGTGCGAGCGCATGTCGGTGCAGCTGTCGGGCGTGTTGGTGTCACGTCGGCTCGCGGCGGAGACGTCGTTGGCGTCGATGCTGATTCTCGTCGGTCAGCCGGCGGAAGGTCTGGCGCTCGCCGATGCGCTGCGTGCGCAGATCGACGTCGATCAAACGCCGGCGTCGTGGATCGAATACGGGCGCGCGCGCGTGCATGCGCTGACGCGGCTCGGTCGCTTGAAGGAAGCGTGGAGCGAGGGGAAGACCACGCTCACCGAGCAGGAACGGAAGTTGGGCAAGCTGCATCCCGAGGTCGCGGCGTTCGCCGAGGTGCTCGGTGAGACCGCGTTCGCGCTCGGGAATTGGCAGGAAGCGGTCGAGCTGAGCGAGCGGTACCTCGCGATGAAGGCGACGCTCGGTGGCGCGGACTCTCCGAAGACGGGCGAGACGTTGCTGCGTTCGGCGCAGGCGCATCTCGCGTTGGGAAGGGGCATCGAAGCGGCGCCTCGGGCTGAGCGTGCGTTGATTGCGATCGAGAAGGGCAAGCCCGACCGGAAGCTGCGTGCGGAAGCGCGGCGCGTGTTGGCGGCCGCGTTGCTCAAGACCGCCGAGAATCCACAGCGTGCGGCGGCGTTGCTGCAAGAGGCGAAAGAAGAAGCGCTCGCTGAAGGTGACCAGGCGCTCGTCGAGCGCATCGAGAAGACGAAATGATGACGAGTGTCTGAATTTGGTCGTTGCGGCCCTGCTGAGATTGTCTCGAACCATCAACAGCATTGGGTGGTGCTGGTGTATGGTTTGGGCCCTGCCGAACGGCGAGCGAGCCTCTCTTCTTCGAGCAAATTGACCTCATTTGACGAAGCGTCGACCATTGTCTGAATTTGGCCGTCCTGACGACCAATTTCACGCAGTGGTCGATCCTCTTTCTCGAAGATTGGTCAATCGAGCTCACTTCTCGCTCGAAACGAGGGGCTGTCTCGCCTCTCGGCAGTGAGCGAGCCCCACAGCCACCACTTCGACCCTCAGGAAATGCAGCGCGACGTCACGGCTGAGCGCTCGAGGCGCCGCAGACCATTATTCCTTCGCGAGCTGCTTGAGCGCCGCATCAGCCGCGGCCTGCCCACAATCCGGCTCGCCCTTCTTCTTCGGCAGCGCCTTCAGCTTCTCGAGCGCCGGCATCGCATCTTGCGAGCGAAAATCGACGAGACGCGTCGCCGCCGTCCTCCGCACACCACAATCGCGATTGGTCAGCGCGAAGAGATACAGCTCCATCAGCGGCAGACCCTGCCCCGCGTACTCGAGGTCGACGAAGCGCAGCGCGCCCCACTTCGCCCACCAGTCGGTCTCATCTTTGGTCGCCAGCGCCTGGAACGTCGGCAACACGTTCGCCTTCGGAAAGCCCGCGAGTAGCTTGCGCAGCTTCGGCGTCTCCTGATGACCGAAGTCGTCGGCGAGCGCTTCGAGCGACAGCTCCTCGAACGTCGCGCCTTGTGGAGCGCCGCCCATCACCTTCAGCTCTTCGTCGTGCCGCCCGACCTGGTGCAACGCCGTCGCCTTCAACTGCTGCACCGTCCAGTTGCTCTGCGCGGTCGCTCCGAGGTCTTCGATGATCTGCAGCGCTTCACTGCCGCGATTCACTTCGACCAACCGACGCGCGCGACGCACTGGATCATTCCACACGACGAAGACCGCGACGCTGATCAGCGCCAACACCACCGCGCCTGCGATGAGCGCGGCCTTCCAGCTGATCATCGGGCCGGTGCCACGCAACGCGCTCGACGGTGGAGGAGGCAGCGGCGCCGACAGCGTCAACGGCTGCGAAGTCGCCATCTGAAACAACGCCGCGGCAGTCTGCGGACGCTTCGCCGGATCTTTCTCGAGGCACGCCGTCACCGCGCCGACCAACGTCGGGAACGTCGCGAGATGAGGAGCAGCGTCCAACAACGACGGCGGCATCTGATGAATGTGCTGCGAGATGAACTCGCGCGGACTCGGACCTGGGAACGGATGCTTCCCGACGAGCGCGCGGTAGAGAATCGTCGCCAGCGAGTACAAGTCAGAGCGCGCGTCGATCTGCTGACCCATGCCCTGCTCGGGCGACACGTACTCCGGCGTGCCGAGCACGATGCCCGCCTGCGTGACCGAGCCCTTCGCGCTCTCTTCGTCTTGCACCAACCGCGCGATGCCGAAGTCGAGCAACCGCGCCTGCTCGAAGCCATCGACCGTCTTGGTGACGATGACGTTCTCCGGCTTCATGTCGCGATGCACGATGCCCTTGGCGTGAATCGCCGCGAGGCCCTGCGCGAGCTGCATCAGCAATCGCTCACAGCGCTCGACCGACAGCGGCGCCTCGCGCTCGAGAATCGATTCGAGCGTCTCCCCCTCGACGTACTCCATCACCAACACCGGAGCGTCGAGCTCGGTGCCGTAGTCGATGACGCGCACCACCGCGGCGTGCTCGATGGAGCTGAGCAACAGCGCCTCGCGCCGGAACCGCTCCGCGAACCCCGGGGCGAGCGTCAGGTCATTCCGCAACACCTTCAGCGCGACCTGGCGACCGAGCGAGACCTGTTCGGCGAGATAGACGAAGCCCATGCCGCCGCGGCCGAGCAGGCGCACGATGCGGAAGCGATCTCCGAGCACCAGCGCGCCAGGGAGCAGCGCCGCCGAGGGTGCAACGAACGTCTGTGACGGAGGGCCCGACATCGCGACCGTGTTTTTTCACTTCGCTCAGCGAGACGCGAGCACGGCGATGCCGACGCGTGGCACGCGACGTTGCGCTCGGTCAATCCACGACCGGTGCAGCAGTTGCGGCGACGAGCGCGGCGCCGTCGGCAGGAGCGGCGCGGCCGAGGTTCCGCATCACGTGCAGCACGCTGAGGCTGACGGAGAGCGCGGTGAGCGCGTGCCAGAGCGCGTGGCCCTGCCAGACGGAGTGCGGGGCGCACAGCGGGAGCCCTTCCCCTGCCGAGAAGAACCACACACCGACGGCGCTGACGTGCGCGGCAAGACCGACGCGGAACAACGACGAGCTCGGCGAGAGGCCGCGCCTGGTCGCCAGCACCTCCGTGGCGAGGATGCCGAGGAACAAGGCGAACACCGCGCCAGCCACGAGCGCCGGGCTGACGAAGCCGACCAGCAGGCCCGCCGTCACCACCGCGCCCCACGCGTGCACGAGGCGAGAGACCGGCAGCCAGCCGAGGCGGTGCGCCTGCATCACTCCCAGCAGGCCCGCGATGGCGAACATGCTCATCGCGTCGAGAGCCGAGCCCCAGATGGTCAGCCCGCCGTGGAAGTACATCGACCCGACGCCCTGGAACACCAGCGCCGGCGGCGCGACCGTGCCGAAGAGGTCCAGCGCCGGGTGTGAAGTCGCCCGAACGCGGCGGGTGCGTGCGGCGTGCACCGCGACGCTCAGGCCCGCGACGACGGCCGCGAGGTTGCTCCAGGTGTTGCCGAGCTGGCGCACCAGCCCCGCACGCGGCAGCTCGCAGTAGCAGGGGTTCGCCGAGCAGTCGAAGGGCGTGCCCGGCCAGCCCAGCGCGCCGAGCGCCACCACCGAGCCGACGCCGACGATGGCGCTCACCGCGGCGACCACCACCTCTCTGGGCCATGCGCGTTTCATGCCCTATAGGTGCGCGAGACCGGCCCGGGGATTCTCGGAATCCTCCTGGTGGGCCGGCGCATCTCTACCCTCGTGCTGCCCCTGATCCTGAGCCTGGTGGTGACCGCCGAGCCCCGCTGGGAAGCCGCGGGGAGCGCCAACGGCGTGCACTGGTACACCCGCGCGCGGGTAGGCAGCGCGGTCAACGAGCTCAAGGCCACCGTGCTGCTCGACGCCACGCCGGCCGAGGTGTGGGCGGTGTTGACGGACTACCCGGGCTGGGTGAAGACGATGCCCTCGACCGACGCGGCGGAGGTGCTGTCGCGCGACGAGGCAGGTCACGCGCTGGTCTACCTGCGCTACGTGCTGCCCATCATCGCGACACGCGACACGCTCATTGAGCTGACCGAGGCGCGCACCGACGCCGCGTGGGTGCTCTCGTGGGTCGCCGCGCCCGAGGCCCGCGACGGCGAGCGCCCGAAGGACGACGACGTGGTGCGGCTGCGCGTCAACGAAGGCGAGTGGCGGCTCGAGCCCCGCGCAGACGGTCAGAAGACCTTCCTCACCTACCGCCTGCTGTCGGCCCCCGGCGGCGACGTGCCGCCCTCCTTCGTCAACCGCGTCAACACGCTGGGAGTGCCGAAGACCATCGCGGCGCTCCAGGCCGCCATCACCGCTCGCCGCCGCTGAGCGCGCGACCGCCGGTCTGCTCGGAGGCGCGAGGGCTCGACCTCCGGCCGTTGGGAATCGACCCGTTGGCGCACGTTCGGTTGGCGCACGTTCGGTGAAAGGTACGGTCGCACATCGAGCAACCGAGCGTGCTTTCGCTCCGCTCAGCGAGACGCGAGCACCGCGATGACGATGACCCACGTGAGCATCGCGAGGCCGGTCAAGACCAGACCGGCGGTGTTCATCCACCGAGCGTCCCCGCCCGTGCCGCGACGCAGCTCGCGGATGTTCAGAATCAAGCTGCCCACCATCACCAGCGGATGGAGGAACGAGAGAAAGCCGATGACGAGTCCGCCGATTTGCAGGCGACGCGATTCCTTCGCGACCGTGTCCTGTACCGTCTTGTTCCGCAGGTCCCAGCACTTCGGACACAGCGGAGGCGCTTCCGGCCGCGTGCGTCGCTCGCACTGCGTGCACACGAACGTGCCGCAGCGCTGACACGCCCATTCCGCAGCGACGTCGGGATGCGCGGCGCACTTGCCCGAGACTGGAGCAGCGATCGTCACTTCTTTCCGGCGGAGAGGTGCTGCGAGATGAGGCGCTCCGCTTCGGGAGACGGCAGCGTCAGCGTCACGTTGGCGTCGTCGATGAACGTCGCGAACGGGAACACTTTGCGGACGCGCATCGATGTCACGACGATGCCGATGATTCCGCCGAGCAGGAGCAGGAGAAACAGAATGGGGCCGGCGTCACGCACCGCGCCTGCGAGCACTCCGCCGAGCACGCAGGCGCCGACGAGCCCGAGCACCGAGAAGATGACGTTGCGGCGCGCGGTCTTCACGGCTTCCCAGCCCTCGGCGCTGAACGGCATCGTGCCCGACGCCGACTTGCGGAGAATCATGAAGAAGATGAGGTACAGCAGCGGCGCCATCGCGAAGATGGCGATCCACTTCGGGATGAACTGGAACTGCACCTTCTCGAACGTGACCTGACCCTGCGCGCCGGTCGCGACGCACACGCGCGGCAGCGAGAACTCGTTCAGCTCGTTCTTCGGAATGACGATGGACATGGCGCGAACGCTACCGCGCAGCTCGTCACTTCTTCTTCGCCTTTTTCGCCGCGGAGATCTGCAGCTCACCGTCGAGTCCATCGAAGACGGGCGCGAGCGCTTCGAGCTGTGCGAGCACCTTGCGTGCTGCCGGCGAGGGCAACTTTGCGCGGTTGGCGATCTCATCGACCGCGAAGTTGCGCACGTCGTCAAGCTCGGCTCCCTCGGCGCTGAGGGCCGTGGCGATGTCTTCGTCGATGCCGAGCGCGATCAGCACGCGATCGAGCGGCTGCTTCCTGCGCTTGTTGAGTCCACTCACGATGCGGGGGCCGGTGCTCACGCCGTGGTCTTTGAGTTGCGGAGCGATGAGCTCGAAGAACTCGACGGGCGTCGTGAGCTCCCCGGCTGCGTGGAGCTTCTCGAGCAGCTCTTCGTCGAAGTCGAGCTCGAGGGTGTCAGAGAAGTGCTGCAGCTGCTTCACCGTGAAGGACATGGGCCGGGAAGCTACATTGCGCGGCCATGTTCGCAGCGGTGTTGTTCGATCTCGATGACACGTTGATTTCCGATGAGCTGGTGACGCGCGAGGCGGTGTACGTGACCGCGCTCGAGTCGGTGCGCGAGCCGCAGAAGGCGCACGCCATCGCAGTGTCGGCGGAGAAGGCGATTCGTGCGATGTGGGCCGCGTTGCCGGCCGAGCTGCACGCGTACGTCACGCGCATCGGTCATGGCCCCGCGGAAGGCATGTGGGCTTCGTATGACGCGCGCATCCCGGAAGAAGCTGCGCTCGAGGAAGAGACGCGTCGCATTCGGCCAGCAGTGTGGGCGCAGGCGCTCAAGGAGAACGGTGTCACGCACGCAGAGCCCGCGGCGCTCGCGCAACGCTGGATTCGCGTGCGCCAGCAGTACCCGCTGTATCCCGACACCAACGAGGTGCTCGCGCGGCTGCGTCCGCTCACGAAGCTCGGTGTGGTGACCAACGGCGTCTCTGGTTTGCAGCGGCGCAAGTACGACGGCTCAGGGCTCTCGCACTGGTTCGACGCGCTGGCGATCTCCGGAGAGGTGCGCATCGGAAAACCCGAGCGCGGAATTTTCGATCACATCGCGCGCGAGCTGAAAGTGGACGTCGCGAAGTGCGTGATGGTGGGCGACAACCCCGAGCGCGACGTGCAGGGCGGCATCAACGCGGGGATGAAGACCATCTGGATCGATCGCGGCCTGCGTCCGAAGCCGAGCGTGAAGGCCGACGTCGAGGTGAAGTCGCTCGCCGACGCGTGGAACTGGATCGTCGCGCAGTAGGCACTGCGTGCGGACTCCCTCTCCCCCTGCGGGAGAGGGGATCACCGATCAGCGGATCGCGAGATTGATGGCGTAGTCGCCCTTCGCACCAGTCGGCGGCTCCCAGCCCTTGCCGCGCAGGTTGTTGTCACGCAGCACGCGCTCGACTTCCTGACCGCGCGCCGTCGACAGGTCCTTCTGCGCCTGCTTCACCATCGTCCACACCTCGTTCGCGATGCTCAGCGAATCGACGACCGCCGCGTGCTCGCTGTACGGCTTGCCCGCATTCGCCGCGGCGAACGGTGAGAACTCCAGCGTCTGCAACAAGTTCGGCGACAATGGGATGTCGCTCTTCGACTCGGAGGCGAACTGCGCGACCTCGGTGAGGAAGTCGTTGCGCTCGGCCTCTGAGAGATTTCCCTTCGCGCGAATCCACGTCTGCACCGCCTCGCGCGTCGTCAGCGTCGCGTCCTTCTTCTGCGCGAACGCGGTCAACACGGTGATGGCCTTCTCCTGCGCTTCCAACGCAGGCAGCGCACCAGCGAGATCGATCGGCGAGCCCTTGCCCTTCGCGAACGCCGTCACATCGGCAATGAACGCATCACGCTGCATCGGCCGCTGGCCCAACTGCGTCGCGAACCACTTCTCGAACGACGCCGCATCACCCGCCGTCACGCCGCTGGCGTTCACCGACAGCGCGTAATCCATCAACACGCCCGCGGTCTTCGCGTTCACGCCGTACTGCGCGGTGCGAATCGCCCTGGTGTAGCCCTCCTCGGCCTCGAGCTCGATCTGGATGTCGTTGCTGATCATCGCTCCGGTCATCTTCGACGCATCGAGCGGACGACGGCTCACCCGGTCCTGGAACGAGAGGCCCTGTCCCGTGCTCGCGTCGTAGAACTCGGTGTAGTCCATCGAGCCGATGATGAAGTTCCAGCCCTGCGCGTTGATGCCCAGCGCGGCCTGGCGGTAGTCGTTGAACCACACGCCCTGCGCCCAGCCCGCAGCGCCTTCGACCATGCGGTGCAGCACTTCGGCGTGCGCAGTGACGAGGTTCTTCCGCAAATCAGCTGCGACGGACCCTTCCGCCGTCGCCGCGGCGAGCGCCCCGGAGTTCTTCGTCGCGAGGAACGCGCCGAGGTCCTTCAAGAACGCGTCCTTGTTCGGGCCCGCGAGCTGCGCGTCGAATTCCGCGATGAAGCCCTCCACCGTCTGCTTCTTCGCGAGCTCCGGCTTCACGGCGACGGTCGAGGCGAAGCTCGCCTCGGTCATCTCGCGCACCTGGTTCAGACCGACGCCAATCTGCTGCAAGAGGTCGGTCTTCGGCTTGCCGTCGGGCATCTCGGCGACCTTCTTCGCGACCTCGACGTACGACGCGGCGTTGCCCTTCGTCGCGCCGTTGCGCTCGGCGTGCGCCATGAAACGCGCCACGGCAGCACGGGTGCGGAAGAACTCCATCACGTCGCTCGCGCTGCCCGCGTCACGCACCTTGCGGTCTTCGTTGCCGCCAATCTTCCGCTGCGCCGCATCGATGCCCTCAGCGAAGCCGTCGTACGTGGTGCGAATCGCATCGACCACCGCGCGCTGCAGCTTCGCGTCTTGCTTGTTGGAGATGGTCGCTCCCGGCCAGAGACGATCGATGAGCGCCTTGTCGACCGTGATGTTCGGGTCGATGGCCTTCAACTTCTCGCTCGCCGCCGCGACGATGGCGGAACGATCCAACAGTCCATTCGCCTGCGCGAGCAGCCCAGCGCGCTCGGAGAAATCCGGCGCCTTCTCGAGCAACGTCTTCAACTCGGCGATGCGCGGCTCTCCGGCCTTCTGGAATCCATCGAGTACGGACGCGCGCGGCGTCTCGTTCAAGTGGAAGCGTCCACGAATCTGCCGAGCGACCGCACCCGGAGCGAGCGCCAACACATTGGTCTCTCCGCCCACGTTATCCGTGACGCCCTTCTGCACGGCGACGCGGTACATCGACGCGGCGGCCGGAGCGACGTTGCTCCCCGAGCCCCACGCGCTGCTCAGCTTGCCGGTCTGCGCTGATTCGGTGAGCGTGTCGAAGATGGCCTGATTCGCCGAGTCGGTGCGCGAGTCGATTTTGGCGGCGTGCTTCACGCCATCGACGATGGCGGTGCCCTGCTTCATGCCGATGAGCACGCGCGTGCCGTCGAACGGGTCACGGTCGGAGCCGTAGCGAATGCGCGTGCGGTACATCAGCTCGGCCTTCTGCAGGTCCTTGTTCAATTCTCCGGTGCGCGGGTCCTTCTTCGCCAGGAAGGTGTCGAAGAAGAAGTCACGCCCGACGCCGACGCGCGGCTTGCCGTTGTTGGGATTCAGCTCGTAGCTGCGCTGGTCGAGCGAGAAGCTCACGTAGGGGTTCGCGCGGCGCAACGCGTGCGAGTCGGAATCCCACGCCATCTCATCGAGCGGCGTCATGCCGAGCGTGAGACCCGCCGCGGCCTTCGGACGCTGCAAATCACCGAGCGCGTCGGTGGCGAGCTTCACCGTCTCGGCGGTGCTCAAGCCCGTGATGACGCGCGTGTCTTCGACCTCTTCTCCATCGCGTCCGTACGCCACCGGAGCACCCCGCAGCGCCTCCGCGCTCATGTGCGGAACGGCCGAGAGGTCGACGCCATCGGCCGACTTCCACAGCTGCGCGGTGACACCGTCGATGCTCTGCGCACCGCCCGCGGCCTTGAGCGCGACGGCGTAGTTCTTCTCGACGCCGTCTCCGACACCGAGCGCAGCGGAGAGCTTGCTGCCCTTCGTGAAGTCGAACACGTCTCCGCTGGTGGTGACGGAGTCAGCACCAGCGAGGTCGTCGAGCGCCTCGGTGAGCTCGTTCACGTATTCGCCCGCGGGCAGTTCCTTCATCGCGGCGATGAGCGTCTGCGCGTTGTTCACCGTCTTCGCGCTCGCGCCTTCGCCGAGCTTGAGCGACACGCCTTTGCGTTCGAGCTCCTTGCCGACGGCCTCGAGCCACGCGGTCTTGTCGGTGGTGTTGCGGCTGATCAGATCAGCGCGGAACTGAACTCCACTGCGGGCATTGATGGTCGGCATGGCGGGCTTCTCAATACACGCCGCGACCGGCTTCAACCCCGGTCGCCGCCATCGTCATCAACGTGCGACAGACCACAGTCAGCGGTACACGCCGACCAGGTCGACGATGAGGTGCTGCCGCGCGGTCGACATCACGCACAGCGAGCCACCCGACCGCACCACGCCGAAGGTCCCCACCGCGCTGTCCGTCGCGCCGTTGACGTTGGAGTGTTCCGGGCTGCCGGTGCAGTCCCACACGCGCGCGAAGTTGCCGGTGGTGGCACCGACCACGGTGAGGTTGAAGGCCACCGCGCTGCTGCCGCGCCAGCCCGGCATCGACGAGAGCTCGACGCGCAGCACCTGGCCCGGCGACGGCGCGCCCAGCCAGCCGCCCTCACCCGAGCGGGTGTCGAGCACGCGCGCCGGCTGCACGAGCGACAACGAAGCTCCGGCGGCGTCGTAGAAGCCCGCCACGTCGACCACCACGTCGGTCGTCACGTTCGAGAACAAACAGATGTGGCCGCCGCGCACCGCCGCCAGCGCGCTGCTCGAGGCCACGTTCGCGCCGTCGAAGTTGAGCGCCGAGGTCGTCACGCCTTCGCCGCACGGAATGACCGACACGAAGCCAGCTCCACCGCGCGGAACGGCGACCAGCCCGAGCTGCGCCGCCACCGCCGTGCCCGGGACGCCGAGCGCGGCCAGCGACACCGCGCGCACCTGACCACCTTCCAGCGGAGCGCCACCGCGGGTGTCGAGGAGCCGCGACGGCCCCAGCGCCGTGAAGCCCGCTCCGGCGGTACCGAAGCGCGCCTGCTCGTCGATGACCACGTGCGTGCGTTGCGGCGAGCGCATCGATGCCAGGCCGGAGCTGAGCGACACCAGCGTCTGGTTGGCGCGCACCGTGCCGGCCCGCGCGTTGACGGTCGAGGTCGGCGCGATGCCTGAGCCACCCGCGACCGAGAGGAAGGTGTCAGCGTCTGGCGTCACCAGCGCGACACCGAGCGAGACCGCGACCGCGCCGCCGACCTGCGACGAACGGAAGGCCGTCGTCACCTGCCCACCCGCGAGCGCGCCGGTGTTCCGCGTGTCGACCAACCGCGCCGCGCCGACACTGCTCAAGCGCAGGCCGCTGGCCGTCTCGGTGAAGGCGGGGAACGCGAACGCGACCGCCTGCGAGTCAGGAGGAGGCGGCGGCGCGAGGAACTCGGTGAAGAAGGTGGTGCTGCCGGTCGCTCCGGCCTCGGCGAACGAGATGTGAATGTGGCCGGTGTGCGGGTCGGCGCCGCTGAACGACGTCCACTGGTTCTGCGGCCGCGTCGGACCGCTGGTGTACGAGCGCCAGATGCGGCGGTTGAAGATGATTTGAACGATGCCCAGCCGCCGCGCCATCTCGGCGTTGTTCGCCGTCAGCCAGTCAGCGAACGGCTGCATGCGCGGCACGGTGCTGCCATCGAGGTAGATGTCGAGCGCCTGGCCGATGGGGTGAAAGCCGCTCTGACAGCCGTAGTACGACTTGCCGATGATGCCGACGGTCGCGAAGTAGTCGGCCGCGCGCTGCACCCCGGGGCGCAACACCAGGCCGCCACAGACCCGCGTGGAGTCGATGGCCGAGTTGTAGGTCGCGAAGGCGTCGACCGGAGTTCCGAACGAGCCCGGCTGCGGCAGCAACACCACGCTGCTCTGACCGCTCGCCGTGAGCCCCGCGGTGATGGTCACCGTCTCGTCGTTTTCACTGCACCCGTTTCCTTCGCCGCCTTCCTCGTCGTGAAGCGCGAGCGTCGAGTCACCGCAGCCCACCAACAACAAGGAGACCACTGCCGCCTGGAGTTTTCGCATGCGGCATCATCGGAACCATGACCGCACGGTCTCTTCATTGAACTGTCAAAGGTGCTCGCAGATGGGCGGGAATTTCAGGGCGAATTTCCGGCCGGCACCGCGGCGTCGGCCCCGGTTAGCGTCATCGCCATGAACGCGCGACAGCTGGTCCTGTTCGTTTTTCTGCTCAGTGCTTGTCCTCGAAAGTCGGAGGCGCCGACGACAGCGCCTGCTCCTGCTCCTGCTGCGACGACGCCTGCCGTGGCGTCCATCACCTTGCCGGTGCTCGAAGGAAACTGCGCGAGTGACACCGACTGCGCGTACTCGTTCACCTTCATCGTCGATGGAAAGTGTTGCAACGGGACGTGTGCTCCGAGCGCTGCGTCGAGAGCTGACGTGAACAACGTCGAGCGCGCGTGCTCGGTGCTCGGCTACGCGGAACAGAACTGCCCGATGAAGAAGTGCGTCGCACCGCCTCCGCTCAAATGTGTCGAGGGGCACTGCGCGGGAGTGCCGAAGTGATGCTCTCCATCCTGACCTCGGTGGTGTTGGCGGGAGACCCCTGCGCGACCGTCACCGACAAGCAGGTGCCTGGCGGGTTCGACCTCGTCGCGGAGCTGAAGAACTGCACCGACGTCACCTTCACCGTCACGCTCAGCGACGCGAACAACCTCGCGCCTGAGACGCCGCTCACCATCGAGACGCCCGCGAAGCCGGGCACGAAGTTCACGCTCGTGAAGTTCCGCGCCGTCAACAAGAAGGACCGCTGGTCGTACGGCGGCTGGCATCAGGACTGGCGCATCGGGAAGCGGCTCTCCGACGTGCCTCCGAGCGCGAAGTACCAGCAGCCGTTCGCGGGGAAGCGCAAGGTGTTGCAGAAGCCGCACGGGAGCTTCAGTCACTTCGAAGGCTCGATGCACGAAGAGGCGTACGACTGGGCGATGCCGCAGGGCACGAAGGTGCTCGCCGCGCGCGATGGAATCGTCACTGGCTTCCGGTCGGATTCCGACTCGGGCTGCGCCGATGCGTCGTGCCAATACGACTGCAACTACGTGGTGGTGCGGCACGACGACGGCACGTACGGCTACTACGCGCACCTCAAGCCCGACGGAGTGCTCGTCACGCTCGGCCAACGCGTCAGCGCGGGCGACAACATCGCGCTCTCGGGGAACACGGGCTGGTCGAGCGAGCCGCATCTCCACTTCGAGGTGTTCAACGCGCTCGATGGCAAGACGCAGGTGACGTTGCCCATCGAGTGGAGCACCGAGAAACCCGAGAAGCGCAACACGAATTCCGACGAAGTGGAGCCCTGATCAATGACGAACAGGTGTCTGCTCGAGTTGTTCGTTTGTCTCGCAGTGCCAATCTCGATCAGTCTCGTAGTGCCGACTTCGTGCTGACGACTACTTTGCGAGACGAGCCCGGGCGTCCTCGATCTCAGGCGATGAGAAGTCGGCCTTCCCCCAGAAATCGAGGAAGCGCTGGTACTGAGCATGAGCGCCGGCGACCTCGCCTGTCTGCTCGAGCACTCGTCCGTACCAGTAGTGCATGAGGAGCACGATTGATGGATCGGGCGTCGTGGTCACCAGCCATAGCTGCACCTGATGCTGTCGTCGTCCGACATCGCGCGCGACAGCGAGGTGCGCTTCGCTCTCGAGCGCGCACTTGAGGTACTCCACCGTGCCGATGCGCAGGAACTCGTTGAACGGTGACGTTCCGAACGAGAGAACTTCGGCGCACGTGGTGCACCCGCGCGACCGGCCCAGGCGTGTGATGAACCGATGCGCATCGCCCTTCTGGTCCGCTCGGAGTGTCGCGAGAAACGGCTTCGCATCTGGGCACCGGCTTCCCTCAATGGCATTGGCGTAGCCAATCGCCGCGACGACACCGGGGTCCCATGCGAATTGCTGCATCCGCTCGATTTCGAGGCTGCGCCAGCGGCGCGCATCTTCGGTTCGGCCGAGCACCTCGCAAATTCGAGTGAGCTCGCGAGCGACCTGAATCCAGGCGAATTCATGTCCAAGCTCTTCGCTTGCGAGGGTCCACGCTCGCGTCAGGCGATCGATTGCTTGTGCAAGCTGGCCCCGAAGAACGGCGGCCAGCCCGAGGATGTACTGCACGTACGCTCTCCTTCGCGGAGAGTCGGCGCTCTCGCGAACAAACAGTTCAGCGCGATCGACCTTCCCAGCCTGCAGCGACCACGAGGCGATGAAGTGCATCGAAGCCGCATCGCGCTCGAACAGAAGCAAGTACGCATCGTCGAGTCCTGGGTGCTCAATCGTTGCCAGCATCGAGCGCCACGCTTGAATCTGCCCAGGTGATTTCGCGAGCCACGTACGCAATTCACGCTCGGCGGATTCCGGTCGCCCGGCCACACGCTCGGAACCCACGAAAGCTGCCGAAAACTGCAAACCAGGCCAGGTGTTCGCGAGCTTGCGCTCGACCGCAACGCGGTCCTCTTCGCCGCTCGAAGAGCCAATCGCAGCGACGAGCGCGACGGAGAGATCACTGACGTCGAGACTCGAATTGGCGCGATTGTTCTCGATGACCTCCAGCAGAGCGAGGCCCACCTGATCAGACGCGTCGAGGTTGGTGCGTCGCTCGTCGATGAACGCCTTGGTGGGGCTCGTCGCAGGCCCATCCTTCGTTGCGCGAACCACCACCGGCCGTACCCACTGAGGGTACTTGGCGATCAGTGCGTCGAAACGCGCGAGCAGGATGTCGGATTCCGTGTCGAAACTGATCAGGTACTCGGTCAGGGCATCGACGAACTCTTTGTACGCGTCTGGGTCTGGTGCACGCAGACGCTCCAGGTCCGAGCGCTCCTCGGGAAACAAATCCACCGTCGGCTGATCGGCTCCTACGACTGTCGAGACGTCGCGGAACATCTCCTTGGCGAGCGCCGCGAAATTCTGCTCGCGCTTCTCGGTGCGCCGAATCAACGCTCCGTCGGCGCGCAGTTCGAGCACCGCGAGGACGTGCTCGCCATCACGTCTCCACACCACATCGGCATCGACGTTGCCGTCCTCGCCAGGAGCGATGCGAAAGCGACGCTGCGTCTCGAGCCGCTTCCACTCGCGTCTCATGACGTATGCCGCCGCCTGCTCGAAAGAAGGAAAGTCACGAGGCATCGCGAATCCAGGCTCTCCAGCCGCCGGGCGCACGCGCACGGCGACGATTCGATCGTGAGAAGGGAGCCGAGATCGCGTTGCAAACAGCACGAGTCCAGCCGCGAGCGTGAGGACTCCAAGACCAAGAAGCGGAGCGCGTGTGCGTCGCCTCGGTCGCGATGGCGTTGGAGTGAGCTCCACACCGCCGCGCATGGCCTGAATGACAGCGCGAGCGCTGTTCCACCGCTTTGACGCCTCGCGCTCGAGACAACCGGCGATCGCCGCGTCCCATGCCGTCGGCACCGACGGATCAATCGATCGCGTGCGGGGCGCATCGTTCGAGAGCCGCTGAATCGCTACGTCGACCGCGGTGTCGCCGACAAAGGGCCAACGCCCAGTCACCGCCTCAAAGAGCATGACGCCGAAGGAGTAGACGTCGGTCGCTGGTCCGACCTGTTGCCCGCGGAGTTGCTCAGGCGCGATGTACGCAGGCGTTCCGACCCAGCCTTCCTTCGTCACCGACGATTCATCGAGACGGCGAGCGATGCCGAAGTCGGTGACCACAGCGCGAGAGCCTTTCGCGGTCGGCACCAACATCACGTTCGATGGCTTGAGGTCGCGATGCACCACGCCTGCTGCGTGCGCGGCATCGAGACCGGAGGCTACCTGGTCCATGACGTCGAGCAGTTCCGCTCGAGGAATCCGGCCTTGCTCGAGGAGGCTCGCCAGCGTCGAACCAGACAGCAACTCCATCGTCAGAAAGTAGGTCGAGCGGCCTTCGTGCGTGTGAACGCCGAAGTCGAAAACACGACACACATTGGGGTGGCTGATGCGGCGAGCGCTCTTCACCTCGCCCTGGAAGCGCGCCAGCGAGATGTCGTCGTCGAGTCGGTCGTCGAGCGTCTTCAGCGCGACGATTTCCTTCAGCTGCGTATCGTGGACCTCGAACACCGAGCCCATGCCGCCGCTCGCGATCGCTCTGCGCACCACGTAGCGATTGGCGATGACGACGCCCACGTCGAAGCCGCGTCCGCTCGGTTTCGGTGTGCTCGCCTGCGTGTCATCGACGTCGCTCAAACGCGCGGAGCATATTTCAGCGCGTGGAGACCGAAAGGACGACCTCTTGGGTTAGACACCACGTGTGCACGCCCTCGCTGTCGTGATGCTTCTCACGCAGTCGGTCGCTCCACCGCTCCGGGTCCTCGTCAGGCAAGACGAAGCCCCTGGGGGCGACGGCGTTGGGAGGCAAAACGACGACTTTCTCCAGCCGCAAGCGAACCCGGTGCACCGCGAGCTCGACCTGCTCACGGCCTTCGCGGAATCGGAGCAACGCACACTGGAGGTCGTCTCCGTCCCCGCGTTCTCCGACCTCATCCCCGCGCTGCTCGCGAACAAAGGCGACGTCATCGCCGCGGGCCTCACCGTCACCGACGAGCGCAAGAAGCAGCTCGCCTTCACGCGCCCCACGCTGAGCGTCGACGAGCTGCTCATCGGCAAACGAAGAGCGCCGAACGCGCCGAAGACACCCGAGCAGCTCAAGGGCCGCACCGTCGTCATTCCGAAAGGCAGCAGCTACCTCGAGACGCTCGGCAGAATCCCCGGAGTGGTCGTCACCGAGCGCAGCGGACTGCAGGCGCCTGATCAGCTCGCGCAAGAAGTCGTCGATGGCGTGTCTGACTTGACGGTCATCGACAGCGTTCGCTTCGACGTCATCCGGCGCTACCTCCCGGAGCTCGAGTCGCTCTTCCCGCTCGCGAAGGGCCGCGCCATCGCGTTCGCGTTGAAGCCCGAAGACACCGCGCTCAAGAGCAAGCTCGACGCCTTCCTCATCGCGCACGCCTTCGAAGGAGACGACGTCAACGAGACCGGCGACCTGAGCGTCATCGAGAAGCGCAAGACGCTGCGAGTCCTCACGCGCAACAACGCAGTCAGCTTCTATCTCTACAAGGGCAACCGCGACGGCTTCGACTACGAGCTGATCAAGGCGTTCGCGAAATCCCGCGGGCTCACCCTCGAAGTGGTGCTCGCCCCGAGTTACGCCGAGCTGATTCCGATGTTGAAGCGGGGCGAAGGCGACGTCATCGCCGCGTCACTCACCGCGACTCCGGAGCGCAGCAAAGAGGTCAGCTTCACGCGGCCGTACCTCAACGTGCGCGAGCTCTTCGTGCAGAAGAAGGGCAAGCCGAAGCTCGCCACGTTCGAAGACCTGAAGGGACGCACCGTCGTGGTGCGCAATTCCTCCTCGTACGCCGAGAAACTCAAGCCCCTCGCCACGCAGTACGGCTTCACCATCAACGCTGCTCCGGAAGACCTCGAGGTGGAAGACCTGCTCGCCGACGTGGACGACGGCGTCATCGACCTCACCGTCGCCGATTCGCACTTCTTCCAGGCCGAAGCGCTCTTCCGCAAAGAGCTCGAGGCGCCGCTCTCACTCTCCGGAACGACGGAAGTGCCCATCGCGTTCGCGACGCGGAAGGAGAACCCGCTCCTGCTCGCGGCGCTCGATGCCTACGTGAAGAAGGTCTACCGGGGCCTCGAGTACAACGTGCTCAAGAAGCACTGCTTCGAGAACCGCGGAGCACTCACCGAAGCGCGCGAACTGTCCACTGCGAAGACGGGTGCGCTGTCTCCGTATGATCAGCTGATCAAGAAGTACTCGACGCAATACGGCTTCGACTGGCGCTTGATGTCCGCGCAGGCGTGGCGCGAGTCACGCTTCGATCCGAAAGCGAAGTCGTTCGTCGGAGCGCTCGGCCTCTTCCAGGTCATGCCCGCCACCGGAAAAGAGCTCGGCTTCACGAAGCTCGCTGATCCTGATCAAGGCACGCACGCCGGAATCAAATACATGAACCAGCTCGTGCAGCGATTGGAGCCCTCACTCCCGCTCGATGAACGCGTTCGCTTCGCGCTCGCTGGCTACAACGCTGGCTTCGGTCGCGTGCAAGACGCGCGACGACTCGCCAGGGAGCTCTCGCTCAATCCCGATGTGTGGGCCGGCAACGTCGAGAAAGCGATGGGTCTGATGGCGCGCCCGCAGTACGCCAGGCGTGTGCGCACGGGCTTCTGCCGCTGTGCGGAGCCGGTTGATTACGTCAAGAAGATCGAGAACAAGTACCAGTCATTCGTCCAGCTAGTGCCCTGAATTCACTGGAGATTCGCTCGCGATTCGCAGCCGTGACCCTACATGGATTCCTTTGCCCGCACAGCGCGCGCGGAGTACACGCGGCACCATGGAATTCCGGATCGCCGCCGACGAATTGAAGAAGGCGTTGCATCGCGCGCAGGGCATCGTGGAGCGCAAAGCGACGATGCCGATTCTGTCCAACGTGCTCATCACCGCCGCGAAGACCGGCGTCACGGTGACGGCGTTCGACCTCGACATCGGCATCGTCAGTGAACACAACGCCGAGGTCACCAAGCCCGGCGCGGTGACGGTGAGCGCGAAGACGTTGTTCGACATCGTCTCGCTGATTCCCGACGCGCACCTCACGGTCAAGAAGCTCGCGAACAACTACGCGGAAATCACCAGCGGCGCGGCGCACTACAAAATCGTCGGCATGGCGCCCGAGGAATTCCCGAAGCTCCCCAAGGAAGAATCGGGACACGCGGTGAAGCTCACCGGCGCGACCATCCTCGAGATGATCAAAAAGTCGTCGTACGCCATCAGCAACGACGAGACCCGCTACATCTTGAACGGCGTGTTCTTCGAGCCGCGCGAGAACGGCAAGGTCCGCATGGTGGCCACCGACGGTCACCGCCTCGCGCTCGTGGAGCGTGAGCTCAGCGGCGACTTCAAGCTGAAGAGCGGCGTCATCATTCCGCGCAAGGGTCTGTTCGAGCTGAAGCGTCTGCTCGACGAAGCGCCCGATGCGGAATGTCAGCTCGGCTTCGCGGAGAACTCGGCGCTGTTCAAGAAGCCGGGCCTCTCGATGGTGATGCGACTCATCGACGGCCAGTTCCCCGAGTACCAGCGCGTCATTCCGCGCGAGGGCGAGAAGCAGGTGATGGTGAAGCGCAGCCAGTTCTTCGATGCGCTCAAGCGCATCGCGCTGCTCTCGGCCGACAAGTCGAGCGCGGTGAAGCTGTCGCTCTCGGAGAATCTGCTGCGCATCACGGCGAACAACCCGGAGCTCGGCGAAGCGAAGGATGACCTCGAGGTCGCGTACCGTGGCCCGTCGCTCACCATCGGCTTCAACGCGCGCTACATCCTCGACGTGCTCGGCGCGCTCGAGACCGATGAGGTCACGCTCGAGCTCGGTGATGAGCACAGCCCCGGCGTGCTGCACGCGCCCGGTGACAAGTCGTACACCGCGGTCGTCATGCCGATGCGCGTGTGAGCGTGAAGCTCTCGCTTCGAGTTGATCAGCAGAAATTGATCAGCACGTGGCTCAACGACGGAGCCACTCCCGTCGCGCTCGCGTTCTGGTGGAACCGGCGCATGCGGGTCGTCGATGCATCGGGTGGTGTCGTCGCGACCGGTCCTGGTCCCGTGTTGCCGTGTGGCGTGCCGGAAGATTGGACGGAGCTCGCTCCGGGTGCGTCGTTCGAGCGTGAGGAGTCGCTCGCGTGCACGCAGCCCGCAGGCGGTCCGCAGAACGTCGGCTGGAGCTACGAGCATCTGCCGGCTGGCACGTACCGCGTGACGTTGCTGTTCAAGACGCCGCCCGAGCACGGCTTCTCGCAGAGCCCTCCGAATCCGAATGCGTTCAGCGGTGCGCTCGAGAGCAACACCGTTGAGTTTGCGTTCGCTCCGCCTGAGAAGCCGCGCGGGTTGTTGTCGCGGTTGTTCGGCAAGTAGCTGGATCGTTTCGTGGTCGAGGAGCAACTAAGCTTCCGACTGAATGAAACGGAACTCCTCTCGTCAGCAGGCCATGCTTTCTCGCCTGCTGGTGTGCTTGTCGGTCGCGCTTTCCTCTGCCGCGCTCGCGCAGAACGAGGAGTTCACGCCGCCTCCGATGATTCCTGCGGATCAGCCGACTGATCAGCCGCCTCCGCAGCCCAACGGTCAGCCTCAATATCCTCAGCAGCCTCAGCAGCCGCAGTACCCCCAACAGCAGCCGCAGCCGTATCAGCCGTATCAGCCCTACCAGCCGTATCCGCAGCAGCAGTACCCGCAGCAGTACCCGCAGCAGCAGTACCCGAATCAGCAGCAGTACCCGAATCAGCAGCAGTATCCGAATCAGCAGCAGTATCCGAATCAGCAGCAGTACCCGAACCAGCAGCAGTACCCGAACCAGCAGCAGCAGCCGTACTACCAGCAGCGCCCGCAGCCGCAGCAGAACCCGGCGCAGACCAAGAAGCAGGCGACCACCTTCATGGACTCGACGAAGACGAAGCACTTCGTCGGCCTGCTCTCAGGCTCCCTCGGCGTGGTCGACACCGCAGCCGGAGTCGTCGGCAGCGCGCGCGGCGAGTTCGACATCAGCCGCTTCGGGTTCCTCGCGGCCTACAACGCGTTCCTCTCGACCAGCACCAACATCCAGATTCACCAGTTCAACCTGATGGCCGGCTGGGCGTTCTTCACCAGCGATGAGCTCACGCTCCGCGCACTCGCTGGCGCCGACATCATGACCCGCGACACGGTCACCGCGTTCGGCCCGATGTTCGGCGTCAACGTGCGCTCGATGTTCGGCCGCATCGGCGTCGACGGCGCGGTCTTCTTCACCGCGTTCCCGTATCGGCAGATCGAAGCGCGCGCCGCCTTCGTCGTGAACTGGAGCATCTTCGAGGTCCACCTCGGCTGGCGCATTCAGGTCATCGACGCCACGCAGTCCGGCAACATCGGCACGCTGTTCACGACCGCCCCCGGCATCAACGGTCCGGTCGTCGGCATCGGCATCACGCTCTGACTCCAACTCACTGACGCGCGATTCGGTTTTCCGCGGAAAATTCCGCCGGGAGCGCGTCTTGTTCGGGGGTACCCATTTGGTGTAGGCGCGCCCGCGTTTTTCATCGAGACGCGGAGTCCCCCACCGTGCTGCACAGAGATCATTTCGTGATGCTGACCGGCGCGCGCCAACACCCCGAGCGCGCGACCATCGAACGACTGTCCACCGAAGACGCAGAGCGGCTCGGGCTGCTCGACGCTTCCAACCGCCGGCGCTTCGCCGCGTTCAACACCCTGGTGCCGTACGTGTACCCGACCGCTCCGGTCGAGCGCGCTCGCGTCTGCGCGCTGTGGTGCAACTGGCTCTTCTTCTTCGACGACGCGCACGACGAGCGTGACGTGAACGGCGCTGAGCTCTCGCTCGAACACGCGCTCGAAGCCGCGCACCACGCGCTCGCGGTGCTGCACTCGGGCAAGGCCACCACGGCGCTCACTCCGCTCGACGCCTTGCTGCTCGAGTTCCGCACGCGCTCACTGGAGTTGATGGGCGAGGGCTGGCTGCGCCGCTTCGAAGGTCACGCGCGCGACTATCTGCTCGAAGGCACCTTGCCGGCGTGTCGTCACTGGCTCGCCAACACCACTCCGACGCTCGACGCGTACGTGCGACAGCGCGAGTTCGACAGCGCGGTCTACACGGCGTGCGCGCTCATCGAGCTGGCGCACGGGCTGCGGCTCTCCGACGAGGTGTTGGCTGATCCAGACTTCACCGCGCTCAACCAGGCGTGCACGCGCACCGTCGCGTTCTTCAACGACCTCGCGTCGTACCCGAAGGAAGTGCTCGCGCAGCACAACCCCAACAACCTCGTTCACGTCCTCGCCGTGGAGCGTGGCGTTCCGTTTCGCCCAGCAGGCTCGCCTGCTGATGTGACCGAGGCGGTCTTGAACGAAGCGGTGCAGGTCGTCAACGACACCGCGCGCGCGGTCGAGCGTGCCGAGCGTCGGCTCTCGTTGAAATTTCCCGGCGATGAACACGTGGCGGCGTACGTGGTTGGAATTCGCCACTGGCAGCGCGGCAACATCGAGTCGTCGCTGCTCGAGCCGCGTTACCGCGCGGCCGCATCTCCGTTCGCCGACCTTCGCCCACAGCCTCGCCCGAGCGCGCCGACGGTCGTCCGCAACTGAGACTGTTCACGCGCACGCGCGACGCGTTAGCCTTGCTGCATGCCGTCGGAGCTGAACAGCTTGTACGTGCCAGCCCCCAACGTCTACGTGGTGCGCTTTCACAACAACACCATCGTGGCGTCGGAGTGCGTGCACCTCATTCCCGAGCTCATCGAAGCGAGCAAGCGCGCGCCCATCACGCTCATCGCTTCGCTCCCTGCGTCCACCAACTCGATTCACCGCAGCATGGTGCCGTTCTGGCTCGACCAGATGCTGCACAAGGGTTTGCGGGTGAAGGCCATCGGCGTGGCGACGGTGAGCCGCGCGGTGAAGGTGGTGGTGAGTGGCTTCTCGATGGCGATGAAGCTGGGGAACATGCCGATTCAGGCGCAGTGCGCGCCGACCGAGGCCGCCATCATCGAGTGGGCGAAGTCGATCGAGCCGGTTCCCGGTGGCGGTGGAGCGCCTCCGTCGAACACGCCGTCGTTTGGCTCGATGCCGCCGCCGTCATCGCCCGGTGGAACGCAGATGTCGACGCGCTTCTGATCAGAGTCCGCCATGGCGGCTTCCTGGGAGGTCAACAGCAGCTACGTCCGCTCGCTCTCGCGCGCGATGCAGCGGCTCGGGAAGAACGCTCCGGGGTTGAGCTCGACCACTGAGGCGATGCTCGCTCGGCCGAATGATCAGACGTGGTGGCCGGGAGCGCGCCTCGTCGAGTTGCTCGAGTCCCTCGAGACCGCGCACGGGCGCGAGACGGTGGACGCGCTCTCGATTCGCGCATCACACGATGGGATGAGCTTGCTCGTGCGACCGCTCGTCTCGGTGGTGCTGACTTTCTCGAAGTCGCGCGGGCAGGCGCTGTTCTCGCGCGTCGATACGTTCACTGCCGTCGGCGTGCGCGGTGTGAAGGCCAGCTTCACGCCCGAGGGAAATGGCGGCGAGGCGGTGTTCCTGTTTCCGGAAGCCGTGCCCGCGGTGGTGGCGTCGGTCTGGGTGGGGATGATGGATGTCGCCTTCTCGCTCGCGCGCGGTGGTCGCCTGGTGGACACCAAGGTCAGCCCGACCGAGCACCGATATCGCGTGACGTTCTCAGGCTGACGCGCGCGGGAGCCGCAGCTCGAACGTCGTGCCCCCGCTCGACGACGCACTGATGCGCAGCGTGCCGCGATGGAGTTCCGCGATGCGCCGCGCGAGCGCGAGACCGAGGCCCGAGCCCTTCACGTTCGACGCTTCCGGCTGCCGATGAAATGGCTCGAACACGCGTTCGCGCGCGTCGGCAGGAATTCCGGGTCCGTCGTCGGCGAAGGTGAGCACCACCTCGCTCCCTTCCACGCGCCCACGCACCGAGAACTTCGGAGCGTCCCGCTGCGAGTACTTCCACGTGTTGCGCAGCAGATTGAGCACCAGAATCCGCAGCAGCGTGACGTCGGCGTCGATGCTGCCGAGCGCGGACAGCCCCGCATCGAAGTCGAGCGCGACGGGGCGCTCGACCACCAGCGCGATGTCTTCACGCAGCATCGTCTCGAGGGAAGCAAGTGAGAGTGACTCTCGTTTGGGCTCCACGCGGCCCGACTCGATGCGGTTGAAGCTCAGGATGTTCTCGACGAGGAAGCCGAGCCCATCGACCGCGGCGACGAGACGCTTCGGGTAGTCCTTCGCTGCTGGTGCGGTGCCGAGCTTTCGTTCCAGCGTCTCGGCGAGCACGCGGATGGCGGCGAGCGGCGTGCGCAGCTCGTGGCTGACGGTGGAGATGAAGTCGCGCTGCAGCGCGAGCGTCGCCCGTTCGCGGGCTTCGGCGAGCCGCATCAGGAGCACGACCGCGACTCCGAGCAGGGCGGTCAGCGCGAGGAGCAGCGACTTCCACCAGAACGCTGACGTCAGCGCGGATTCGGCGGCGTCGAGGCGGGGGCTGATCAGGATCAGCTCCAACGGCGATGCGCTCGGCGATGCGCCCGTCACCTCGGTGCCGCCGTCCGTCGCACTGCTGACGATGCGCTCCCTCACCCCCGACCCTCTCCCCGAGGGAGAGGGGGACACTGTCTCGCCCGCCTCGATGACTGCGCGGCGTGCGAGCAACTCGCTCACCCTGGCGAGCGTTGCTTCGAAGTTGAGCTCGACCCCGCGAAGCTCTCCTTCGCTCGCTCGCACCAGCCATCGCTCGTCGAGGAGCACCAGCTGGTCTTTCGAAACCGTCGGCAACTTCACCTCCACGCCCGCGAGCGCACGTTGGCAGCGCGCGACGAGCTCGGTGTCACGAGGCTCCGCGCGCTGCGCACGCACGCACAGCTCCGCCGCCTGCTTGCGCTCGAGCCACGGCCAACCGCGGAACAATCGGTCCTGCGCTGACCCCTTCTTCTTGACCGCGCTCGACAGACTTCCGGCTTCTCCGCTCACCGCGTCGAGTGCGCGCTCGTCTCCGTCGATGAATTTCCCGAGCGCCTCGACGCTGTCGTCGCCCTTCAACACCCCCGCGACACGCGGAAAGCGCTGCACGCCGTTGGCAATCCACAGCAGCCCGTCTTCCTCGAGCAGCGGGAGCGTCTCCAGCGCTTCCAGCCGCGTGTCAGCCACGTCGAATTGTCGCTGCAGTTCCTCGTGCAGCAACTCGGTCGCGCGCGTGCTGCGCAGCGTTCGCTCGGCGGTGAGCGCCTCGTGACCACGCGCGCGTTCGGCCATGAACAACGCCTCGAACGCCGCGAGCGCGACCAGCAACACCAAAAGACCGATGCGAGGAACCCACTTCACGCCCCACGACTCTCGCCGCTTCGCGTGTGCGCTGCTTCATCGTTTCTTCATGAAGCGCCGCCCGCAAAGCAAACGGGCCAGCGAGTCGCCCCGCTGGCCCGTCGTCTCGAGCAACTCCGGCTTAC
>JAEUJS010000437.1 GCA_016792935.1 Archangium sp. | reverse complement strand
TCTAGCTGTGGTTTCTCGTGCAACACGGCGACGCACGCGTGCAACGGCCAGTGCGTGTCGAACAACTCGGTCAACTCCTGCGGCACGACGTCGTGTTCGCCGTGCGTGCCTCCTCCGAGTGGAACGTCGACGTGCAACGGCGTCACGTGCGACTTCGTCTGCAACTCGGGCACGCACCGCTGCAACTCGACGTGCTCCGACAACTTCAACGTGAACTCGTGCGGCACCACCTCGTGCACGCCGTGCCCCAACGGCCCTGCGAACTCGGTGCGCACCTGCGACGGCTTCAGCTGCGGCTGGCAGTGCTCGCCCGGCTTCCACGACTGCGGAGGCACCTGCGTGGCCGACACCAGCACCACGCAGTGCGGCCTCTCGTGCGTCAGCTGCACGCCGCCCACCAACGCCACGCCGATCTGCTCGAGCGGAACGTGTGACTTCACGTGCAACCCGGGCTTCCACCGCTGTGGCAACACCTGCCGCGCCGATTCCGACGTCGATGCGTGCGGAGCGTCGTGCCAGGTCTGCCCGACGGGCCCGGCGAACTCGACGCGCGCGTGTTTGACCGGCTCGTGCGTCTTCGTGTGCAACGGCGGCTTCAACGCCTGCGGCGGTCAGTGCGTGCCCAGCGACACGCTGACGTCGTGCGGCGTGTCCTGCACGCAGTGCGCGGCGAGCGGCACGCTGACCTCGTTCGATCGCCCGACCTGCACCGCGGGCACCTGCGGCACCGCGTGCATCACCTCGTGCAACTCGATGTGCGTCGACGTGAACACCGACGAAGCGAACTGCGGCGCGTGCGGCACGACGTGCACTGGCGGCCAGACCTGCTCGGAAGGCACGTGCCGCGCGAGCTGCACCACCGGTGTCGCGTTCGCCAACGTGTTGCCGTACCAGACGCTGATCAACGTCGGCTCGACGTACCGCTTCGTGATGGAGGACGTGAACAACGACGGTCGCGTCGATCTGATCGACAACGGCAACACCGGCATGCAGGTGCGCCTCGCGCAGGCGGACGGCACGTTCGGCAACGTGCAGAGCTGGGCGATGACCACGCGGCCCATCGCGATCGCGGCGATCGATCTCGACGGAGACACCTTCAAGGAGCTCGTCGGTCTGCGCAACTCGACCTCGACGCAGGTCTTCGTGGTGCGCAACACCGCCGGCGTGCTCGCGACGACGGGCACCTCGTACAGCCTCTCCGGCACGGCGAGTGCGTTCACGTTCTTCGACGCCAACGGAGACGGGCGCCTCGACATCGTGGTGGGCACCAGCACCAACGGCGCGATCCTCCAGCAGAGCGCGGTGACGCCCGCGACCTTCGGAACGTCGACCGCCTTCACCCAGCCCTTCGCGTCGCCGACCATCATCGAGACCGCGCAGCTCGACGCCGATGGTCGCGCCGACATGGTCTACGCGAACACGTTCCAGTACCGCGTCGCTCGCCAGACGGCGACCTTCGCGCTCTTCACGCTCGGCACCACGATCTCGCAGGCCATCGTCTCGCTGCAGGTGAAGGACTTGAACGGCAACGGCACGCAGGACCTGCTCATCCGTTCCGGAACGAACGCGCTGGTGCTCGGCCAGGGCAACGGTGACGGGACGTTCGTGAACTCGTCGGCGACGTTCCCCGGCTCGGCGGGCGTGATCGCGGCTGATCTCAACAACGACTCCAACCTCGACCTGATCGGCGGCTCGACGTCGCTGGTGTACGTGGCGATCGCGACCGCGCCAGCGACGTGGTCTGCGTCGCCGCCGAACTACCTCGTCAACTCGCCGGGTGGTTCGCAGAACCTGCTCGCGGTCGGCCAGCTGATCGGCGACGCGCGGCCGGAGATCTTCTCGGCCGGCGTGGTGGGCACGACGAACACCTTGAGCGCGCTGGTCAACGACGGCACCGGTCAGTTCAACGGAGCGCGCGCCAGCGGCGTCTCGGGCGGGCCGTTCGCCTCTCTCGCGGCGGGTGACTTCGACGGTGATGGCGATCGTGACGTGGTCGCGCTCCCGGCGATCTCGACGGGCGGCTCTGGCAACGCGTCGGTGCTGCTCGGCGCGAACGACGGCTTCTTCGGAGCGTCGGTGGGCGCGCTCGCGCTGCGCGGCGACGAGTACGCGGTCGGTCGCGTGAACGCCGACGCGATGGACGATCTCGCGGTGATCATCGAGAGCGCGGTCGGCGCAGGCGTCGAAGTGCGCCTCGCCACCGGTGGTGGTGCGTTCGCGGCGCCGGTGACGCTCGCGACGTCGGCGACGCCGGTGCGCGTGGTGATCGCGAACGTGAACGGCGACACCTTCACCGACCTCGTGATCGCGACGACGAGCGGAGTGGAGTGGGCGCCCGGGAACGGCGACGGCACGTTCCAGACGGTGCGCACCATCGCGACGCTCACCTCGGTGCAGGCGGTCGCAGTGGTCGACATGAACATGGACTCGCGGCCCGATGTCGTCGTGAACGCGGCCAGCACGCTGCGCGTGTTCGGCAACCTCGGCATGGGCACGTTCACCACGGCGGCGATCGGCTCGGCGACGACGAACACCGCGGTGAACGACATCGTGGCGGGCGATCTCGATCAAGATGGGCGCCCTGATCTCGTGTTGGGCGGCCCCGCGATCGTGCTGACACTGCGCGGCTCGGGCAACGGTGGCGTCACGGCGGTCAGCAGTTCGATCACCGTCAGCGGTCGCGTGAAGGTGGCTGATCTCGACAACGACGGTCTGCTCGACCTGATCGTGATCACGACCGTCGGCGACTTCCACACGTTCAAGGGGCTGCCGAACTTCTCGTTCGCGCCGCGGGCGACGTGGGCTCCAGGGCGGCAGTTGTCGACGACCGCGCTCGTGGTGGATCGGATCAACACTGACACCTTCCGCGACATCGTGGTCTTCAACCCGACCGGCGAAGCGTGGAGCTATCTCGGCGTCTGCCGGTGACCTCCGACGTGGAGCTGCCGGATCCATCAGGAAAACTTCAGGCAGACCATGCAGTTCAAAACGGCTTGAACTATATGAATCGCCATGGACTCCAGCGCGTTCGCGTCCTTCAAGCCGTTCTTGAGCCTCGTCGATGCGCAGATCCTCGAGCAGCTGGGCGGGGTGTCGCCGAAGCCTGAAGACACGCTGGTCGCCGCCGCTCGGCACCTCGTGCTCGGCGCCGGCAAGCGCGCGCGGCCGATGCTGATGAAGATCTTCGGCGACACGCTGGGCGTGAAGCAGGACTCGCTCGTCGACTGTGCGGTCGCCGCCGAGCTGATCCACGGCGCATCGCTTCTTCACGACGACGTGGTCGACAACGGCATGTGGCGCCGCGGCCGCCCGACGGTGAACGCGCGCTGGGGCAACATCGTGGCGGTGATGGGCGGCGACCTGCTGCTCTCGGGCTCGCTGTTGCGGCTCTCGAAGTTCGATCCCCGCATCGCGCAGTTCGCGCTCTCGGTCGTCGCCGAGATGACGCGCTCAGCGATCGACGAGGTGCAGGCGCGCGGAAATCTCGATCTGCCGCTCTCAGGGCTCAAAGCCATCGGCGAAGGAAAGACAGGCTCGCTCTTCGGGTTCTGTGGCATCGCCGCCGCGCTGATCGCCGGTGACGAAGAGGCCGTGCGTCGCTTCGACGCCTTCGGCCGCCGCATCGGAGTCGCGTTCCAGATGGCCGACGACATCCGCGACATCTCGGGCACCGATGAGGGCAAGCCGCAGTACGCCGACCTCCAATCGCGCACCCCGAATCTGCCGGTGCTGCTCGCCGTGCAACGCGACGCGAGCGTGAAGAAGCGCATCGCCGACGCGTGGGGCTGGTCCGCGCTCACGCAAGACAAGGTGAAGGAGCTCGGCACGGCGGTGCTGGTGACGGGCGCGCTCGACGACGCGACGGTGTTGATGAATCAGGAGATCGACGCCGCGGTGGAAGCGCTCGGGCCGTACGCGCAGCGCGAGTCGGGCGCCAACCTCGTGATGTGGGCGCGCACCATCGCCCAGGGCATCGCGCTGAAGGGAGCCGCATGAAGGGCTACCTCTGGGAAAACACCGCCTCGAACGACGATCCGCAAAAGCTCCTGCGCCCGGGCAAGTTGCTGCGCTGGGAAACGGTCGCCGTCGACGCCGTCGGCAACGTGATTGAGTTCTGGGGCTTCAAGCGCAACCAGGGCCGTGTGTGGGCGCTGCTGTACCTGCGCGACGTCGCGCTCACCGCCGCGGAGATCGAGAGAGAGCTCGAGCTCAGCAAGGGCGGAGTGTCGATGTTGACGCGCGACCTCGAGCAGTGGGGCGTGATCTTGCGCGTGCGCACTCCGGGAGACAGCGCGTGGCGATACCGCGCGGAGACGGATCTCCTGCAGATGGCGCGTCGCGTGATCGAGCAGCGTGAGTTCTCGTTCATCTCGCGCATTCGGGCCGATCTCGAAGAGGCGCGAAAGCTCGCGGCAGCCGACGGCAAGACGACCAGAGCGCAGCTCGAGCGCATCGAACGCATGGAGACGCTCGCCGAGGCGACCGAGAAGGCGCTCAAGCTCTTCCTCAAGACCTCGCGCCTCGACGTGGGCGGCATGTTCGGCGTGTTCCGTTCGACGCGTTGACGTCAGGCGCGGCGCTCACCACTGAGGGGGCAGGTCGAGTAGCCCAGCAGGTAGTAGATGCTGCACTTCGACAGCACGCCCGTCGCCATCCACATCACACCCAGCACCGTCGTGATGAGCGCGGCCCACATCGGCCAACCGAAGTACCAGCCCACGCCAGTCAGCGCTGCGCCGCTCAACAAGCGGAACACGCGATCGGGAGTGCCGACGTTCTTCTCGAAGCGCAGGGTCACGAGCTTGCTCAAGTCGACGCTCATGACCGTGACGCCTCCTCGAGGCCCTTGATGCCCATCAGGTACATCGCCTCGATGCCCTTCTTCACCTCGGGCCACGCCGCCTCGTCGGTTGCCTCGCAGTTGAGGAACCACAACACCTCGCATTCCGAGGCGCTGAGCGCGGTGAGTCGAATGGTGCCCAACACGTCTTTGAGCGGGAGCATCGCCTGCTTGACGATCCGGTACTGAAACAGGCGCTGCTCGTCGTCGATCGTTTCCAGCACTTCGTACAGCTCGTGGCCCTGAACGATGCACACCCGCTTCGCGCCGACGCCCTTGCCGTCGAGCGTGCACGCCGAGATGAACGGAGCCCAGCGGTGCATCGCGTCTCCGCGGCGCACCCAGTGCCACGCGGCTTCCGCGGCGACGTTGATTCGTTTGCTGACAGAGACGGTCTTCATGGTTTCTCCCGAGTTGGTGGAGTGCTGCAGGTGTGGCTGCAACATGCGCTCAGTCGCGTGCGGTCGGTAGGTGATGATATGTAGACTCATTGTCACCTGATGAGAGAGAATCGAAGCCGTGCTCGAGAGCGTGGCTGAGCTGAGGACTTTCCTCAGGGTGGTGGAGGAAGGGAGCGTGACGGGCGCCGCGCGCGCTCTCTCGCTGTCGGTCAACGCGGTCAGCCGGCGTCTGGCGCTGCTCGAGACCAGGCTCGGGGTTCAGCTGGCGCACCGCACGACGCGGAAGCTGTCGCTGACTCCCGAGGGGCAGCAGTTCGTGGAGGCCTGCCGCCGAATCATCGATGAGGTCGAACGTGCAGAGGAGTCGCTCGAGCCCACGCCGCACCATCTTCGCGGTCTGGTACGCGTGGGGCTGCACCCGCAGCTCATTAGCGACGAGAGCCTGGGCCGGTTCTCGGCGCTGCTCCTCGAGCACCCGCACCTCTCGGTGCAGATCTTCTCGCGCAACGCCGTCGTCGACCCCGTGCACGAGGGGCTCGATCTCGTGACCTGGCTGGGCGACGTGACGTTGCAGAGCGTGGTCTCGAAGCGCCTGGCGATCGTCGACTGGGTGATGGCGGCGGCGCCGAGCTACGTGAAGCGCGCGGGTCTGCCGGCTTCACCGGGCGAGCTCGAAGCGCACCAGTGTCTGCGCGCGCTGCGCGATCGATCGGAGCGAACGTGGGTGCTCCACGACGCCAGCGGTCGCCAGGTGAGCGTGCCGGTCTCGGGCTCGTTCGAGAGCGACGACACCGCGACGCTGTCTGCCGCGCTCTACTCCGGGCTGGGCATCGGCATCAGACCGCGTGGTGAGGTCGCGCGCGCTGTCGAGGCGGGGCGCCTGGTGCGCGTGCTCCCGCGGTGGTCGTTCGCCAGCTTTCGGGTGCACCTCGTGTCGCCACCCGGGCGACTCCGTCTTCCTCGCGTGCGCGCAGTGGCCCAGTTGATCGAAGACATGGCTGCGCTGCTCGGGTGAGGCGTGCGCGCGCGGG
>JAEUJS010000344.1 GCA_016792935.1 Archangium sp. | reverse complement strand
GCTGATCCTTGCAGGCCTTCTCGAGCTCATCGATGGAGCCGATCTGCAGATTTTCCCAGAGCGCTTTGGCCTTCTTGGGCCCGAGGTCCTGCACGGTCATCAGCTCGAGGATCTTCGGCGGGTACTCGGCTCGCAGTTCCTCGAGCGCCGTCATCTTTCCGTTCGTGACGAGGTCTTCGATCTTCGCGGCGATGCTCGACCCGATGTTGGGGAGCGCGGTCAGGCGCTTCTCGGCGACGATGGTGTGGAGATCTTCGTTGAGGCCCGCGATGCGCTCGGCGGCCAGGTCGTACGCGCGGGTCTTGAACGAGTTTTCGCCCTTGAGCTGGAGGTAGGCGCTCATGTCCTGCAGCGCTTTCACGACGGTGCTCTTGTCGACGGGCGTCATGGGGCGTTTCTACTGTAAGAGGGCGCTCGTGACCGACTCCAAGCTGAAGTTGGGGCCCGCGGACCTGCAAGAAGGAGAGTTGCGCGGCTACCAGGTGGGCAAACGCAACGTGATGGTGGCGTGCGTCGGCGGGAAGATGAAGGCGCTCGACGACTGGTGCAACCACGCGGGCTGCCTCTTGTCGGGCGGGCGGCTGGAACAGAACACCGTGGTCTGTCCGTGCCATGAGATCGGGTTCGATCTCGACACGGGGAAGAACGTGACGTCGCCCGGAGTGGCTGACGATCAACCCGCGTTCAAGACCGAGGTCGAAGCAGGGCAGTTGCACGTCATCGGCTTTCCGACGGAGTGATCCATGGGCCACGAAGGACACGATCATCACGATCACGATCATGATCACGGAGGGCATCACCACCATCCGCACCATGGGCATGCCGAGTCCGCGGTCTCGACGTGGATCGTGACGTGCTCGGATACGCGCGATGCGGCGGGCGATGAGAGTGGGGCGATCGCGCGGAAGTTGATCGCCGCGTCCGGTCACTCGATCGCGGGGCAGGAGATCGTGAAGGACGACGCGCATTCGATCGAGCACGCGCTGGAACATGCGCTCGAGCACGGTGCGCGCTGCGTGATCTTCACTGGCGGGACGGGCGTGTCTTCGCGCGATGTCACGATCGAGACGCTGACGCCGAAGTTCTCGAAGACGCTCGATGGGTTCGGAGAATTGTTCCGTTCGCTTTCGTTCGCGCAGATCGGGAGCGCCGCGTGGCTCTCGCGTGCGAGCGCGGGAGTGATCAACGGCGCGCTGATCTTCTGTCTGCCCGGCAGCCCGAAGGCCGTGCAGCTGGCGCTCGAGAAGTTGATCCTGCCTGAGCTGAGTCATGCGGTTCGCGAGGTGCTGCGCTGAAGGCTGCTGACGCTGCTCGGCTCAAGCCGTTGCTCGATTCGTTCGTCGAGTCGAGGCCGTGGAGAGATCGGATCAAGGCTGACCCGGTCGAGTTTCCGCATCGCTATTCGGATCCGCGCGACATCGAGACGGTGGCGCTGTTGTCGGCGTCGCTCGCGTACGGGCGAGCTGATCTCTTCAAACCGAAGATCGCGGGGATTTTGTCGTCGCTGGGTCCCTCTCCGGCGCGCGCGATGGCTTCGTTGACGGTCTCGCGCGCGGCCGAATTGCTCGACGGTTTCGTGTACCGGTTCAACCTGCCGGCAGATGTCGGCGTCTTGCTGCTCGGGATCGGAGCGTTGCTGCAGAAACACGGCTCACTCGAGAGCGCGTTCCTCGCGGGGCGAACGGCGTCGTGGCAGCAGACCCTGGCGAAGTTCGCGCGGTCGGTGAGAGAGGCGGCTCCGGAGAAGCAGATCATTCGCGCGATGGGGAAGACGCGTGGGCTCGCGCACTTGTTGCCGTCGGCGGAAGCGGGCGCAGCGAAGCGCCTGAATCTCTATCTGCGGTGGATGGTGCGGAAAGACGCGATCGACTTCGGGGTGTGGAAGCGCATCGCTCCGAGCGAGTTGATGATTCCGCTCGATACGCACGTGATGCGGATCTCGCAGTGGCTCGGTCTCACCGATCGCGCGACCTTGAGTTGGGCGACGGCTGAAGACGTGACGACATCACTGCGAATGCTCGATGCCGATGATCCCGTTCGGTACGACTTCGCGCTCTGTCACTACGGAATGAGCGGGGCGTGTCCGGCGAAACCAGTGAAGGCGAACTGTCAGAAGTGCCCGCTCCGCTCCCGATGTTCGATTGGCCGCCGGGCGAGAGGGTCGGGGTGAGGGGCAGTCAGACCTTCAGCTCTCGCAGGATCTCGGAGAGCGCGGTGTTGAACGCCTGAGGATCCTCGAGCATCGGATAGTGCCCAACACCCGGAATGATCTTCACGTCGAAGTCGCTGAAGTGCCGGCGATTCGCCTCGATGGCGGTCGGCTGAGCATCCGAGTTGATCGCGCGAACAGGAACCTTCAGCCGATCAGCATCCGCGGCGATGTCATGCCGATACAGCGGCTCGAGCAGCGCAGCGCCTTCCTCTCCAGTGCGCGTGAGGAACTCGCGCGTGAGTCGTTGCTTCACGGCAGGCGGAGTCCCGGCGGCGAACAAAAACCTCGGCAGCACGTTCTCGACGGCCGCTTTGAAGTCGCGGCGATAGAGGCCCAGCATCTCATTCACCTGGGCCGCCGGAAGCTGCTGCTCGACGTTCTTGAGCGTGTCGACGAGCACCAGCGCGCTGAGCTTCGGGAGTTGCAGCGCTGCGTGGAGCGCGTGCGCTCCAGACATCGAGTGGCCGATGAGCACGACACGCTCGGCATCGAGAGCCTTCACGACCGCGACGATGTCGGCCGCGTACGCCGCGACGGAGTGCGCTTTGCGATCGCGCCCAGACGCTCCGTGGCTCGCGAGATCGATCGTCACCACGCTGAACTTCGAGCTGAACGCGTCTCGTTGCGCGTCCCACCAGCGGCCCGACCCGAGCCAACCGTGAACGAAGACGAGCGCGGTCGACCCAGTCCCGCTGCGCTCGAAGGAGATCTCGACGCCGTCGGCGGACTTCACGAGCTCATCTTCTTTCGGAGCACCGCGGCGGTGGGCTTCGCGACCTTCTCGCTCGGCTTCGGCTTCTTCCAATCCTTCGCGACGAAGACGGCGCCGTCGTCGATGTCGATCACGATGTAGCGGTACTCGTTGTCGTCAGCGCCGGTCGCCGGAGTCCACAGACCAAAGCCCGTGTCGCTCGTGCTGTCGGCCATGAGCGCTTCGAGCGCGGTCTGCACTCCGATGCGCAGCGCGTAATTCGTGTCGCCGAGGCGATCCTGGAAGGCCTTGTTCTTGAGCACCGCCATGGCGGCGTCGGCCATGAAGGTGCCCGAGGAGTGCGCGTAGATGCCGATGCCGCCCGCACCGCCCCGCGCGCGGAAGAAGAGGTTCGATCGATCGCCCATGCGGGAGATCTACACGGGTTGCTCAGCGACGGGTGGCCGAGACGAGGACGCGGCGCGGAAGCGCAGGATCGGCGTCGGTCAGGCTCGCCTCGAACCCCGCTGCGTCGAGCCACTTCGCCACGTCACCGCGCGCGAAGAGCACGACCTCGTGCAGTTCGCGTTCGCGCCGCCACACGTCGAGTTCGAGCGCGTCGACGTGGGTGAACGTGTCGATGGTGCGCGTCAGGCGATGCGCGGCGCGATCTTCGACGGTGTCGACGAGCAGCACCCATTCGCGCTCGGTGCGAAAGCGCTTCGCGTCGAGGGGCGCTCCGTCGGCCTCGATGAAGTCGAAGATGAACTTCCCGCCCGGTGGTAGCGCGCTGCGGAAATACTCGAGGAGCCCGCGCAGGCGCGCTCCGGCGTCGACGTCGCGTGCGTGGTAGGTGAGCGGCTCTCCGATCGCGAGGGCGGCGTGGCATGCGGGCAAGACGCCGTCCCACACCGAGCTGCAGAGAAACGTCGCTTCGGGAGCGAGCTCTCGCGCGTGGTTGATCAGCGTCTGCGACGGTTCGAGCGCGACGACCGAGAAGCCGTGATCGAGCAGGCGGCGGGTGCTGATGCCGGCTCCGCAGCCGATGTCGAGGACGCGCGTCTTTGCGTCTCCGGCACCGAGCAGGCCGAGAACGCGGGGCATCAGCCGGTCGGCGTACTCGCCGAAGGCCTCAGCCTGAATGCGTGAGAGATCGTCGCGGTAAAGCGTCATCGAGGCCCGACCATCTCACGAAGATCGCCTCGAGACGCTCGCCGAAAGCGCAGCCGTGCGGGCAGGCGTTTCGCGAAATGCCTTCGGGCGCGAGAAGCCGAGAGCCAGCGCCTCGGCGACGGCGGCGCGCCGCTCGCGCCGCAGCTCTCCGTGCGCCGGTCACCGCGATCGAGGCCCCTGATCGATTCAGCGGCGCGCAGGACTCCCGCGCGCTCGCTGTTCAGCGCAGACCGAAGATCTCGCGCAGTCGCAGGAGCGCCTTGCCGGGCGCCGGAGCAGGACCCGCGGTGATCGCCGACGTCGCGGCCGCGAGACCCGCCTTGCGCTCGTCGATCAGCGCGGCGAGCTGCGCGAGGCGCTCAGGGTGCTGCTGCAGGTGCTTCGCGAACACGTCACGGCCCATCTCGAGCAGCACACAGTCTTCGAGCGCGACCACGGTGGCGCTGCGCGGTTCTCCGGTCAGGAGCGACATCTCGCCGAACGCTGCACCGCGCTCGAGCGTCGCGATCTCCTTCGAGGGAGTGCCGACCTTCACCGAGAGCCGACCGCTCACCACGACGTAGAAGGTCGTGCCGGCGCGGCCCTCGGTGATCACCTCTTCGCCGACGCCGAACGTGCGCTCGATGGCGCTGGCCGACAGACCGCGCGCCTCCTCGATGGGGAAGGGCGCGAACAGCGGGAGCTTGGCGATCAGCTCGATGTCGATCTCGCGCTTCGGCTTCTCGGCGCGCATGTGGACCACGCGCTGCGGGAAGGGGATCTCGATGCCGTCGCGGCCGAAGCGGTACCAGAGCCGCGAGAGCACGTCGTCGACGGCCTGCGGGCGGTTCGCGTAATCCGTCACGTAGAAGCGCACGACCCACGTGAGCGCCGACTCCCCGAATTCCTTCAGCGTGACGAGCGGAGCGGGATCGTTGAGCACCAGCGGCGATTGCCGGAGGACCTCGCTCGTTTCCGCCTTCACGAAGTTGGGCGCGGCCTCGTAGCCAGTTCCGAACTCCAGCTCGATCGCCACGGCCCTGGCGGCGTTGCTGAAGTTGGTGAGCTTTTCCTTCGCGATGTTCGAGTTGGGGATCGCGATCGACTCACGCCGGATCGACATGATGCGCGTCGAGCGCCAGCCGATCTCGATGACGTGGCCTTCCTTGTCGCCGACGCTGATGTAATCGCCGACCACGAACGGGGCCTCGAGCTGCAACGACAGACCGCTGAACAGGTTGCCGAGCGTGTCCTGCAGCGCGAAGCCGAGGACGAGCGAGAGGACGGCCGACGTGCCGAGCAGCGTCGTGATGTCGAGCTTCAGCTGCGTCTTGAGGATCGGGATCGCGACGACGACATAGAGAACGAAGTCGAGGACATCGCGGTGGATCTTCGCGGTGGTGGTCCTGGTGAGTCGTCGCCGGACCCAGAGCGCGAAGGCGACCGCGATGCGCGTCGAGGCGAAGGCGAAGGCGAGTGACCAGCCGACGCGGACGTAGATGTGCCATTCCTGAGGGAGGACGTCTTCCAGCCAGAAGCCGTTGAGGCGAAGGAAGAGGTAGGCGGTCAGCCAGCGCAGGCCGACGGTGAGATCGCGCTTCTGCGCTTCCTCGAGGCTGATGCGGATCGCCGCGATGATCGCGACGAACGCGATCGCGGCGAGGACCAGCGCGAGGTTTCCTTCGACGAACTGCTTCATCCCGAGACGCTCTGTGCCGGAGATCGGCGTGCGCAGCAAGAACGCGATGGTGAGAGGGAGTTCTCGCTCGGCGCGCTGATTCTGCGCGCAATTTGAGTGCCGAGCCCAAACTGAGTGAGCCTCGATTTGCGCGTGCTCGCTCGCAACGATCGCTGCACTCGGACTCTCCCCACCCTCTCCCGCAGGCAGGAGAGGGGATCTTCGCGCTGGCTTAGCGGCGGCGACGGGTGAGGAGGGCGGTGAGGGCGATCAGAAGCGCCGGTGCGCTCGAGCAGCCTGGCGCCGCAGGCCAGGAGTCTTCGATCTCGGCGATCGTCTTCGGCCCCGCATCAGCGGTCATCGTGCCGGCGTCAGTCGGCACCGTGCCTGCGTCGGTCGTCGTGCCCGCGTCGGTACCTGCGTCCATCGTGGCGGGCGTGCAGGTCGTTCCGCTGCACGTGCCGTTGGTCGAAGCCGAGAGCTTGCAGCCCGCTCCGCTGGCGCGTCGTGCGCACTGCGTCTGCAGCACCCGCGCGACGGCTGCAGCCGCGTCGATGCGCGGCGTCGTGATGTTCGTCTTCGGATCCACCGTAGCGACGCCCGTCTGCTCGAGGATCTGCTCGAGGTCATCGACGGTGAGCAGCGGATCAGCTTCGAGCAGCAACGCCGCCACCGCGGTCGCATGGGCAGCGGCCTGCGAAGTGCCGCGCTTCTCCGTCACACCTCCGCCGTTCGCGGTGGACCGGATCCGCGAGCCGGGCGCCAGCAGGTCCAGCGTCGGCGTCGAATTGCTGAAGCAGATCACCGAGCCCGCGGTCGCGTTCTGATCGACGCAGCCGCTCGAATACGTCCCGGTGTCGGGCTCACGCGCGAGATCGGCGTCGTACACCGCTCCCACCGAGATCGTCGCCGCCAGACACGCCGGAGCCGTGATGCCGCCATCGATCGCGCTGTTCCCCGTCGAGGAGAACGCCGCGACGCCCGCATCACGAAGTCGCGCCACCGCGTCTCCCATCGCAGGCCAGGCCGAGTCGCACGCGCCGGTGTAGGCGTCGTCGGTGCCCATGCTCAGGTTCACCAGCCGAAAGCCGTAGGTCGCGCGCTGCGTGAGCACCCAGTCGAGCGCGAGCGCCCAGTCGGCCTCGTTGCCGTACGCGACGGCGTCGAACACACGCACCATCACCAACTCCGAACCCGCGGCGATTCCGCGTGGAGCGAGCGGCCCGTTTCCGGTGAGCGTTCCCGCGATGTGCGTTCCGTGGCCGAGCGCGATGTCGGGAGCGAGATCTCCGACGTTCGTGCCCGCGGGCGGACAACCGTTCGGCTGCACGAAACACTTCTCGGCGATGATCCCGCCGTCGAGATCGGGGTGCGTGCGATCGACTCCGGTGTCGAGCACGGCGATGCGCACGCCGCGCCCGATGAAGCCGAGGGTCTGTTCGACTTGCCGCGCTCCCGTCAGCGTTCCCGCTTCGCCGTTGTGTGGACGAAGCACGCGATCGACCTCGATGCTCCGCACACGCTCATCGTGAGCGAGCCGCTTCCATGCGGCGCCGGTCACCTTCGCGACGAAGCCATCCATCGACTGGAAGCGCGCGATCACCTCGACACCGCCACCGCGAGTCACCGCGTCGAGCTGCGCGCGCTGATGCACGAGCACGATCACGCGACCGCCGTTGCTCGCATCGCCCACCACGTGAGGTGCCGCCGACAACACCGCCGCGAGAAGGGCCGTGATCATTTCGGCCGCATGCTACATCGCCCGGCCATGACGCTCGCCGCAGTTCAGGGCCAGACCCGCGCAGTCGAGGCGCTCCAGGCCGCGCTCGCGAAGAAGCAGGTGCACCACGCGTGGCTGTTTCACGGGCCCGATGGCGTCGGCAAAGAGCTCGCCGCGGCCGGTCTCGCGCAGGCCCTGGTGTGTGAGAAGCAACCGTTCGTGGGCTGTGGGACGTGCGCGGCGTGTGCGCGCGTGACGAATCGCAACCACCCCGACGTCACGTGGGTGATGCCCGAAGCCGAGCAGGTCGAGCGCGGCATCGCCGGTCGCAGCGACTTCACCAACACGCCGTCGCGCGACATCCGCATCGAGCAGGTGCGAAAGCTCCAGGAACGGCTCGCCTTCCGTGCGCTCGAAGCGCCCCACAAGATCGCGCTGCTCGTCACCGCCCACGCGATGAACCAGTCCGCGCAGAACGCGCTCTTGAAGACGCTCGAAGAGCCGCCGCGCGACACCATCTTGATCCTCATCTCGGCGGCTCCCGACAAGTTGCTGCCGACCATTCGCAGCCGTTGCGCGAAGGCCGCGTTTGGGCCGCTCTCGCTCGAGTTCATCGCCGAGCAGGTGAAGCAGCGCTCGACGAAGAAGGGCAAGAAGGGCGAGCCCGCGACCACCATCGACGACGCGCTCGCGTTGCAGATCGCGAAGATGTCGTCAGGCTCGCTGGCGCGCGCGCTCTCGTTCGATCCGAAGACGCTCACGCGTCGCAAGGAGCTGATCGAGTCGTTCGAGAAGCTGGTGCCCAACGATGCCTCCGGTTGGCTCTCACTCGCCGAGACGCTCGCGGAAGATCGTGACACCGCCGAGGCTGCGATCGACGTGTTGCAGGTCTGGTTCCGCGACGTGGCCATCGCTCAAGTCGGTGGAGACGCGTTCGTGAACTCCGATCTGGCCGAGCTGGCGTTCAAGGCGGCGCCGCGCGTCTCTCCCGCGGGCCTGCAACGGCGCACTGTGGTGCTCGACGAAGCGAAGAACGCCATCACCCAACGCAACGGCGCGGTGCGGCTGCAGCTCGAGCGGATGTTCATCGAGATGTTCGCGGCATGACCGTCGTTCCACCCAGCGAGCGGACCATGCCGCCGGTGTGGAAGATCGGTCTGCTCTCGACGCTGTATTTCGCGCAGGGCCTGCCGTTCGGTTTTCAAGCCAACGCGTTGCCGCTCTACCTCTCGGAGCTCGGCCTCTCGAAGACGAAGATCGGTCTGCTCGGAGCGCTCGCGCTGCCGTGGTCGCTCAAGTTCCTGTGGGCGCCGTTCGTCGATCGCTTCGGCTCCGAGAAGTTCGGTCGTCGCAAGTCGTGGATCGTGCCGATGCAGCTGCTGCTCGCGGCGACGTGCGCGGTGCTGGCGGTCGTTCCACTGCGCGCGGACACGCTCGTTCCTTTTCTCATTCTCGTGTTGCTCACCAACGTCTGGGCCGCGACGCAGGACGTGGCGGTCGATGGCTTCGCGGTCGACCTCCTCTCGGCGAAGGAATTGGGTGCGGGCAACTCAGCGCAGGTCGTCGGCTACAAGCTCGGCATGATCGTCGGCGGCGGTGTGGTGATCGCGCTGCTCGGCTGGTCCGCGAACTTCGACGTCATGGCGCTGCAGTGCCTCGTGGTGTTGACGGTGCTGCTCTTCGTGAAGGAGTCCACGCCCCAGGCGATCAGGTCGGCTGGGACAATCGAGAAGGGCGAGCGGCTCACGACCAAAGAGCTCTTCGTGCGCATCAAGCAGATCGTCTCGCAGCCCGCCGCGCGGTGGGTGCTCCTGGCCGCGGCGACCTACAAGCTCGGAGAGACGCTCGCCGAGGCGATGTTCGGCCTGTGGCTCAAGGAAGAGCACCACATCGAGATCAAACAGATTCAGATCTGGATCGGCGTGTGGGGCACGGTGGCCTCGCTCGCCGGCTCCTTCCTCGGCGGCATTCTCGCGACGCGGCTCCCGCTGAAGCGCGCGGTGATGCTGACGGCTGCGCTCCGCGTGATCCCGCTCGCGGCCCAGTGGGCGCTCGCCGCTGGCTTCGGCAAGCCGGGACAGGCGACCGTCATTCCCATCACGGTGGGCGAGCACTTCTTCGGCGGAGCGCTCACCACGGCGATGTTCGCGTTGATGATGTCGCAGGTCGATCGCCGCATCGGCGCCACGCACTTCACGGTGCTCGCCAGCATCGAGGTGATCGGCAAAGCGGGCCCACGGCTCTCGAGTGGCTTGCTCGTCGATCTCTTTGGCTTCCAGCCCGTCTTCGCGCTCGGAGCGGCCCTCGCCCTCGCCTTCCTCTTCGTCGTGCCACGCATTCCTGATCCCAGGACGCCTGAACCTGCCCCCACGGGTTGATTGTGCGGTGCACAAAATTCGCTGGTGTTGCGGCGCACCATCGGGCTATGGCGCGCGGCCATGAGCGCTCCCGCCACTGCCAACGCCGCCGTGCCGCCTCCGATCTTCGGTGAACCGACTCCGCTCGGTCTGCTCGGGCTTTCCATCGGCTGTGCAGCGCTGGTGCCGGTGGCGTTCGGCTGGCTCCCGGCCGAGCCGGCGAAGATGGCGATGTTCTTCAAGACGGCGGCGTGGTTCTGCCTGCTGTTCGGCGCGGGCGGTCAGTTCCTCGCGGGCATCATGTCGCTGGCGAACAAGAACACGCTGGGCGGCACGCTGCTCACGACGTTCAGCTTCAACTGGGTCATCAACTGGTGGGTGCTCGACGAGGCGTCGCAGGGCAAGGGCGTCGACCCGTCGATCATGTTGAGCGTCGACGTCGCGTTCATCCTCATCTTCCTGGTGCTGACGTACGCGTTCGGCTTCTTCAGCAAGCTGCTCTTCTTCTTCCTGCTCGACATCGACGTGCTCTACGTCTTCCGCATCGCGCGCCACTTCACGACCGCGGGCTCGGACAGCTGGAAGTTGC
>JAEUJS010000304.1 GCA_016792935.1 Archangium sp. | reverse complement strand
AGGCTCAGTCCTCGAGCGCGCACCAGGCGAGACCTTTCTCGGGCGTCGGGAGATCGCAGCGCTGCCACGAGCGACCCGTGACCGAGTCGATCAAGATGAGTGGAGTCGTCTCGGCGAGGCGGTAGCGGCCGACGGGGCCAGCGGCGAGCGCGGGGATCTCCTTCGCGCGGCACCAGGCCTGCTTGTTCTTCTTGGGGCAGAGGAACCACACGGCGCCCGTGGCGGAGTCGAGACGTGCGGTGAGATCTCCGGACTTCACGACGGAATACCGACCGAGTTCCGCATTCGACGGAGCGGTGTTGACGATCTCGTCAGCGAAAGCGGGCAGGGCGAACAGCGCGAGGATCAGAACGAGACGAAACATGGCGCGACCATACATCCCCTCTCCCTCGGGGAGAGGGAGCATCACTCGTCGCGAGGGCGGCAGTCGGGATCCCTTTCGCCGTGCTCTCCCATCCACTGCACCGCGTTGGTCTTGAACGTGACGTAGTGTGCGAACGCGTAGAACGGCTCGGTGCCTCCACGCCAGCCGATGAAGCACTTCAAGAAACGGCGACCACCGTTCGCGACGTAGAGACAGTTCTCACCGGCGTCGACGACTCTCTCCGTTTCCTCGAGCGGTGCATCCCAAAGTGGGTCGAACTTCTTCAAGATCAGATCGACGCGTTCGCGCGGCATCGACCAGTGAAAATCGCCCTCACGCCGCATTACTCCGCGACCAGTGAAGTCGACCGTTCCGTCTTGATGCACGAGCACTCGGTAGGACCAGAAGCACTTCGTCAGCGATCCTCCGGGATGGTCGAACGCGACGACGATCGGGTTCGTCTTGGGGGCTGCGTTCACCTCTTCCTCGAGGTCGCTGCGCCAACTCCAGTCCTCTGTCCGCCTTCGTGTTCGTGGCTCAGTTGCGCAAGAGGTCAAAGCGATCGCGATGAGAAGTGTCGTGGCTCTGCGCATCGCACTCCCTCACCCCGACCCTCTCCCGCAGGGGCGAGTCTTCGCGCTCGTCGCTACGGCAGCGCCTTCGTCACCGCGGCGAGCACCGACGGTTCGACGCGCGTCGAGAGGAACGCGAGCGCCAACGACTGCACCTTCGCGGCACGCGCGGCCGGAACGCTAAACCGGTTCAACAACGAGTCACGCTCTGCCTTCGGATCCAGCATCGAGGTGCCCGCGAGATCGTTGAGCGACAGCGTGCCCGGCCTCAAAGTCGGAGCAGCCAGCTGCCACTGCGCCATCTCCGGCACCGCATCGCGAATCTTCGCGGCGATTCCGAAGCTCACCTTCTCGCGCACCGTGTCTTCGATCAGCCCCAGGAACTGCCCAGCAAGGCCGCGTGCCGCGTTCTCCGGAAGGCCCAGCTCGCTCACGTACGCTCCCACGAGATCCACGAGCGACTTCTTACACTCATCCCGTGGACGCCGTCGGAGTGGTGGTGCCACTCTCGTCGCACGTCTCACGTCTGTCGGCTGGGGTGTCACATGAGCATGAAGCTCCACATCGTCGCCGTTGCGCTTCTCGCGGGTTGTGCGCGCCCCGGCTCAGTGCCCTTCAGCGTGGTCGAGCGCGCGCAGCCACAGCTCCTCGACCTCGACGCAACCGGCATCACCGTCGACGAAAACGGACGCAGGCTGCTCTGGGCGTCGCAGCGAGGGCTCGTCACGGCCGCCGAGCCGCATGAGCTGGTGATGCCCATCCTCAGCTCCTTCGCTGTCGAAGACGTGGCCGCGTTCCCTGGAAATCGCGTCGGCGTCATCGGTCGCGGAGAAGGCCGTGTGCTCGACATGACCACCGGGCGCGCCGTCTCTCGCTTCTGCTACGTGCCCGACTCCTTCGGCGACTCGCCGGTGCCGACTCCGGTGAACCCGGTGCCGACCCGCACCCAGCTCAGCCGCTCGATCGCGTTCGGCGCTGACGAAGGCCGCATCTACGTACAGCCCCAGACGTTCGAGAACGACCGGCCCGTCGACACGCAGCTCGGCCAGTTCGAGCTCGGCAACGACCAGCCGCTCGAGTGGCAAGGCATGGAAGAGCTCGACGGCATCGCCGGGGGCATGGTCGTCACCCGCCAGAACCGCATCCTCCTCGGGCTCGGCGATCGCCTCTTCGAATACGACTCGAGCACACAGACTTGGGGCCGCTCGTTCGACCTCGCTGGTCGTCTTGTTTCGATCGAAGGCCTCGCGATCGATCGCACCACCAACACGCTCCTCGTGCTCGATGGTCCGGGTCGCCGCGTGCTGGAGCTCGACCTGCCCTGAGTCGGTGGACACCGTCCGTGCGCTGGTGGCAGGCTTCCGATCAGTTCAAGCAAGGCCGGTTGGGTTGGGGTCTCACATGAAGATGCATCGCGTTGTCGCCGTCGCCGTCGTCGCGCTCCTCGCAGGTTGTGCACGGCAACTTCCGAAGTCAGAGCAGTTCACTTCCACCGAGCGATCACAGCAGTCGCTCACGTTCGATCCGACCGGCGTCACGGTCGATGAGAACGGCCGTCGGCTTCTCTGGGATTCGCAGCGCGGACTCGTCACGGCGACGGCTCCGCATGAGCTGATCCTCGACACCAGACAGGCCATCAGCTCCGCGGTGATCGAAGACGTGGTCTCGATGCCGAACAACCGAGTCGGCGTCATCGCGCGCAACGAAGGCCGCGTGATCGATCTCGGCACCAAGGCGGTCGTCTCGCGCTTCTGCTACCTGCCCGGCAGCCTCCCGCAACCAAACCCGACGCCGGAAAACCCGCAGCCCACGCTCTCGCAGCTCAGCCGCTCCATCGCGTTCGGCGTCGACGAAGGCCGCATCTACGTGCAGCCGCAGACGTTCCAGGACGCGCGCGCCATCGACACGCAGCTCGGGCAGTTCGAGATCGGAAACGAGCAACCGCTCGACTGGCAGCAGATGGAAGAGCTCGAAGGCATCGCGGGTGGCATGGTGATCACGAAGCAGAACCGCATGCTCATCGGCCTCGGCACGCGCATCTACGAATACGACGCGCTCGGCAAGCGCTGGGTGCGCGGTCTCGATCTCAGCGGTCGTCTCGTGTCGATCGAAGGCCTCGCGATCGATCGCACCACGAACTCGCTCCTCGTGCTCGACGGTCCCGGTCGGCGCTTGCTCGAGTTCGACGTGCCCTGACGATCACTGCAGGTACAGCGGCCGCTGCGACCACGGCGTGATCACCTGGTAGAAGCGCCACCGCGACTTCGGCCGCGGAGAAGTGGGCGATGCGTTCACCGGTCCATTCGCTTCCGGCATCACCTCGCCTGACCACCAGAGCTCGATCTGATGCGTCTCGGGAAACCGATCGCTCGGAGTTCCCTTCGGCGCCGGCACCTTCGGGCCGAACGCGATCCGCACCTGCCCGGTCATTCCGCGCTCGGGAGAGGGCGGCTCGAAGAACATCGTGATCGGGAAGCCACTCGCGTCTGGCTTGAAGAGCTTCGCGGCCTTCTGCAGCTTCGCTTTGTTCTCCTTGAGGTACGCGCGTGTCAGCTCGAGCCGATCTTTCGCCGTCGCGTCGTACATCGTGCAGTCGGCAGCGACGGTCTCGAGATCTCCCTTCGCGAGCGCTTCGAGGATCGTCTTCGCCAGCGCCCGGATCTCGTCTTCACGCGGCTTCGCGACCTGCGTGAACTCCTCCTGCACGACGCGCACGGCGCGCAGGCCGACGTCATCGGTGGGCCGTGGCGGGAAGCTCTCCTGCTTGCGCTCTTCGTCGGCCTGCGCCTTCTCCTTCGCTTCCTTGTTCTTCACGAAGGCAAGCCAGTCGGTGCCGACGTCTTTGAGCTCGAACTCGAAGTACTTCGCCCGGGCGTATTTCTCGGCGTCGGCCTGCGTCATCGGAGGAGCTCCCAGCGCAACAGTCGACACCACGAGAAGAAGGAGTACGCGTTTCATGCGCGCAGCATCGTCTCACTTCAGGTGGAAGGAGAAGCCCGTCTTGTCGGTCACCGCGTGGAGCAGCTTCTCGCCCTGGTGTTCGCGCGCGAGCTCGAGCGCAGCGTTGACCGCTGCGCGCGCCTCGGCTGGGCCTTCGAAGCAGAGCGCCACGCTCTGAGCGTCGACTCGAAGCTCGAAGCGGAAGAATGAGCAACAGCGCCGCTCGTTCTCGATGAACGCTCCGGCCTCGCGCACGACGCCGGGGCGATTGGCGAGACGCACGAAGATCTCCGCGCCCGTGTCCTCGACCGTCGCGTCCGCGAAGAGCGTGCTGGTGAGCGCGAGGTGGGAAGCGCGTTCGTCCGATGAGAGCACGCGCAGATCGCACGCGACGTCGCTCATGGCGAGACCTTCGCGCCGTGATCGCAGCAGGTTCCGTCTCGCTTGCACGAGTCGCCGCATCCGCTCCGCGGGCGGAACCTCGACCACACGGTCAGCCCGAGCAACGTGAGCGAGAAGAACGCGGCGGCGACGGCGAATTCGTTTCCGGGCGCGAACACACCGCTCAGGCCGGCGCCGGCTCCAGAAGTGAGACCTGCGACGCCCAGCAAGGGGAGCGTGCAGCACGCCACGCACCCCAATGCCGCGGCGAGTCCAGCGAGTTTGAGTTTGGTCATGCCGGGAATGGGCGTTGGTCGGGAATTCGTGACACGTGTCACGAAGTCGACGCTCGTGCCTACGCTGGGTGTGGTGAGCGGCGCTCAGCAGATCAACGAGATCCTCGGTCGGCTGGCCGATGGAGATCGCACTGCCGTCGCTCCGCTCTTCGAGGCACTGTGGCCAGTGTTGTTCGGCTACGCGCTGCGCAACCTCGGCGATCGCGCGAGCGCTGAAGATGCGGCGCAGGAAGCGTTCGTGAAGCTGTGCGCGCAAGCGGGTGATTTCGACCGCGCTCGAGACGGCACCGCGTGGGCGCTCCACATCGCGTCGTTCGAGATTCGCACGCAGCGTCAGCGCGTCGCGCGTCGGCGAGAGACGGTCGAGCCCGTCGAGGCGGCCCACGAGGAACCCGGGGCAGAGGCCGCGCTCGAGTTGCGTCAGGCGGAGCGGGCCTTCGATGCGGCGTTCGCTCAACTCTCTGTCGCTGATCGCGACGCGCTCGGGACGGTCGATGGTCCGGCGTCACCTGCGCAGCGCAAGCGTCGCCAGCGCGCCCTCGAGCGGCTGCGCGTGATCTGGAGGAGCCTCTATGGAGAATCGTGAGCCCATTCTCGCTGCGGCGCGCAGCGCATACGAGTGGGGGCGCTTCTGGTCGGGAACTCGCGTCGCGGTCGCGCTCGCACCGCTCGTCGCGCTCGCGGGCGTGATGACCGCGAACGTCGGCGCGTGTGCCTGTCTGGGGGGCGTGCTCGTGACGGTGAGCGTGTTTCTGCGCTGGCGCGATCGCCGGGGTGTGCAGGCCGTCGAGGCGGGAATTCGCGCTGGGCTGATTCCGCTCGTGATTGGCGTGATGCTGCGCGTGTGTTCCGCTGACTGCACGTCGCCGACGGTGTTGCCGATCTGCGTGCTCGGTGGCCTGGGAGCAGGGTGGCTCCTCGGTTCGCGTCTCGGCGCGCTGAAGGTCGAGCGTTCGACCTGGGCGTGGAGCGCGGTCGTCGCGGCGCTGACGGCCTCGCTCGGCTGCGTTGGTTTCGCGGCGGGTGGCGTGATCGGCGTGATGGCCGCGCTCGTCGGCGGCACGTTGGTGGTGCGCGCCCTCGCGCGCTGAACGTCACTCTTCGTCAGCGACGCCGTAGTCCTTCAGCTTGCGCGCGAGCGTGTTGCGGCCGATGTCGAGCCACTTGCTGGCCTGCGTGCGATTGCCCTTGGCGCGCTCCAGCACCGCGAGGATGTGGCGCTTCTCGACGTCAGCGAGCGTGGAAACGGGAGCACCCGGGGCCACAGCAGCGATCGGAGCCGGCGACACCGCGCTCACGAACTGCGGCGTCTTGCCGGCTTCAGGCAGCGGCAAGTGCTCGGGCAGCACCTCGCCCTCACACAACACCACCGCGCTCTCGACGCAGTTCTCGAGCTCACGCACGTTTCCCGGCCAATGCCATGCCTTCAGCCGATCGACTGCTTCGTGAGAGAGGTGCGGTTCCTTCGCGAGGTGATGGCGCTTCGTCGCCTGCGCCACGAAATGCCGCGCGAGCCGCTCGATGTCTTCGGGCCCGCGATCACGCAGGGGAGCAAGCACCAGCTCGACGACCTTGATGCGGTAGTACAAGTCCTCGCGGAATTTTCCCTCGCGCACCATCTGCGCGAGATCGCGATGCGTGGCGGCGACGATGCGCACGTCGACCTGCACGGTCTGCGTGCCACCGACGCGCTCGAACTCACGGTCCTGCAGCACGCGCAGCAGCTTTCCCTGCACCGGCATCGGCAACTCACCGAGCTCGTCGATGAACACCGTGCCGCCGGTCGCGACCTCGAACTTTCCGCTCTGACGGGCTTCGGCTCCGGTGAACGCGCCCTTCTCGTGGCCGAACAGCTCGTTCTCGATGAGCGAGCCGGGGAGGGCGGCGCAGTCGACCTTCACGAACGGCTTGCCGCGCCGCCGTGAGTTGACGTGCACCGCGCGCGCGAAGAGTTCCTTGCCGGTTCCCGACTCTCCGCGGAGCAGAACCGTCGCGTCGGTCTGCGCGGCCTTCTGAATCGTCTTGTAGATGGCCTTCATCGGCGACGACTCACCGATGACCTTGTTGAAGAAGTAGCCGACGGGCTGTGCGGGCTGTTCCTTCGCGCGGAGCAGCTCGGTGTAGAGCGACGTCGCCTGCAACGCCTGGCTCACCTGGCCTGCGATGCCACCGAGCCTGGTCTCGTCTTCCGCGTCGAACTTGCCGCCGCCGAGGCGATTCAAGACCTGCAGCACGCCGAAGATCGTTCCGTTCGTGTCGACCAGCGGAACGGCGAGCAGCGACGTGGTGCGGTAGCCGGTCATCTTGTCGATGTCAGGGTTGAAGCGCTGCTCGTCCTTGGTGGCGGGCATGTTCACCACGCCGCCGTTCTGCGCGACGTGGCCTGCGACACCCTGGCCGAGCTTCAGGCGAATCTGTTTCAGCTCCGGGAGGTGCGCGGCGCGAGAGAACAGCTCACCGCGCGAGAAGTCGACCAGGTACAGCGTGCCGCGGTCGGCCTGCATGGTGTGCGCGATGCGATCGACGAGCTGGTGGAGGAACTCGTCGAGGTTGACCTCCTGACCGACGAGGCCGCCGACGGACAACACCACGGACGATGGATCGCTGCTCTTCGCCATCTCGGAGAGCAACCAGTCGAGCCTTCCCTGCTCGTTGGTGCAAGCCAAAGCGTTCGCGGTCACGTTCACCCCAACGCCACCGCTGACGGGGAAGAACGAGCGACGAGGTTGATGCACTTGTTCTCGCGAGCCGGCTCGGAGTTGAAGAACCACGCGCGCGCTTCCTCGGCCATGTCTTCGACCTGCTGATCGGCGTGACCCGGATCGTGGTGGAAGAGGAACAGCCGCTTCGCGTCGACCAGCTTCGCGACGCGCGCCGCGTCGATGTTCGTCGAGTGGCCCCAGCCCTTCTTCGGAGGACCAACGCGCCCTTCGTATTCGTCGGACGTGTACTGCGCGTCGAGGACCAGCGCGTCGACGCCGCTGAGCACGTCGCCGACGCCGCGTTCCAACGTCTCCGGCGCCATCTCGACATCGGTGCAGTAGGCGAAGCGGAAGCCGTCAGCCTCGACGTGGTACCCGATGCAGCCCTGCGGGTGCGGCAACTCGAACGGCGTCACGCGAAACGGGCCCGTCTCGATCACGCGTCCCGGGACCGCCGAGCGGAAATCCATCTTCGCGCGCATGGCGGACAGCGGGACGGGGAAGTTCGGCGGCTCCATTTGCTTCGAGAGGACCGAGCGCAGCTGCTGCTCACCGTCACCGCCCGGGCCGTACATCGTCAGCTCGGTGTTGGGCATGAATGCCGGCGTGAAGAAGGGGAACCCCTGCACATGATCCCAATGCAGGTGCGACCAGAGCATCGTCGCCTTCACGGGCTGTTCCTTCATCAGCGCGTCGCCCAGCGAGCGGAGCCCGGTTCCTGCGTCGAAGATCAGCCGGTGGCCCTGGCTCTCGAGCTCGAGGCACGAGGTATTTCCACCGATCTTCGCAACATGTGAACCCGAAGAGGCGACACTTCCACGAACCCCCCAGAAGCGGACCTTCATCGCAGACTCCTTTGATTGGTCGAACCCGCTGACGGGAACGTCGCGGTGGAGCGGTGGGTCAGCACGCGCGGTGCCAGCTCGTAAGCGCGCGAGTCTTCGTCTGGAGCGAATGTAGGTGCGCCGGAATCGATCGCGCGGCTGCTCAGTGGTGGATCACCAGCTGAGCGGTTCGCTCGGCCAACGATGTCGCCGAGCACGCCGACGCGAAGCTTCCTGCGCTTCGGCTGCGTGCACTTCGACAGGGATGACGCGAACGAGAGGCACTCCGTGTTTGGTCACGACGAGCTCGAGGCGCGCTGACGGTGACCGAGCGGGTCGCCGCGGCTCAATCCTTCCACAAGAGCTTCCACGGGTTCTTCCGCACGTCGGTCAAGAGCGTCTTCAGCTCGTCGTACACGACGGGGTCTTTGAGCGCGGCACCGAGCGAGCCTTCTCCCGCTTCCAACTTCGCGAGCATGCGATCGGCGCGCGTGGCGATCTGATCGCCTTTCACGCTCATCGACTCGGCCTTCGCGAGGATCGTCTTCACCTTCTGGCCATCCTCTTCGGTGAGCTGACCGGACACGCGCGCGAGACCGCCGAGTGCGACTCCGGCTTGCTTGCTCAGTTCCGGGAAGTCGGTGCGCGCCAACTTCGCGGTCGCGGCGGCGTCGTCGATCAGCGCGTTCGCCTTTCCGCCCGGCTCCATCTGCGTGCGCGCGGTCGCGGCGAGAATGCGGAGATCTTTCGCGGCGGCGGAAAGCTCAGTCGCCAGCGTCTTGAACTCGTCGCGGTTCTCGGTGAGCACGCCGTCGACGGTGTTGGTGAGCCCACCGATGCCGCGCACGAACTTCGACAGCGCTTCGGGATCGTTCTCGAGCACGCTGGAGGCCGCATCGAGGAACTTGGCCAGGCGGTTCGACACCACGTCGATGCGCGGAGAGTCCGTCCCACGCACCGCGACCTTCGGGTCGTACGCTTCCTGTCGCGAGCCGGGCCAGAGCTCGAGGTACGCCTCTCCGAGCGGACCGACGCTGGAGACCGTCACGCCCGTGTCGGTGCGCAGCGCGTCGTAGACCTCTTTGCTCACGGTGAGCTTCATCTTCACCGGCATCGGGTCACCGTGATCGTCGCGGCGCGAGGGCAGCAGCTCGACCTCTTCGACCTTGCCGACGATCACTCCGCCCAACTTCACCGGAGCGTTCTTCACGACGTTGCCGGTGTGCCCGAAGTCGACGACGACGGTCTTGCCGCCGCCGAACGAGACCTCGCCCATCAAGACCAACACCGTGAAAGCGCCGAGGAGCGCAGCCAGCACCAGCGCGCCCACTTTGAGTTCGAGACGGCTCTCGTCCATGTCGCCGACGCTACTCGATGGTTTTGCCCGGTCAGGTAATCATCGCGCAGTGTTCTCGGATGGTTGCGGCGTGTCGATCTGACGAGGGCTGCTTCGACGTGTGCATGAGGGCGCGATGAACGCGCTCACTTCACGCAGGAATTCGCCATGACCGCCATCACTGCTCCCGAAGTTTCGTCGTCGTCCCGCTTCAACGCTGCCGTCATCGCTCGCCACATCGGGCGCGTGTTGCTCGGTGGACTCTTCACGTTCTCGAGCGTGATGTTCTTCCTGATGCCGACGCCTCCGGCTCCGGAAGGTCAGGCTGGGGTGTTCGTCGCGGGCCTCGCCGCCGCTGGCTACTTGATGCCGCTCGTGAAGATCGTCGAGTTGATCTCCGGCCTCGCGTTGCTCAGCAATCGCTTCGTGCCGCTCGCGCTGGTGCTGCTGGCTCCGATCACGGTGAACATTCTTGGCGTGCACTCGACCGTGCTGCCTTCGGGGCTGCCTGTCGCGATCGTGATCATTGCGATTCAGCTCGCGCTCGCCTGGTCGCATCGCGCGGCGTTCGCTCCGATGCTGCGCGCGAAGAATTGACGCTCCCGATCAATGAGGTGCGGTGAGGAAGTCGAGTGCCGAGCCGTTGAAGCCGACCTTCTTGTCCTTCACCTGCACCACGCGGTCCGCGAGTTTTCGCAGGGCCGCGTAGTCGTGCGAGACGAGCGCCACGCCGAGCCCCTGTTCCCGCACCAACGCGAGCGCGTCGTTCACCTGGCCCGCAGCTTCCTTGTCCAAACCCGTCGTCGGCTCATCGAGGAGCAGCACTTCCGGCTCCAACACCAGGGCGCGCGCGATCGCCGCACGCTTGCGGATGCCGGGACCGACCTCAGGCGGTTTGCGCGCAGAGAACTCCGTCAGTCCCAATCGCTCGAGCGCTTTGTCCGCGCGGCCGTCACTCTTCGACGGCGGATCAGCGAGCGCCACGTTCTCACGCAGCGTGAGCCAGTCGAGCAGCGCCGGCCCCTGCACCAGATACGGAGCCCGCGCCCGCATCTCGATCAACTTCCGCTCGGGCATGAGATCGACGCGCTCTCCGAAGAGAGACACTTCACCCGCATCGGGCTTCAGCAAGCCGACGGCGAGGCGACAGAGACCGGATGTCCCGCTCCCTGACGCGCCGACGATGAAGGTGATGCCAGTGAGCGGGATCTCCACCGAGAGCCCGTCGAGGATCTGGTGTTCCCCGAAGCGCTTGCCGATGTTCTTGAGCGAGAGCACCCCGGAGGCTGCCTCAGTGCTTGCACCACTGCGCGGCGGTCATCGGCTGCTGACCCTGCGTGAGGCCCTGACCCGTGCCGTTGTCGACGAAGTTCTTCGACGCGTACATGTTGTCCACGCAGATGTCGTTGCCCGTACCGCCCATGTTCGGCGGGCCGTCACGCGTCGGGTTCGCCACACGCGAGGGCACCGTCACCACGTCGCACGAGCCCAGGTTGCCGCCCGTCACGTTCGCCCTGATGGTCGCCATCGTCCAGAAGTCGCCCGTCGCGTCGCTGCCCGGCGTGTTGAGCAGCGGGAAGCTCGTCTGGCCCGTCGCCGGGTTGTAGCCCACCGACACCACACGCTCCCCGTTGCAGTACAGGTTCACGTGCGGCTTCGCGTTCGCGGTGCCCGAGTTGTTGCCGTAGTGATTCACACCGATCACGAACGTGTCGCCGTTGGCCGGAGCGTCGAGGTTGATGTTCTCCGGGCCGCAGAAGCCGCTGTTGGTCGGGTCCGTCTGCGCGCGATCGCACGACACGTTGTCGAGATCGAGCCGCGGGTTGGTGCACGCCGCGGTGCGCTTGCTCGACCAGCCCTGGCACGCGGAGTTCGCCGAGTTCGCGTAGCCCCAGTTCGGAGCGGGGTTGCTGTTCGGACAACCCGACGCGCTCGACCAGTAGCAGTCCTGCACCGAAGTCGGGCCGGTGCTCATACAGGTCGTGTTCCAGCCACGCGTGGTGCAGTTCACGCCCTGCAGTCGCGCGAAGTGGAGATCGATGTCGTTGCCGTCAGAGAGTCCATCTCCGCCGACCGTGTCCCAGCAGAGCTCGGCGCGAATGCCCGGCGCGCGGACCTGCACCTTCTGCGTGCAGCTGTACGCCTTGCCATCGAGGTTGAACTCGCCCTGCACGATGTAGTCGCCCGAGAGACCGAAGGCGGGGAAGACCTGACCGCCCGTCACGCCGTTGCCGTAGCTCGGCGCGCGCAACGCGATGAGCGGAGCGTTCGCCTGCGTCACGTACCGCGCCGGCGTCTGCGTCGCGTCGAGGCGCACACCGATGCGCGTGCCGACGCGTGAGTTGGCCATCGTCGAGTTGCTGTTCCGGTAGATCGCGAACGTCGGATTGGGCAACACGTTGTCGCAGTCGCCGCCGAGCACCGTCCACGTCCAGTTGGTGGTGCGACCGCGCGCCGCCATGTCGGTGATCCACGCCGAGCCATCGATGAGAGGAATCGCCGCCGGGTTCGGGTACGGAGTGGTGGTGATCGGCTGCGTCGGGCACTGCACGTTGTTCGCGCACATGCAGCCTTCGGCGGCGTTGTTCCCGTCGAGGCCGTCGCAGTTGTAGTCACCCGACACGCACGAATCGACGAGCGCCGGAGGCTGCGCTCCGCGGCACACGCCCGACCACGAGGCGAGCTCTCCGCCGGCGCAGTCGAGTGAGCCCTTGGCGTTCGACGCGCACCAGCCGACCGGCAAGTTGG
>JAEUJS010000286.1 GCA_016792935.1 Archangium sp. | reverse complement strand
GTCGAAGCAACAGGCGCACCTCGTGCTGCCTCCGTGAACTAACTACCCTCACGACATGTTCGAGGATCTGCCGCTCGACGTCGCCACGGCTCGCGCGAAGGAGCGCGGGAAGTTCCTGCTCATCGACTTCACGGCGACGTGGTGCGCTCCGTGCGCGCAGATGGACAAGACGACGTGGAAGGACGCCGAGGTGCACGCGTGGGTGGCGGAGCACGCCATTGCGATTCAGATCGACGTCGATCAACACGAGTCGTTGAGCGAAGAGTGGAACGTGCAGTCGATCCCAACCGTGATGCTGCGGAAGGACGCTGCCGAACTCGACCGCGCCAGCGGCATGCGGTCCGCCAAGCAAATCCTCACGTGGCTCAAGAATGTGAGCACCGGGCGAACTGAGCTCGACTCACTCCGCGAGTTTGAGGAATCGGATGTCATGGCGCGCTTCAAGCTCGTGCGGACGCTCGTACGCAGCAGGCACTTTGACGAAGCGCTCGAACACGCCGTGTGGCTCTGGGAACACTCCCTCGAGCACGAGCCGAATTGGACCGGCGTGCGCCTGTCCTACTTGATGAGCGAGATCGACGGGCTCTTGAAGGTGCATCCGCCGACGCGCCCGCGACTCGAAGCACTTCGTGCCGAAGCGAAGAACTTTCACGACTGGGTCACGCTGAGTCAGTCGCTTGGCCTCGAATCAGAGGTCGTCGAGCGAGTTCGCAGCATGAGTGTGGCGGAGTCGTTTGAACTCGAGCTGCATCGCATTCGCAGGGTCGTCGACCTCCTCGAAGAGCGTGGCGAGTACCTGCTCCTCGGCAACATCCTCCAGGAGCCTGTCGCGCTGCTTCGCGAGGGTGGCGAGATCCTCGACCACGTTCTGCAGAAGACCGCACAGCACGCTTCGGAATTCCCCGACGTCATCACCACGACTGCGGCCGAGTTCCGCGCCGAGATCGACCGCCGTAAACTCGCGTTCATTCGAGCCCTGGAAGAGGCCGGAAGAGCCTCAGAAGCCGACGACGTGCGTGCGCTCGAAGTCACGCTCCGCGTTCCTGAAGTGAAGAAGTAGCTGCGTCGTCACAGGAAGCCCAGCCAGCGGCCGGGCCATTCGCCGCGCATGCCGACGAACATGACGACGATGAAGAGCGCGTAGCGCGCCCACCGCTGCTGCATCGGCTCGTCTGCGCGCCAGCTGAACATCGCCGGCCACAGCAGGTACGCGTGCCAGCTCATCGTCTGCCGCGGGAGCATCGTCGCGAGAATCAGCAGCACCACTGGCACCGTCACGCGCCAACTCACCCTCGCGTACGCAGAGAACGCGACGAAGACAGCGACCGCGACCACCACTGCGATCGCGGGGCCCATGGCGTGCGTGGGATTCGTCTCAGGGAGCCGTGACAGAAACGACGCCGAGAGCGCGAACGTGCAGAGACTCGCTCCGACCAGCACGCCGGGGATGACGAGCTGCCGCCACGCTCCTCTTCGCACGAGGTCCCACGCCCAGAGCGCGGCGAACGGCGCGGTGAAGAAGACGCGGTAGTGGAGAAACGCCGCCACCGCCCACCACAGCAGCGCTCGCTCGGCGCGCTCTTCGCGAAACGCGAGCAACAGCACCAACACCGGCCACACGTCGTAGAAGCCGCGCACCACGAAACCGAGAAGACCCAACGCGAACAGCACGTGAAGCGCGACATCTGGCGAGCGCCGATGCAGCTGTTCCGCGAGGACCGTCGCCACGCACGCGAAGCCGAGCAGATAGAAGAAGATGGTCATCAGCGACGCGCGCTCGAGCGGCATTCCCGCTTCGACCGTCAACGCCAGCGGCAGGTGCAGCACCAGCATGCCCGCCGGGTACATCACCGGAAGCTCGGGCCAGTTGATGTGACCGTCAGAGAGCGTCAGCCCCAGCTCCATCGCTGGAGTCGCCCACACTGCAGGTCCAACCCGCATGAACGCGCGCACGCGGTTGAGGTGCGACGCGTGGTCGGTCATCGCTCCGTCGTACAGCTCGCCGAAGTGGCGCTTCGCTCCAAACGGGAGCCACGCCAGACAGAGCACGAGCCACAGCAACAGGGTCTTCGCGATGCGCGCTCGTGGCGACCCGTGCACGAGCACCACTATGCAAGAAATGCAGAGCGTTCGCGGCCACATGACCGACGCGCGTGTCCGTGTGCATGGCGTGGCGTGAGGTACGCTGCGCGCGCTCATGCGTTCGATGCCGGGTCTCGTACTCGCGGTGCTGATCGCTGGATGTGCTCACACGCCCTCGGGGCCAGCGCCCGTCGCGGGAGCGCCGCTCGAGCTCACGGTCACCACCTACCCCGCGAAGACGCAGTTCGATTTGAAGTCGCAGCGCGGAAACGTGGTGCTGCTCGACGTCTGGGCGACGTGGTGTGAGCCGTGCCGCCAATCGCTCCCGCTCTACCAGGGGCTTGCGCGCACCTACGCCGCGCAGGGGCTGCGCATCTTCGCGATGAACGTCGACGGTGACGACGCGGTGCCCGTCGAGATTCCGAAGTTCATCGAAGAGACGAAGCTCGCGTTGCCCATTCTCCTCGACACCGACGCCGCGCAGTCGCAGGCCAAGCTCAACGTCAGCGTGATGCCGACCGCGGTGCTCATCGATCGCGCCGGTCGCGTGCGCAAAATCCATCAAGGCTTCGAAGGTCAGAAGAGCCTCGATGAGCTGAAGAAAGATCTCGAAGCGCTCCTCGCCGAATCTGCCGACACCAACGCCAACGGAGAGAGCGTCGGAGAAAACGCAGGCGGCCTCGTCGGCGCCACGAAACGCGGCACGTTGAGCAAACGCTGCATGCAGTTCCAGGAAGACGGCGACGAGCTCGTCCTCGAGAACCACCTCATCGACAGTCGCGAAGGCTCGTCCGGCGCACGTGGAGCCCGCGGAGGTGGCTGCGGGTGCAACTGATCCTCCTGGTGGTCCTTGCTCAGACCGACGTGACGATCAGCTCGAAGGTGCAGCTCTACGCCGACACCGATCGCACCGTCGTCGTCTCTCCGCACATCACCGGCACCGTCATTCTGCCAAGCAAGACCTCGCTCTCGGCGACGTACACCGAAGACGTGGTCAGCAGCGCATCGGTCGACGTGCGCACCACCGCCAGCCCGCGCATCTACGACCGTCGCCAGGAGGTCGACTTCGGGGCGGGACAAGAAGTCGCCGGCTTCACCATCGGCGCGTCGTTCATGCACGCGCGCGAACGCGACTACTTGTCGAACGGCGGCTCGGTCACCATCTCCCGCGAGCTCTTCCAGAAGAACACCACCGTCTCGCTGCGCGGCGGCTTCATGTCGAACATCGTCGGCCGCGCCGATGATCCGCTCTACCAGGCGCCGATGAGCGACTTCAGCGGCGACCTCGCGCTGACGCAGATCTTCACGCCCACCACCATCGCGCAGCTCAACGTCACGCTCGCCCGCACCAACGGCATGATCGCCAGCCCCTACCGCCACGTGCGCGTGACGCTCACCGAGCCCGGGCAGTCGACGCCGCTCCTTTTGCTGATGCCCGAGACCGAGCCGTCAGACCGTTTCCGCTTCGCCGCCGCGCTCGCGCTCAAGCAGTACCTCGGCTCGTTCCTCGTGCTCCACGGCGAGTACCGCATCTACCGCGACAGCTGGGCCGTGCTCTCACACACCGTCGACGCGCGCGTAATCCTCGATCTCTCGCCCATCACGATTCGCTTCCGCTACCGCTTCTATACGCAGAGCCGCGCGTTCTTCTACGAGCCGTCGTACGACGCGCTGAAGCTCTACCTCTCGTCCGACCGCGAGCTCTCGGCGTTCACCTCGCACCTCTTCGGCATCAAGGCCGAATGGCAGCCGCTGCGCACCGAGAAGTCCGGAGCCGCCTTCCGCTTCGACGTGAAGTGCGAAGGCATGTACTTCAACTACCCCGAGTTCATTCGCTTGCGAGAGCGGTGGGCCCTCATCGCGCAGGTCGGCGCAGCGGTGGACTTCTAATGCGCAGCGAAGAACCGACCTGGGGCGGTTCGCAGCGAGCAGGCAATGTGCGCGTTCGACTCGCCATCGTCGCCGTGCTCGCGCTCCTCATCGCGCGTTGTGCGATGCCTCCGCCTTCCACCAACGTTCCGACGCTCGATCAGGCGTACTTCGAAGCGAAGGTCGAGCCGGAGCTCATCGCGAGCTGCGCGTTCTCGACGTGCCATGGCGCTCCGCTGCGGCCAATGCGCGTGTTCTCGCTCGCGGGCTTGCGCATCGACCCATCGCTCACCAGCAACCAACCGCTCACGCCCGAAGAACACTTCGCGAACTACAAGCGCGCATCGCTGGCGGCCGCGGCGACGAGCTCGACGTTGCCTGAGCTGCTGAGAAAGCCGCTGCAGATTGAACAAGGCGGAGCAGGCCACGGCGGCGTCGATCGCTTCGGCCAGAACATCTACGCGAACAAGACGGCGAACGGCTGGAAGCTCCTCGAGGCGTGGGTGAACGGCGCGACGTACGACGGCGGCACCGACCCGATGATGGACGGAGGTTTCGAAGACGACGGCGGCGTGCCGATGGATCCCGACGGTGGCGTGGTGATGGCCTGCATGCCGCGCCCCGGAGTCACCTACGACCAGATCGCGGCCATCGTCACCAAAGTCACGTGCGCGAAGGAAGCGGGCTGCCACACGCCGGAGAATCGACTCGACGCGGGCTGCTTCGTCGCGGACGACACGTGCGGCTCGCTGCGCATGGCCGGCTGCGTGCGGCCCTCGGTGATTCCGTGCGATTTGTTCCGCAGCAAGTTGCTCCAGTACACGGGGCAGCGGCCGTTCGGCGTGAAGTCGCATCAGGGCGTGTTGCTGCCCATTCACGCACAGGCCATCGCCGAATGGATCGACGCGGGCGCATCGTGTGACGGCGGAGGGTTCTTCCCATGATCGGGGCCGCGCTCTCCCTCGTGCTCGCGTTCGGCAGCGCGAACGACTTCGACACGCCCGCCACGCTCGGCGGTGGAGAGGGCATCAGCTTCACCGGCTCCCCGAGCGCGAAGTGGAACTGCTCGGTGTGTCACGACGCGGTCGGAGATGGAGCCGTCACTGTCTCAGCCATCGGCAGAGATCTCGCGACGCAGGGCTACGTGCCCGGTGAGACGTACGAGCTCGAGCTCGCGATGACGGGAAGTTCGGCGCGCGCGGCCTTCGCGATGGAGCTCTCGAAGCGCGACCGCTCTCCAGCTGGACGACTCGAACAGGCGATGCCGCTCATGGGCTCCGCGGGCGCGGAATACCTCTGTCCCACGCTCGGCAACATCGACCCCGTCACCGTCATCGATCGCACTGGCACGCGCGCCGCGCACTCGTACGCCTGCGCCATCAACAAGTGGCGCGTCAGCTGGGTCGCTCCAGCGAACGACGAAGGCACGGTGACGCTCTACCTGAGCGCGGTGGATTCGAACGCCGACTCGCGCAACTCAGGAGATGTCACGCACTCGCTGGTGTTGGGCATTCCGTCTCCGTCGACGGTCGGCTCGCGCACGCAGCAGACGTGCTCGACCACGCCGGCGCTGCTCTTCGGTGCGTTGGTCCTCTTCTGGCTCGTGCGCAGAAGACGCGCGGCTCCGGCGCTGCTCGCGTTGGCGTTGCTGACCTCGTCGGTGAGCTGGAGCGCTCCGAAGAAGAAGAAGCCGAAGACGACGAAGACGGCTCCCACGCCTGCGCCGACGCCCGAGCCCACTCCAGAGCCGACGCCCACGCCTGAAACTGCGAAGCCGGTCGAGCCTGCGCCCGCTCCCGTCGCGAAAGAGCCGGAGCCCGCGCCGAAGCCAGTCGAACCGGTGCAAGCGAAACCGGTCGAAGCAATCGCGGAAATCCCCGACACCTCTTCACTGCCCGGCGGACTCGAGCTCGAAGCGCGCCTCGGCTTCGGCTTCCGCAGCGTGGCGTACAGCTCACTCTCGTACGCGACGCCGTTCCGCGCGTCGTTCGGCTTCCCGGTGCTCTCGTTCGGCGTGACGCTCTACCCGTTCCGTTTGCTCCGCGTGTCGGCGCTCAGCGGTCTGCACGTGCAGGGAAAATATGCGGTGGGCTGGGTACTGCAGACCTTGCCGCTCGGCGGAGCGCTCGCACTTCCTTCGAGCGGCCGCGTCGCGCTCGGCTACACGCTGCGCGCAGGACCACTCGAGCTGAGCCCGCGCGCGCTCTACCGCGTCGACATCGGCGGAGTGGAACGCAACGCGCTCTTCGACGACGGCTACTTCCAGAGCCTCGGCGGGGAGCTCGCCATCGGGCTGGTGTTCGGAAAGTTCTTCATCAACGTCGCTCCGCGGGGAGGAGCCGTGGTCGACGTCGGCACGCAGATGGTGAAGGGCTACGGCGCGTCGAAGGGCGGCTACACGTGGGGCGGCGCAGGAGAAGTCGGCTTCCGCTTCACGCCATCGTTCCAGCTCTCGGCGAGTTACCAGCTGTCGGTGTTGCGCACTCAGTTCGCGGGCCAGGGAGAGCGCACGCTCGAAGCGATGACGGTGAACGACCTCACCCACCTCGGCTCGCTCGCGCTGACGTTCGAGTACTGAGGCATGACGGTCCCGCACCTCGACGCGCAGTTGGCCGTGTTGTCGAAAGAGGCGTACTTCACGCTCGATGAGCTGGCGGTGAATCGCACCGGCAAGCTCCACCCTGATCAGATCGGTCGCGACCAACCCGGCAATGGCGCGGTGGCGTTCTGGGTCGTGCTCGCGCTGCTCATCCTCGGCGGAGGAAATGCCGGCGCGCTCTTGTTCTACGACTCACTCCGAAAGCCGGTGGATCGCGTCGACATGAACGGCGTGTACGCCATCGCCATCGGCAGCACGATTCTCGGCCTCGGTTGCATCGCGTTCGCCATCAGCACCCTGCGCAGCGTGCGCGCGTCGCGAAAGGTCTACGAGCTCGGTCTGTGCGTCACGTGGGACATCACGTTCGACTTCTCGCCGCAGGAAGTGACCTTCAAGGACTACTTCTACATTCGCAAAGGCGACGAGCAGCTGCTCATTCCCAAGCGCATCGCGAAGGTGATGCGCCACAGCGTGCGCTACCGCGTCTACATCGGCAACGGCCGGCTGATCAGCCTGGAGCCGCTCGAGTAGCGCGCGTCATTCCGGCAGACCACTCGGCGCCCACACGTCGAGGAGCTCTTTCTCGAAGCCCTCGGTCGCGTGGATTTTTCCGTCGGGCGTCACCCACACGGCGGCGGCTCCGAAGGTGCGCGCCAGCGGCTGACCGTCTTTGGGACCGAGAATGAACGCCGCCTTCGTCAGGAACTCCGCGTCGGTGGCGCTCTTCGCGAGCACCGTGGTCGAGACCGACGCGCGCGCCGGCCAACACGTGCGGAGATCGATCAGGTGGTGGTACCGCACTCCGTCTTTCTGGAAGAAGTGCTCGTAGTCGCCGCTGGTGGAGAACGCCGCGTCGCTCAATTCCAACTTCGCGAAGCTCGCTGACTTCGCTCCGCGCGGGTCTCGAATGCCGACGCGCCACTTGCGGCCCTCGACCAGTCCTCCGACGTAGAGATCTCCACCAGCCTGCACGTAGAAGTCTTTGAGCCCTCGCGCGCGCCATGCCGTCACCACGCGATCCACGCCCCACCCTTTCACCAATCCACCGAGGCCGAGCTTCATCCCCTTCGGCAGCGTCACGGAACACGAGCGATTGGCGCGCGTGACGACCTTCACCTTCTGCCAGCCGACCAGCGCGCACTGCTTCGCCACCTCTTCTTTGCTCGGCACCGTGCCGTCTTGTGCGCTGCCGAACTTCCACGTGTCGCGCAGCGCCGCCCAGGTCGGATCGAACAGGCCGTTGGTGCGTTTCGCTCCCGACAACGCGAGGTTGATGACGTCGCACACCTGCGCGTTCGCTTCGACCGGCTTGCCGTCAGCGGCGTTGATGCGCGCAAGCGCGGAGCCCGGCTTCCACTCGTTCAATTCGGCTTCGATGTTCTCGAACACCGCGAAGCCTTCGGCGAACGCGGCCTCTCTGGTCTCCACCGGGAGCGAGGTCGGCAACGCGAGATTCACCTCGGTGTGCATCAACTCGCGCGTGCGGCGATCGAGCGCAGGAACGCCCGCATCAGGAACCGCGAGCACGAGGCACGTCATCAGCGAGAGCATCACTTCGAAAAGTACACCGCTCTGTGTGGACGGCTACATTCTCCCGCCGTGACGATTCACGAGTTCCTCGACCTGCTGGTCCGCTGGGTCCACCTCATCGCCGGCATCATGTGGATCGGCAACTCGATGCTCTTCAACTGGCTCGATCGCAACCTCGAGAAGGCGAAGGAGCGCGCGAGCGAGGTCGGGTACGAGGGCAAGATGTGGATGGTCCACTCCGGTGGCTTCTACGAAGTCGAGAAGCGGCTGCTCAAACCCGGGGAGATGCCCAGCACGCTGCACTGGTTCAAGTGGCAGAACTTCACGACGTGGGCGAGCGGCATCGCGTTGTTGGTGGTCGTCTACTACGCGAACGGCGGCGCGTTTCTCATCGACCCGTCGGTGCGCGCGCTCGGTCAGTGGGAAGCCATCGCGTTCTCGCTCGGCACCATCATCGGCGCGTGGCTCATCTACGACGTGTTGTGGAAGACGGTCGGCAAGTCGGCGCCGATGGTCGCCGGCGCCCTCAGCATCGCCGCGTTGCTCGGCATCGCGTACGGACTGACGCAGCTCTTCTCGGGTCGCGCGGCGTATCTGCACGTCGGCGTGCTGCTCGGCTCGGTGATGACCGGCAACGTGTGGACCATCATCGTGCCCTCGCAGCGCAAGCTCGTCGCCGCCACCGAGTCGGGCCAGGAACAGGATTACGCGCTCAACCAGAAGGCGAAGCAGCGCAGCATTCACAACAACTACATGACGTTCCCGTTGCTCTTCATCATGTTGAGCAACCACTTCCCGGGCACGTACGGGCACCCGCTGAACTGGCTCATCCTCTTCGTCCTGATGTTCGCGGGCGCGGGTGTGCGTCACTTCATGAACATCCGCTACGCGATGAAGGGGAACGCCGGCTGGCTCGGGCCGATCGGCGCCATCGCCATCATCGCCACGGTGTTGCTCTTCGTGTTGTCGATGCGCAAGCCGGTCGAGGTCGCGGTGGTGACGCCGCCTCCGAGCGCGGGTGATGCAGGCACGACCGTTCCCGCGCGCGTGGAGTTCGCGAAGGTGCAGAGCATCATTCAGGCGCGGTGCGTGACGTGTCATTCGGCGAAGACCACCGAGCCGATGTTCCCCGTCGCTCCGAACGGCATCATGTTCGACACGCCCGCGCAGATTCAGCTGCTCGCGCCGCGCATCAAGGATCGCGTCGTCGTGAATCGCACCATGCCGTTCATCAACAAGACGGGCATGGCCGACGAGGAGCGGGCGTTGCTCGGTCAGTGGGTCGACGAGGGCGCGAAGCTGGAGTGACGCCGTGAGCGACGACCACGTCACCGAGCCCGAGCTGTTGAAGACGCTCACGCGCGAGCAGGCCGCGACGCTGGTGCGCTCTCCGGGCTCGACGATGACGCCGCCGCACGACGCGCAGCTCGGCAAGAAGGCGCTCGAGGTGTTGCGCACGTTGACGCACGACGCGCGCGCGTTGGTCGATGAAGCACCGCTCGGTCACGGCGGCATGGGCGTGATTCGGCTCGCGAAGCAGGTGGCGCTCGATCGCCGCGTCGCGGTGAAGACGCTCAAGCCGGGCCTCGGTGCCTCACACGACATCGAGGCGCTGCTCGCCGAAGCGTGGATGGCGGGCGGGCTCGAGCACCCCAACATCCTCCCCGTCTACTCGCTCTCTCTCGACACCGAGGGGAAGCCGGTGCTGGTGATGAAGCGCATCGAGGGCGTGACGTGGGCGACGCTCCTCTCCGATGCCGAGGCGATGAAGCGGCACGCGCCTGATCGTCCCCCGCTCGAAGAGCACCTGCGCATTCTGCAGAGCGTCTGCAACGCGGTGCACTTCGCGCATTCACGCAGCGTGATTCACCGCGACTTGAAGCCCGAGAACGTGATGGTCGGCGCGTTCGGCGAGGTCTACGTCGTCGATTGGGGCATCGCGACGGGCCCGGGTCCCACGCAGCAGCTCGCGGGCACGCCGGCGTACATGGCGCCCGAGATGCTCGGAGGCACCGGCGCTTCGCTGTCCGCGCGCACCGACGTGTATCTGCTCGGCGCGATGCTCTTCGAAGTGCTCGCGGGAAGTCCGCCGCACCATGCGACGACACCCGACGAGCTGTTTCAGGTGGTGCGGCGCAGCAAGCCCGACGTGCCCGCGAGCGCGCCCGAAGAGCTCGCGGACCTGGTGCGTCGCTGCATGAACGTGAGCCCGGCTGATCGTCCCGAGAGCGCGCTCGAGGTGCGCAAGGCGATCGAAGCGTTCCTCGAACATCAGGGCTCGACGCGCCTGGCGATCAACTCCGAGCAGCGGGCGGTCGAATTGAAGGCGCTGGTGGCCCAACCTTCCGGCGACCGCACGCGCATCGACTCGTTGTTCAGCGAGTGCCGCTTCGGTCTGCAGCAGGCGCTGGTGAGCTGGCCCGGCAACGCGCGCGCGCGTCGCGCGCTGAACGAAGTGCTCGAGCTGATGGCGCGGTGGGAACTGCGTCACGGCTCTCCACGCGCCGCGCAGGTGTTGGTCGCCCAGATGACGTCGCCTCCTGCTGACCTCAGCGCTGATCTCGCCGCCGGTCTGGCGCGCGAACACGAGAAGGACGCGCAGATCGAGCGGCTCAAGCACCTCGAAGACGCGCTCGATCCGCGCACCGGTGGTTCTTCGCGCACGGCGTTGGCCGTCATCATCGGCGCCATCTGGGTCATCCTCCCCGTGGTCGGTCACTTCTTCCGCGACTCGACGGGACGCGAGGAGATGCTGCGCACCGCTCCAGTCGCGTTCTTGAGCGCGGTGGTGTTGATCGTCGCCAGCACCTTCGCTCGCAGAAATCCGCGCGCGTTCACGCCCCTCAATCGCTCGCTGTTGCGCATGGTGGTGTTCGCCATGCTCGCGCAGGCCATCGGCGTGGTGGTCACGATGTACGCGGGCTTCGAACCCGGCGTGTATGGGCTCGCGATTCTCGCGGGCTACTGGGGCTTCATCACCGCGCTGCTCGCGGTCGGTCTGTTCCCGGGACGTTGGCCTGGCATCTGGCCGACCGTCATGGCGTACGTGCTCGGCTGCACGTTCGCCGCGTTGTTCCCCGAGTACCGCTACCTCATCACCGTGGGCCCCAGCTTCGTGATGGCGCTCAACGCCTCGTGGATCGCGCGCGACACGATGGCGAAGGCCCAGGCGCGCACCTGACGCCCTGGAGTGTGGAATCATCCACACGATGCGCGAGGGACGGATCCGCCACGGCCAGACACTCGCGCTCGCCCTGCTCGCCACGTTCTCGCTCGGGTGTCCGCCCCCGCCGGAACCAGAACCACCTCGCCGAGATGCAGGCGCTCCGGCAGACGCGGGCTTCGTGCCAGTCGATGCGGGTCACGATGCGGGCGTCGCCGACGCAGGCCCCGTCGACGCGGGACCACCGGGACTGTGTCTGCGCGGCGCGTGCTGCTCCGACGTCGATTGTCCCTCGGGGCAATGCTGCGACTTCGACCGCCAGTGCCGGACCAGCGCGTGCGCGTGCGAGAGCAACGCGCCCTGCACCAACGGAGCGGTCTGCTGCGGCGGGCGCTGCATTCAAGGCGACTGCTGCGAGAACGCAGACTGCGAGCCGGACGAGGTGTGCCTCGGCGCGCGCTGCACGCGAGGGTGCGGCTCGAGCGGCGACTGTCTGGCTGGAGAGTGTTGTCTCAATCGCGCATGTGTCGTGTGCACGACCGTCGCGCGGTGCACGACCTCTGCGAATTGCCCGCCCGGCGGCAAGTGCTGCGATGGCCGCTGCACGAACGCACAATGCTGCGACGACGGCGAATGCGGCGCCGGCAACTGTTGCGTCGCGGGACGGTGCGAGTCGTGTTGCTCCAATGACTCACAGTGCGCGGCAGGAGAGAAATGCTGCAACGAGCGCTGCACCGCCAACGCCGAGTGTTGCGCGAGGGAACACTGCGCGTCGGGGCGCTGCTGCGACCTGCGCACGCGCGCGTGTGTCAACTGCTGCTTCAACAACGGTGATTGTCTGGCGGGGCAGTGTTGCGTGGGAGGCAAGTGCTCGACGTGTCCCTGCGCGAACGACACCGCGTGCGGAGACCCTTCGCTGCACTGTTGTCGATCGACATGCATCTCGGTGCTCACCTGCTGCGGCGATGGCGACTGCGATGGAGGCTGTTGCCGCGGTGGCGCGTGCGAACCGTGTTGTCATTCCGACGCTGAATGCGGAGCGGGAGAATGTTGCGACCCCAGAACGGCGCAGTGCACGACGACCAACTGCCGGTGTCAGCCCGATGGCGGGTGCCCGAATGGAGCGACGTGCGGTGTCGCTGGAGTCTGTGAGTTCGGCTGTTCGACGACGACCGAGTGCTCCGCCAGAGAGGTGTGCTGCCTGAGATGACGCGCTCCACGTTCTCACGATGTGTGCTCACGGCCGTGACGCTCGCCACCGCCGGGGTGATCGCGCACGGCTGCACCAGACCCTGCGGAGATCTGGGCCTCGAATGTTGTGCCATGGAGCAGTGTCTCGAGCCGCTGATCTGCCGCGAGGGCACGTGCGAGACGATGCGACGCGACGCGGGCATTCCAGCGACCTGCGGTGTGTCCGGACTGAATTGCTGCTCAGGCGTGTGCTTCGGCGGCTTGCAGTGTGGCCCCGACGATCGCTGCTTCCTGGGGCCTGATCTCGGAAAGGCGTGTGCGAAGAATTCTGAATGCGACGAGCGACTCTGCTTGCCGGTCGGCACCGTCGCGGATGCCGGTCGCAACGTGTGCACCGCCATCTGCACCGACGGCGGCGTGTGCCCCGCTGGTTGGCGTTGCGCTCCGTATCCCGGCGTGGCGCAACCCATCTGCCTCTGCGCGTCCATCGACGAGCAATGCAACGGTCTCGATGACGACTGCGACGGTGTCGTCGACGGACCCGCGGCGCAGGCGTGGTGCGCGACGAGCGACGCCGGTTCCTGCACCAACGGCGCCTGCACGCCCTGAAGCGACCTTTTCTGCACACCACCAGGGCGTCGCGGGTCAGGCACACGCTTGCGAGCCCTCGTTCTCATTTCACTGCTCGTCGTGGGGTGCTCGAAGAACCGCCCCGTCGCGGTGGTGAGCGACGCAGCCGGGGTCGAGGCGGGCAGTCGGGTCTTCGCGGAAGGCGTCACCGTCGGCACCGTGAAGTCGATCGCCGTCGAAGAAGGCCGCGTGCGGCTGACGCTCGAGTGGGCCGAAGGGCACACCGTCGCCTTGCGTGCCGATGCGTGCGCCGTCGTGTTGCCCGCGAAGCCTGCGCACGTCCTCTTGTTCCCGGGAAAGGACCTCGTCCCGCTCTCGCCGCCGATTCCCGGGTGTCGTGAAGACGTCGCGCTGCGCACGCGCGTTCGGGCGCTGACGCTGGCGGGCAACGAGGTCGTGGCGAGCGCGGCGGGCGACTACTTGAAACTCCACCCCGTCAATGAGCCGATGACCGAGCCCTGCGGCGCACTCGAGGTCAGCAAGCTGCGCGTCGAGAAGGTCGAGGCCGTGCCGGTGTTGTTGCCGAGTGGCGGCCGCCGCGTCTGGTTGTCGCTCGAGAACCGTTCCGACGCGCCGCTCTCGCTGTCCACCGCGCGCTTCGTCGATGCGAAGGGCGTCGAGGCACCGCACGCGCACCTTCCAGAAGACGACGCGCTGTTCATGAGCTTCGCGATCCCGCCGCGCACCAGAAGAGAAGTGAGCGCGGTGTTCGAAGACACCCGCGACGTCAGCGCCATCGAATTCGAAGCACAGGCACCCGACGCGCCCGGTGGGACGTGCCGTTCGCGCTGGCCGTTCTGACCAAAGCCCCTTGCGGGGGGTGGTGAAACGTCAAGGGCCTTTCGTCACCACGCCGACACCACTCGTTCCGGCGAGCTCATCGGCCTTCGCCTGCGTCATCAGGTCCAGCGACGCCGCCGAGCCGCGCAGCTGCGCGTTGAAGAACGCCACGGCGAAGTGGTTGATGAGCGGCTGCGCGACCGACGCAGGAGGCGCCGTCGGACCACACCCGTCTTCGAGCACCTTCTTCACGTTGGCTCCGGGGATGTCGAGCATCACGCGATCGGAGATGGCGGCGAGATCGAACGCGCACAGGTCGCTGAACGTGAAGTGCCCACCCTTCACGAGATCGAGCAGCCACCACGGCTGACCTGCGATGCGGATCTCGTTCATCGTCGGCTCGACGTTGGTGTCCCACTCGAGTGTTTGATCTTCGTGCGAGGCCTGTACGTGAATCGGAATCATCGGTCGCGGTACGCCGAGCCACGCCACGCTCGCGTCGAACGGCGCCTGCGGCACGATGACCTTCACGCGTGAGTCCATGGCGGCGATGCGGAAAGACGTGAGCGCGCCGAAGGAATGACCGGTCACTCCGATGCGCTCGGCGTCGATCATTCCGTAGAGCGGATCGTCTTCGCGCAGCCGCGTGAAGCGGTTGAGCAGGTAGCGCACGTCATCGGGGCGGTACTGCACGCCGACCACCGCGCTCTGCAGTTCGCCGCGCACCACGTCGTAGAGCGTGCCGCCTTCGTGGTCGGTCGAGATGACGATGTAGCCGTGCGAGGCAAGCAGCACCGTGTAGTAGGTCGATTGCCACCGAATCGCGGCCTGCCCGTGGCTGAAGACGATGAGCGGAAACGGGCCGTGCGCGCGGGCCACTTCGGCGTCACGCACCGCGGCGGTCTCGAGCAATGGAATGGTGCCCACGCCGATCGACGCCTGCTGCGCCTCGGTGAACACGGGGAGAATGTCGTACGTGACGGTCGGCTGACCGCGCGTCGACTGCACCGCGGGGTACCAGATCTCCGTCACCAACTTGCGCGGACTGCCATCCATCTTCCTGCGCCCGGTGTCTTCGAACACCACCGTGCGCACGCCGACGGGAAACGGACCGAACTTCGAGGGCTCGGGCGCGGCGGTCGGCGAGGCAGGCTCGAAGGGGAGCGGATCAACGGGGTCCATCTTCGCCGGCGCGCAACCAATGAAGAGCACAGCCAGGCCAAGCGGAAATGCACGAAACATGAGGGCAGCCTTAGCACCACCCGGGGTGGCGTTCTGAAGGGAGCCCTCGATATGACATTGGTCAATGACCGCGTCGGGGGGACCTTCGGGGAAAGAAGAGAAGCTCGTCTACAAGCCGTCGTTCGAGGCGTTGATCATCGGCGTGAGTGATCGCGCGACGCCCGCCTTTCGCGATGAGCTTTCGAGTTTTGGCGTGTCGATCGATCGCTTGCTCCCCGGGTACCCCTACGAAAAGTTCGAGAAGACGGTGCTGGCCGCGTCGAAGTTGTTCACTGAGCTCGAGCAGAGCGAGGCGATCGCAGAGGTCGGTCGTCGCTTGTGTCTGGCGACCATCGACGCCAACCCCGTCGGAAAGACGTTGCTCCCGTTGCTCAAGCTGATGGGCACGACCCGCGCACTGAAGCGCGCGTACTCGAGGAGCACCGCCGAGAACTACAACGTGGTGACCTTCGGCGCTGAGAGCCCAAAATCGCTGGTGATGCACATGTCCGACGTCGGCAGCATTCCCGACATGGCGCGGGGCTCGATTCTGGGCATGGGCGAGGCGATCGGCGTGAAGCTGCGCGCGAAGATCACCGCGTTCGTCGCGCCGATGGTCTCGTACTTGATCGAGTGGGACTGACCTGGCGAATCACAGCTTCGAGAAGCCCGTGCCCTCGGCGCAGTCGAGGCGCGCCTTCTTGTCGACGCTCGGAGCGCCGGCGCTCACCGCGGCCGACGATTGCGGAACCTCGCGACTCTCTCCGCTTCTGAGCGTGCCGAGTGAGACGCGACGCTTTCCCGGGAACGTCAGCGTGCAGTTCTTCAGTGACGACTTGTTCATGTTCGAGATCACCCACGTGTTGGCCGTGGTGCGCACGATGAAGTGGATGGGCTTCTTCGCCGGAGTGGGATCACTCGGCGGATCATTCGGCGGTGGATCGTCGAAGCCCGGTGGATTCGTGATGACTCCGTCCTTCGGCTTCGGTGCGTCGTTCGCCACTTCGGTTCCGGCGTCGACGGTCGGTTGACCCTGCCAGGGGTTCACGACCTCGCGCTGTCCAGCATCGATGACTGGTGGTGCGGGCGCACCTGCGTCGACGACCACCGCGGGCTGCGGCGTCGGGTGTTCGCTCGGCCGCGTCGCGACGGAGATGGCCGCGATGAGGCCCACCACGACGACGCCTCCGATGATCAGCGGAGCCTTCGAGCGCTTCGGAATCGCGGCGGCGATCTCTTTGGTGGTGAGCGGCGTGAGGAGCGGTTCCTTCGACACCGAGATCGCCGGAGTTCCCTGCGCAGGGACGACTGCGCTCGAGACGGCGGGGCGGCCGGGCTCGGTGGGAACGACGGCGGGCACCGCGACGCGACCGGGGACCGTCGAGTCGCCCAGCGGCCGCGCGGGCGTGGCGAGCCGGCCCGGGCCGTGAGGCACTTCTTCGCCTGGACGATCGACGGCGAGGGACGAATCGGTCGAAGCGGGAGCGACCGCGGGGCGGCCTGCGACGGTCGCTGCGTCGAGACCCGGCGGGCGATCGCGCACCGTCGGAGAGGGATCGCTCGGCCCGCTCGACGGACGGCCCGCGATGGTCGCATCGAGTGCAGGGTCACCCTGCCTGGCGAGCACCGCCGTGAGTCCTGCGGGTCGATCATTGACCGTGGGAGATGGATCGCTCGGGCTGCTCGCCCCGCCGCTCGGTGTGGTGGACGAGCTGCGATCGACGGCGACCGGCAGCGCTGCGGGACGACCCGGCGTCGTCGAGACGGGTGCGACGTCAGGTGGAAGATCTCGCGCATCGACCGGAACCGCACCGGGCGCACGCGCGCGCGTCATCGCGCTCGGGTCGACGAGACCCGGCCGCGCGGCGATGGTGTGCGAGCCGACATCGACGGTCGCGGCCGGGCTCCCGATCTGATCAGCCGACACCGGAGGCCCCGGTCGCACCGCGGTCGCCACGAGCGGGTCATTCGACTGCGCGCGCACCGACTCACTCGACAGCCCACGCATCGTCGAGACGCGCGTGAGCAACTGCCGCTGCGCTCCGAATTCCTGCGTGCACTTCACCTTCACGTACTCGCCGAGCTGCGGCTTGGTCGGAGGCGGCCCGAGTGAGAGCACCTCTCCCGTCAGCGCACGCGCGAACGCATCGGTGTCGGGGTAACGCGCATCGGGAGAGACCGACAGCGCTCGCGTGACGACGGCCTCGAGCGACTTCGTGACGTCACTGCGCAGCGGCGTGACCGGCTTCTCCTTCGGGTGCGCCATCGCCACCACCATCTCGGTCAGCGTGCCGCGCCGAATGAAGGGCTGGTTGGTGAGCAGCTCCCACAACACGATGGCGAGGGCGTACTGGTCCGCGCGGTGGTCTACGTTTTCCCCGCGGGCCTGCTCGGGCGCCATGTAGCCGAGCTTCCCCATCACCGAGGCCTGCGCGGTGTGACGGCTGCGCGCTTCCGACTTCGCGATGCCGAAGTCGATGACCTTCACCTCGCCCTCGAACGACACCATGATGTTCTGCGGGCTGACGTCGCGGTGCACCACGTTGAGCGGAGTGCCATCGAGCGCCGTCTTGCGGTGCGCCGCGCCGAGCCCTTCGGCCGCCTGCGCGATGAGCATGATGATCAGCGGCAGCGGCATGAACTCGTTGCTGCTGCGCACGTTGTCGGCGAGCCGCGCGAGATCCACTCCCGCGACGTACTCGAGCGCGAGGAAGAGCTGACGTCCGCCACCCGACGGCGTCACCCCGGGGAACTCCGCTTCGGCCTCGTTCATGTCGAGGACCTGCGCGATGTTTCCGTGCGCCAGCTGCGTGAGCACCCGCCCTTCGTGGAGGAAGCGCGACACGAAATCAGCGTCCTTCGCGATCGAAGGAAGCACCGTCTTGACGATGCAGAGCTTCTCGAAGCCGTGTGAGCCCGAGAGCCGCGCCAGCCACACCGCGCCCATGCCGCCCTCGCCGAGCTGCTCGAGGAGTTCGTAGCGGCCGAGCTTGCGGTTGATGGTCATGCGGGTTTCGGTTTTCTGCGGGTGAGGGCCCACGCTCCGACGCCGACCACCGCGACGCCGAGCACCACGACGGACATGGTCGGGTTTCGCTTCACGCCGATGTACAGCATGTACGCGGCCGAGCTCACGTAGACCGCCGCGGCGATGAGAGACGGCACCGAGGGGCGTTGATCTCCCGTCGCTCGCAGACGCGTGAAGAGCCCGACCATGGTGAGCGCGGCGAAGATGACGACGAGCTCCCCGACGCCGCCGAGCACCGTCGCCACGTCGCTGATCACCAGCAGCCCGAGCGCGATGGCGCCCTGCAAGATGACCGCTCCGACCGGCGGCTTGCCTTCGGTGCCTGCGAGCTGCCGAGGGAGAAACCCATCGCGGGCCATCGCCGCGTACACGCGCGGGCCGACCAACATCATCGCGCTGGTGGCCGAGACGAAGAGCAACACCATCACGCCGCTCATCACCTTCGCGGCCGTCGGGCCGAGGAGCGACGACATGACGGCCTGACCGAGCGTCACCTGCGCGAACTCCTTCTTGAGCGAAGCGAAGTCGGAATAATTGAACACCACCGTGCCCTGATCAGGCGTGAGGTTGGCGACGAAGATGAAGTTGAGAATGAGGTACAGCACCGCGACCACCGCGCAACCGAGCAACATCGCGCGCGGCACGTCTCGCTTCGGTTCCTTGAACTCGTCGGCGGCGTAGATGGCCGCGTTCCAGCCCGAGAACGCGAAGGCGATGAAGAAGAGGGTGAACGCGAGATCGGCCACGGGCGTGGCGCTCGGGTTGGGAGGCGTCCACGTCGGCCACGTAAGCGAGCCCTTCACCACACCCACTGCGATGAAGCCGAGCACCAGCAACACCTTGAGCACCACGAGCGCGTTCTGCACGCGCGCCGAGAGATGCAGCCCCAGCGCGTGCACGATGGTGAGCGCGATGATGAGCAGCGCTCCGATGATGGTCGGGCTCAAGGACGGCTCGACGGCGCGCGCGAACGCTCCCGCCGCCATCGCATCGAGCGCGATGGGCGCCGAGAAGCCGACGAGCAACGACGCCCAGCCTGCGAGGTACCCGAGCGAAGGATGCAGGAGCGACGAGAGGTAGCGGTACTCGCCACCACCTTCAGGCACGAGGCGCGCGACCTCCGCGTAGGCGACGGTGCCGCAGAGCGCGAGCGCCGCTCCGATGATCCACGCGAGGAGAATCTGCGAAGGCGTCAGCGCCTGGGCCATGAAGCCGGTGGAAAGAAAGACGCCGGCGCCAATCATGTTGGCGATGACCAGACCGATGCCGGACTTGAGGCCCAGCGTCTTGGGAGTCGAATCGGTTCGCGACGACACGCGTCACCGGCTTAGCAGCGAACGCTCGACCACGCTCGAAAGTGACCCTCTGAAAGGGGCGGAATCACGGCACACCCACATGTGGGTCTCGCTGCATTTCGTGTGAGCCATTGGCGCACGGTCGAGGCTCCTTCTGCTGATGCGTCACCTCGGCCCCGTCATCGCGTTGCTGTTGGTCGGCTGCACCGGAGAAATCGTCGGTCCGCGCTCGGAGTTCATCCCTTCCGTCGGCGGCGGCGTGGGCAGCACGGGCGGTGGCGGCGGCGGAGTCGTCGTGATGCTCCCCGACGGCGGAACGCGGGTGCGCATCGACATGTTCGCGTGTGAGCCGAGCGCGGATCCTTCGGCGGAAGTCGTCCTGCGTCTGACTCCGAACCAGTACCGCCACGCGCTCACCGGTGTGCTCTCGCGCGCGTTCACTGCGCAGCAGGTGGAAGCCGCGTTGACGTCGGTCGCGCCCCGGCTCGCGGCGTTGCCCGTCGATGGTTCCACTCACCGCGCGGAGCTGACCTACGACTCGATGGACCAACGCATCAGCCCGCTGCTCGTCGAGCCGCAGTTCGACATCGCGACGTCACTCGGCTCATGGATCGCGACTGACTCTGGGAGGCTCTCGACGTTCGCGCGTCACTACGGCGGAGCGAGCGCGTGCGCGACCGTCACGGCGCAGACGTGCGTAGACGCGGTCATCGAAGGACTGGGCAAGGTCGCGCTCCGCCGGCCGCTCGATGACGACGACCGCGCGCAGTACCGCGGCGTGTACGGCGACACCACGTACGGCGGCTGGACCGCTCTCATCGCGTCGTTCCTGATGTCGCCCGACTTCTTGTTCCGCACCGAGTTCCGCGGAGACGCGATCGACGCGCGCACCGACTTCACGGCACTGACTGCGTACGAGACGGCGAATCGCGTCGCCTTCGCGCTGACGAATGCGCCGCCGGACGATGCGCTGCTGGCCGCCGCCGACGCGAACTTCACCGGCGCCGGCCACACGCTCGAGGAACAGGTCGCGCGGCTGTTCGAGACCGCGGGAGCGAGCGCGCAGTTCGATCACTTCTTCCGTCAGTGGCTGCGGCTCGATCGCGTGTCGGGCATCAATCCCTCGGCGGTGAGTTCGCTCGAGCTCGACTATCCCGACTCCTCGGCGCCTTCGCTCCCGCGCACCACCGACCTGCACCAGTTCCGTCTCGATGCGTACGAGGAGCTGGTCGAGCTGATGAACTGGAACGCGGCGCACGGCTCGCTGAGAGATGCGCTGACGAGCGACGTGTCCTTCGCGCGCTCGGCCGACCTCGCGCGCGCGTACGGCGTGCAACCGTGGAACGGCGATGAGAACGCGCTGGTGCACTTCCCCAGCGGTCAGCGCGCCGGGCTCTTCACGCGCGCGGGCTACCTGCTCTCCGGCTACCCCGACACGAACCCGGTGTTGCGCGGTGCGCGCCTGCGCGTCGAGTACTTGTGCGATTCGATGGAACCGCCTGCCGATACGACTCCGCCTTCGAGCTACATGCCGCCGTCCGTGCTGACCGTGCGCAACGTGGTCGCGGCCAAGACCGAAATTCCGGGCACCGCCTGCCAGGGCTGCCACCAGAGCGCCATCAACCCGCTCGGCTTCCCGTTCGAGAGCTACGACGCGTTCGGCCGCTTCCGCACGCAGGAGCCGCTCTTCACGCAGCAAGGCGACGTCGGGAGCTGGGTGCCCGTCGATTCCACCACGCGCCCCAACGTCGAGCTGAACGGCTCGATGGACACTGCGCGCGATGGCGTCGCGTTGTCTGGGTTGCTCGCCGATTCGCAGCGCACCAGCGCCTGCTACGCGCGGCACACGTTCCGCTATCTGACGGGTCGTCACGAGACGCTCGCGATGCAAGGTGATGCCTGCACGCTCAACGCGCTCGAACGCGCCGCCGGCACGGGCTCGCTGCGCGACGTGGTGCGCGCGCTCGTCACCTCTCGAGACTTCACGCGGCGTCGCATGCCGGCGGGGAACTGACATGAAATTCAACCGACTCAGCCGCAGACATTTCCTGCAGGGCCTCGGAGGCGCGTCGCTCGCGTTGCCGCTGATGCCGTCGCTGCTCGGGCGGGCCGAAGCACAGGGCATGACGGCTCCTCGCTTCTTCGTCACCACGTGGGTTGGTCACGGCGGCATCAGCGAAGAGAACGCGTACCCCATCGACTCGACGGTCTCGCTGACCGACTCGCAGCTGTACGCGGCCAGCGGAGCCGACGCTGCGCACATCGCGAAGTACGGACAACTGATTGACTTGAAGCGGACCCACGCTCAGACGGCGAGCGCTCGCACGCAGGTGCTGCCTGATTGGGACGGCGGAGCGGCGCGCGTCTCTCCGCTGCTCGGCTCGTTCATCGAAGACTCGCTGCTGGCGAAGATGAACGTGCTGCGTGGCATCGACTTCCTCCATTGGGGAGGTCACACGCGCGGCTACCTCGGCAACTTCGGTAATCGCGACGGTGGGACGGACAATGGGTTGGCGGCGGCTCCGGTGCCGACCATCGACGCGGTCATCTCGGCGAGCTCGCGCTTCTACTCGACGGGAGATCGCGCCCTGTTGAAGGCGCCGGTGCTCAACCTCGCCGACTCGCACCTCTCGAGTTTTCCGAGCGGAACGGGCGTCGCGAACAATCCGTACCAGGCGCGTTCGGTGGGCGACATCTACTCGCTGCTCTTCAACGGAGTGAACGTCACTCCGGGGCAGCAGGTCGATCCGCGCGCGTCGTTGGTCGACCGTGTGTACGCCGACTACTCGCGCGTGAGCCGCGGTGCGTTCGGGCCGGGCCGTCGCATCAGCACGGAAGATCGCAACCGCCTCGAGGAATACATGGCGGGCGTGAAGGGCATCGGCGATCGCATGCGCGCCATGGTGTCGGCGGGCTGCTCCTTGCCGACGGTCGCGCAGGGCCAGCGGCCGCTCTACCTGCGCGAGGGTGAAGCCGACTGGGACTGGACCGGCGCGGCGAACATGCCGCAGCAGCGCGTGGCGGATCAGCGCACGGTGCTCGAGCTGACCAACATGATGTTGGTGAACGCGTTCTTGTGCGGGACGACGCGCATGGTGGTGCAGCAGATGAGCTCACTGCGCGACCAGTGGGATCCGGCCATCTTCAACACGCCGAGCCAGTGGGAAACGATGCGCACCGACGCGCACGGCATGTTGTTTCACAACCACATGTTGTCGGACCGGCAGCAGCACCTCGTCGAGAGTCAGCGCTTCTTCTTCCAGTACGGCTTCGTCGACCTCATGCGGCGCATGCAGGCGGCGCAGGTCTTGCCGGGCGTGTCGTTGCTCGATCAGGCGCTGCTCTACTGGAGCTCGGAGAGCGGCCCGTCGACGCACAACGCCAAGTCGGTGCCGGCCATTCTCGCGGGCGGAGCGGGCGGCTATTTCACGACGGGCCGTTACGTCGACTACACGAATCGCACGCGCGACATCCGCGCTCGCTATGGCGACCACTGGCGCGCGGGAATTCCGCAGAACCGACTGCTCGGCAACATCGCGCAGGCGATGGGGCTCACCACGGCGGACTACGAACTCGACGACACGGCGTACGCGACCAAGTTCCCCACGCGCGGCGGCAAGGTGCCGGGGTACGGAGATCCGTTCGTCGAGCCGGGTGACGACAAGACGCCCTACCCGGCCGCGCTCGTGAACGACATGAGCCTCAAGCTTCCGCTGCTCTGAGTCGCGCCCCTGCGGGAGAGCAGTCCGCGCAGGCGTTCGATCGTCTCCGCGTGCGGTCGCTCTGTGTGCTCCACGTTCTTCGCGAGCGCTGAGAATCCGCTCGGAAGTTCACGTGATCGCCGCACTGGCCGTCGGCGTGCACCACCGCCGGCGCATGAACTACGTGATGGAAGTCGGTCCGTTGCCGGATGGCGAGTGGTTGGTCTTCAGCGTGGACGACAGCGACGAGAAGCTCGTCGAGTTGGTGGTCGGCATCGATCGCGACCAGACGCGCAACGAGCTCGCGAGCTTGATCGCCGGCATTCCCGCGCAGTGCTGCAGCACGCTGCGCGAGTTCGGCGCCGCGCACGGCTGGATTCCCGGCCCACCTCACACGCTGGCGCGAGAGATCGCCGCGTGGGCCGCGGTCTGCGTCGAGAACTTCCAGGCGCTCGCGGGCATTCAGCCCGACCCGCGGTTGATCGCCGCGTGGCTGCGCGCCTGTTCGACGCTGCTCGCCGCGAAGCCGTGGGAGCAGTTGAAGAGTCGGCGTCGCCGCATTCTCGACGTGCACTTCGACGGTGGAATGCGCGGACGCAAGTCGCTCTATCTCTACGGCGACGAGAAGAAGTACCGGCTGCTCCTCGGCGATTCGATCGACGCGTTGCTCGACGAAGGTGGACCGCTGGGTCTGCCGAGCAATTGCCTGACGCAGATCATCTACGTCGAGCCGGGACCGACGCCGAGCGCCATCGCCGACGTGTACGAGCGTTCGTTCGTTCCGCGCGTGTTGCGCTTCGAACGTGGAGCGCTCACACCGCTGAAGGAGACCGAGCTCGTGATGCTCACCGGAATCGTCGGCGCGCTCGCCTCGCTCTGCATGCATCGCGGCTACGGAAAGAGTGAAGCGTTCGGCGTCGAGACGCTGGTGTTGCCGCACTCGTTCGAACGCGGCGAAGAGAAGCGCCGGCTCGCGAGTTGATCAGCGCGTCGCGTGACGCCGGAGAACAACTTCCCGCCGCGCAGTTCAACGCGTCGCGGAGACCATCTCGAACTTCGTCCCGCGCAGCTCGAAGCCGTTCACCGTGTCTCCGGTGATGTTCTTCGTGCCAGGCACGCTCGGGTCTTCGAACTCGAAGTCGCGCAGGAAGACCGAGATGGTGAGCGTGACCTTCTTGTCCTTCACGCGCAGCCACGCGCTGGTGGTCTTCTCGTACGCGCCTTCGAGCCGCGAGAAGTCGGCCACGATGAACACTTCGCTCACCTTCGCCTTCGCGCGCTCGACGACGATGAGCGACGCGCTGCCCGAGCGCTTGAACGCGACGTAGGCGGTGACGTCTGCGTTGAGTTCGACGCGTCCTGCCGCGAACCACTCGCCTGGGCCGAGCTGCAGCGCCTTCACGAGCGCGGCATCGAGAGCGGGCTTCTTCGCGTCCACCTTGAAACCGCCGTGAATGAAGTGCGTCTCGGCGCCGAGCTTCGTCGCGAACGTGGTGTCGAGCTGCGGAGCGGTCATGCCAGCGAGAATCATCAGCAACACGCGGCGAGCTTAGTCCGCGCGCGCGGCCGATCGTCGCGGGGCGCGGTCTCCTTCGATACTCCACCGGTTCCTCACGAATCGAGAATCCCCTCGGGGAACACGTGCGATCCGCGGTTGGCAGCGTCGATGCACTGGCTCGCCTCCATGAACTACGTCATGGAAGTGGGACCGTTGTCAGAGGGCCGTTGGTTGGCGTTCACGTTGGACAGCCACGGCCAGACACACATGGCCAGCGCGGACGATCGCGAGACCGTGTTGAAGGACATGGTCGCGCATCTGGCGGGCAAGCCAGCGCGCTGTGCTCCGTCGCTGCACGAGTTCGGTCGCGCGCACGGCTGGAAGCGCGGAGATCCGACACGGCGCGTGCTCGAGCTCGCGGCGATCCTCGCGACGTCTCACGAGAACCTCGGCTCGCTCGAAGGCTTGTTTCCGGCACCGCAGCTCGTCGACGTGTTCCTGCGATCGTGCGTCGCGTTTCTCTCGCGAGGTCCGTGGTCGCAGCCCGCCCCTCGCCGCGTGCTCGACGTGCACTACGACAGCGGCGCGGGAGTCGAGGAGCGACGCGGAATGCTCATCTCCGGCCCCGAAGAGACGACGCTGTTGATCGCGAGAGACCCCGAGTTCCCGTTGAGCATCGACATGAAGGCGATCCCTCCGGAGTGTCTCGCCATCCAGTTCGTGCTCGAGCCCGAGGCCGCAGCGCAGACCATCGTCTCGGCGCATCACCGCCGCTTCGTTCCACTCTTCACACGTTTTCACCGAAGCGAGACGACGCGCTTCAAGGACTACGACCTGCTGCTCGCGGCCGCCGCTCTGTCGTCTGTCGCGTCGCTGTACTCAGCGCGTGACGTCGGTCGATCGAAGATCCTCTCCATCGAGACCTTCGTCACGCCTCGCGACGTCAGCGGAGCGAAGCAGCTCGCGAGCTGAGCGTGCCGCGGCGACGCAGCCGAGCCATCAGCAGCAAGAGCCCCAGCGAGAGCGGGTCGACCACGGCGCAGCCCTGCTTCATCGGCTCTGCGATTGGGTCGGAGACACGCGTGAGCCTGGCGCTGATCGTCTCGGTGTTGTCTGTGATGACGCTCGGCGCTCCTTCTTCACCAAGCACCTCGACGCGCAAGGCCGCGGGCACGTCGGTGAGCGGCGGGGTGAGCTCGCGCGGTGACTGCGGGGTCTGCCAGCCCTGCTCCGTCGTGATGACCGGGCCCTCGCACTTCACCGTCAGCGTCGCGGCGTGCGCAGGCGAGACGTCGGGGAGGTCGGGGTTGAAGCCGAACACCGGGTCGACAGTCATGTCTTCCGGCGACAACGTCGTGAAGAAGCGCGTCAGCTTCGGGAATTCGTCGAAGAGCGCGTCAGCCTCGCGCACCGGCGTCACGAACTTCGAGAACAGCTCCGCGGCAAGCACCTGCGCGTCGAACGCGGGGTAGTTGTCGAAGGCCGAGGGGCTCATCTGGCGGTACTCGCCAAAGTAGTAGTCGGCGCGCGAGTAGAACTCGTCGGCGGAGATCGAGAGTGTCGACGGCACCGGAAGCTGCGTCTCGAGGATGCGCACCACCGGCGAGGGCAACGCGCCGCCGGTGGTGAAGTTCGACGAGTAGATGAGACGAAGGAAGTCCTGAGGCGTGGTCGCTGCGGCGAACTCAGCCTCGGTGCCGAAGCGAGAGGGCGGCGCGAGCACGTCGCGCATCGGCGCGGAGCTGCCCGCATACTCGGTGATGAAGGCATGCTTGCCAGGCGCTTCCGCCACCGCGCGCGTCACGACGTCGACGTAGTTCGGAACACCGTTCGCCCAGTCGAGCTGTGCGTCGTTGAGCACCACGTGGTGGAAATTGCGAGGCACCGCGCGTGCGTCACCGAGCACCCAGACCTGGACGCCCATGTTCGGCGTCGCGCCCACGCTGGTGAGGATGAGCGGAATCATCGGGTACGTCGCCTGGTATTGGAGCACCACCGGCGTGATGTCCTTTGTCTGCGCTCCCGCGCGGAGCTTGAGCGCGAGGAAGTAGGCACCCGGCCGGATGTAGGGATTCACCGCGCTGTCCGTGCCAGTGGGGACGAAGTAGCGGTTGGCGTTCAGCCAGTTCAGCATCTCGTTGCGATCGTCGGCGCGCAGCACGGCGTACTCGTACGGGCCGATCGACGAGCGCGTCACGACCACACTCACGCCCGCATCCTGAAGGTCCTCGCCACCGATGCTGCGATTCGACGACGCAAAGACGGCAGGTGCGCAGCCGAACCCGCCACCACCGCCGCCGCGGTCACACGCGAAGACCGTCGTCGACGCGTACGTGGGGACCGTGGTCCGGTTGAGCTCGGTGAACAGCTCGTCGGTGCCGAGCTTCAACGTCGGCACTGAAGGGAGCGGGAGCAACCACCCGAAGTCCTGCGCTGAACCCGAATACTGGATCTGCACGTGCGCGGTGACGGTGCCGTTCTTCACCGCGAAGAGGATGCGCTCGCCAGCCTGCACGACGTTGTCGATCGCGCTCGGCGGCGCGAAACAACCGCACGCCTCTGCCCGCTCACCCATCAGCGCGACGCCCAACGTCACCAACACCAACCCTGCCCTGACAGTCCGAAGCATCGGAGAGTCGAGCGGCGCGGCCCGCTCGTCCTTGAGTGAGCACCGTACCAGTCAGCGCTCGAGAAGCCACGCGTAGGGCTCGAGGGCGGGCACGTTCCCCACCATCAGATACGCGTCGCGACGCACCGAGCGAACCACCTTCTCGTCGCGGATCACGTCTTCGAGGAACCGCTTGCCCGCGGCGCTCCCGTAGAACGAGCTGACGAGGGCGCCCTGTTCCTTCGGCGTGAGCGACTTGAAGTGCGTCATCGCCGGAGCGGTGTCACCGAGCGTCGCCATCGCCGCCAGGAAATCCACGCGATGCGGAAGGCGATCAGAGAACGTGCCCTTCAACTTCGCGAGCGCCTGGTCCTTCGGGAGACGTGAGCCGTAGTGCATCCACCGGCACACCACGGTTCCGACGATGGGGTCTTCCAGCCGCGTGACGAACAACTGAACGAGCCACGTCGGGTCGCGCGGCCAGGCGTCGGCGAGCGCGACGGCGAGCGCTCCACGCACTTCTTCGATCGGAGAATCAAGCAACGCCTCGAGCGCCTTGCTCTTCTGCTCATCGAGGGTGCGCGAATACGTCCAACCCGTGTCCGCGTTCCACGACGAGTCTTCGCGTTGCCACAACAGCGTCAGCCCGCGCGCGAGGTGGTGGCGAGGTGCGCGCCCCGCAACCAACGTCGACAACCACGCCTCGAACGACCCGGGCGTCGGCTGAAAGTGGAAGACGAACTTCGCGAACTCGGGATCTCTCAATGCCAGCCCGACGATCTCCGGCCCGAGCGGCACCAACTCATTGAGGCTCTTCTTCGCGCGATCGATCGCGAGCTCGTCCTTCGACATGCGCAGCGTCCAGATGCTGGCGAGCATCGGCTCCGCGGCACTGTCCGTGCGCAACGACTCGACGCGTTCGCGCAGCTTCGGAACATCGGCCCAGAACGCGGACCACGCGACCAACATGTCTTCGATGCTCTCGCGCGAATAGCCGTCCTGCGCCGAAGCGAACTTCGGGCGGATGACTTTTCGCGTCGCCACTCAGCTCAGGTCTTGGGCAGCCTGGAAATCTGCTCGAGGAACGCCGCGCCCTTCTTCTGATCGCTCATGAAGATCCACGCCGCCATGCCCTGCAGCGACGCGAGCGACTCTCCCTCGCGGAACGGCTTGCCCTTCTGCCGATTGTGAATCGCCGCGCGCAGCCGACGAATCACGTCACGCGACACGCGCGCCGCCGGAACCTGCGGGCTGGCCTTGTTGAT
>JAEUJS010000282.1 GCA_016792935.1 Archangium sp. | reverse complement strand
TGCGGAAGATGGCGCGCCCGGTGACCGAAGGCTCGGCGACCAAGCGCCTCAAGGTGTTGTTGGTGGACGATTCTCCCATCGCGCGCGCGACCGAGAGTGCGCTGGTGCGTGCGCTCGGCCACTCGGTCGAAGAAGCGCAGGACGGCGAAGACGGCTGGAGCAAGCTCGTCGCCGGCCAATACGATCTCGTGCTCACCGACGTGCAGATGCCGCGGCTCGACGGCTTCGCGTTCACGCGACGCATCAAGCAGTCGGAACACGCGCGCGTGCCGGTGGTGATTCTCTCGTCGCTCGCGTCGCCAGAAGACAAGCGGCGCGGTCTCGATGCGGGCGCCGACGCGTACCTCATCAAGGGCGAGCTGGGCGTCGAGAGCCTCGCGCTCACCATCGATCGCCTCACGTGAGCAAGCGCACCGTCCTCGTCGTCGATTCCGGCGGTGGGGCAGCGGCGCTGCTGAAGCCGGTCCTCGAAGGCGAGCTCGAGAACCTCGGTGACTTCGCTCCCGCGCTCGCGCTCGACGCGATTCGCAGGCACGAGCCGCACCTGGTGATGGTCGAGGTGCGTGATCCGCAGCGCGGGTCGATGAGCGACGTGGTGAAGGTCGTCGAGCGCGTGATGAGCGATCACCCGCGGCCGATCGTGTTGGTGGTGCGCTCGCCGTCCGCGCGGCAGATCGCGTTCGGGTTGCTCGACGCCGGCGCGCTCGACGTGATCTCGCTCGAGGAAAATGCACAGCCCGCGGCGATCAAGGCGCTGCGCAAACAGCTCGTGCTGTTGACCAGCGTGCGCGTGGTACGTCACCCGCGCGGGAGAAAACGCCGCACTTCTTCGACCATTCCGGTGATGCGACCCGACTTTCAGCTCGTCGCCATCGCCGCCTCGCTCGGTGGACCCAAGGCGCTCGCCGAGGTGCTCGAAGACATTCCCGCGGGCTTCGCGGCGCCGGTGCTGATCTGTCAGCACATCACTCCCGGCTTTTCGGACGATCTCGCGCGGTGGTTGGCCAGCGAGACTGGTCACCGCGTGCACGAGGCGAGCGACGGCCAGCGGTTGGTGAAGGGCGAGTTCTTCGTCGCGCCGTCGCACCTCCACCTGCTCGTGACGTCTGGCGGGAGCATCAAGCTCGACGACAGCGCGCCGGTAGGTGGTTTCAAACCCAGCTGCGATCTGATGCTCCGGAGCGTCGCGCAAACGTTCGGAAATCGCGGCATCGGCGTGGTCCTCACCGGCATGGGATCCGACGGAGCGCGCGGGCTCAAGGAACTCAGAGCAGCCGGGGGCCACACCATCGCTCAGGACAAAGAGACGTCGATCGTGTTCGGCATGCCCGGTCAGGCCGTCGCTCTCGGCGCCGCGGAGCTGGTGTTGCCGATCGATCAGATCGGCGAGCAGCTGACGAGGTGGGTGTCATGACGGAAGTCTTGAGCATCGAGCGCGCTTCGCTCGATCAACTCGCGTCGCTGCTCCTCGAGCGCGCCGGTCTCAAGATCACGCCCGACGGCTACTACGGCCTGCGCCTCGCTTTGCACGCCCGCATGCCCGCGCTCGGCATCGCCGACGCCGCCGAATACGTCGGTCGATTGAAGCAGCGCGCGGGAGAACACGAGCTGCGCTCGCTGATTCCGCTCGTCACCGTCGGCAAGACCGAGTTCTTCCGCGACACGCGCCAGTTCCTCGCGTTCGAGAAGACCGTCTTCCCGCAGGTGCTCGCGAAGGCGCGTCAGGAGATGCGCCAGGCAAAGCTCTGGTCCGCCGGGTGCGCCACGGGTGAAGAGCCGTATTCGCTCGCGATGGTGGGTCTCGAATACGCAGCGAACGCCGCGTCGCTCGACGTGTGGGCGACTGACCTGAATCCCGCCGCCGTCGACAACGCGCAACGCGGCTACTTCCCCGCGCGTCGCCTCGTCGGCGTGAGCGAGGAACGCATCGAGCGCTTCTTCAAGCCCGTCGACGGCGGCTACCAGGTGAACCCGGAAGTGCGCTCGCTCATTCGCTTCGAGGGCCAGAACCTCGCGGCGCCGGTGTGGCCGCAGGTCACCGCGCGCTCGCTCGACGTGATCTTCTGTCGCAACGTGATCATCTATTTCGATCAACCGACCATCATCGGCGTGATGGAGCGCTTCTTCGAAGTGCTTCGACCCGGCGGCTGGTTGTTCCTCGGCTACTCGGAGTCGCTCTTCAAGATCAGCACGCGCTTCGAGATGGTCGAGGTCGGCGGCACGTTCGCCTACCAGCGCCCGACGGGGACCTTCCGCGCGACGCCGGCTGCGTTGTTGTCGCCGAGGCCGAGCAGTCCGCCGCGCAGCGCGACGGATGTCGAGACCGCACTTCGCCAATTGAAGCGGCAGCAGGCAGCTCCATTGCCGGCGCCTCCACCGGTGACGACTCCGACGCCAGCGGCAGGGTTGCCGCCAGCGCCTTCGAAACCACAGCCCAAGCGCACGCCCGTCGAGCGGCTCGCCGAGGTGATCGACGCCATCGAGCGCGGAGACTTTCCGAAGGCGCTGCGTTCAGCGAGACGGCTGGTCGATGACGAGCCCGAAGATCTCGCCGCGCGGCTCACGCTCGGCAACGTGCACGCCTTGATGGGCAACGTCGATGAGGCGCGCGAGGCGTATCGGCAGGCGCTGTCACGCGAGCCGTTGTGCGTCGAAGCGCGGCTGTATCTGGCGCTCGCGGCGATGCAGGGCGGTCAGCTCGACGAGGCGCGCACTGAGCTCACGCGCGGGCTGTTCCTCGAGCCGTCGCTCGCCATCGGCCACTATCTCCTCGGCCAGGTGAACGAGCAGTTGAAGGACAAGGACTCGGCGCTGCGCGCGTACCGCAACGCGATCAATCAGCGGAAGCAGCCCTGGCATGATCTCATTGGGCATTTCCCCGATCTGCCGCGCAGCAATGAGGCCGTCGCGCAGGCCGCTCAGTTCCGCCTGGCAGCCCTGTCCGAGAGGTAATCCGTTCCGCTGCTTGCGAGGGGCGGGGCACCGTGGTTAAGAGCCGCCTCCCGCCAGCCCACCGGGAATCGTCCCGATGTAAGGCGGTTACTGAAAGGTCGTAAACACCATGAAGGCCGACATCCACCCTGTCTATCCGCCTGCTCGCATCACCTGCGCCTGCGGCAACATCGTCGAGACCCGCTCCACGCGCGGTTCGTTCTCGGTCGAAGTGTGCAGCAACTGCCACCCGTTCTTCACCGGCAAGTACAAGATCATGGACACTCAGGGTCGCATCGATCGCTTCAAGAAGAAGTACGACGCCAAGAAGGGCGCGGCCCCCAAGGCCAGCTGAGCCTTCGCGTTGTGAAGTTCAAGGAGCCGCTGGCCTCTACGGTCGGCGGCTCTTTGCGTTTCAGCGGTTGGGCTATTCGATGTCGCGCGCGGGATTCGTCGACTGCCGCACCTGCTGTGCGACGCGTTGCCAGATTGCTCCGGAGCGGACCGCGTCGATGAACGCGCGCGTGAAGGCCGGCGGCTCGACGTTGAGAAAATCGTCCACCGTCCGAACCGGATAGCGGAGCTCGCGGTACGCATCCTGACGCACCACCTCGAGCAGCCCGTCTTCGTTGAGCAACAAGACGCGCGCGTCGAGCTGCCAGCCGACCTCACGTCCTTCGGAATCGAGCGGACCGAGCAACTGCATGCGCAGGAAGCTGGCCTTCTTGATCTCGGCGGCGAGTTCCTGCCCGTCGGTCTGGAGCCAATCCCACGCGACCTCCAGCTCGGCTCGCAGCTTCACTCGTGCTTCGGCGTCGGCGGCGAGACGTGCCTTCTCGGCTGACTCCCGATCGACCTCGGCCTGTTTCTGAGCGGCGTCTCGGGCAGCTCGCGCATTGGGCAGGTCGTTGAAGAGCGTCCGCAGATCTTTGGGCATGGCCATGACGTTGGGAGCATGGCGCGGGTGGCGACGAGCGGCTATCTCCTCTCACCGTGAGCAACGATCAGTCAGGTCCCCGGCAGCCGTACATCGGCGGTCAGGCCGTCGTCGAAGGCGTGATGATGCGCAGCCCGAAGTCGTTCGTGGTGGCCGTGCGCCGTCACGTCGGGGGCATCGCGATTCGCGAGCAGGCGTGGGAGCAGCTGCTGCCGAGCCTCAAGTTCATGCGTTGGCCGATCTTCCGCGGCGCGCTGGTGTTGGCGGAGTCACTGCACAACGGCTTCTCGGCGCTGAAGTTCTCGAGCGAGCACGGCCTGCCTCCCGAAGAGGGTGGGAAGAAGCCGTCGATCTCTGCGTCGGCGCTGCTGGCGTTCCTGTTCTCGACGGTGGTGAGCGCGGCCGATTCCGAGCCTGCTCCCGCCGGTGCTCCGAACGGTGGAGAGAAGAAGGGAAGCGGCGCCGGTGACTTCCTGCTCGGGCTGGCGACCGTGATGATGGTGATCTTCTTCATCGGTCTTCCGCACGCGCTGACGTGGCTGGTCGGCAAGGCGATCGGCCCGTCGTTCGACACCACCAGCTTCGCGTTTCACGCAGTCGACGGCGTGTTCCGCATCGCGATCCTCGTCGGGTACGTGTGGGTGCTGAGCAAGACCGAGGACGCGTCGAAGCTGTTCCGGTACCACGGCGCCGAACACAAGGCGATTTGGACCTACGAGACGTACAAGCCGCTCAAGCTCGAGAACGCGATGCCGTTCACCACGCGTCACCCGCGCTGCGGCACGAGCTTCTTGTTCATCGTGGTCGGCGTGGCGGTGTTGATGCACATCGTGTTGTTGCCGTTCGTGCCGCGGCTCCACGAGAACGACATCGTCAACCAGCTGCTGATGATCCTGATCAAGGTGCCGATGGCGTTCCCCATCGCGGGCGTCGCGTACGAGCTGCAGCGCTGGAGCGCGAAGGACTCGTGCCCCGCGTTCATCAAGGCGCTGACCAGGCCAGGCATCTGGCTGCAGGGCATCACCACGCAGCCTCCGACCGAAGCGCAACAGGAGATCGCGCTGCTCTCGCTCGATCGCGCGCTGGCTCGTGAAGAGGGCAAGCCGCGGTCTCACGAGGGAGTCACGATGTACGACACGTTCGAACAGGCGGCCGCATGAGCAAGACGTTCAAGACGAAGGTGGGCGAAGTCGAGAAGGGCAACATCGCGCTGATCGAAGTGCCGTTCGACGTGAAGGAAGAGTTCGGCAAGGCGCGCGCTCCGGTGGTCGTCACGTTGAATGGCGAGACCACGTGGCGCACGACGGTCGCGGTGTACGACGGCAAGAGCTACATCGGCGCGCGCAAGGAGATCCGCGAGAAGACGCCGGGCTTCGAGGTGGGCAAGACGATCACCGTCGAGATCGCGTTCGATGATCAGCCGCGCGAGGTCGAGCTGCCGCCTGAGTTGAAGAAGTGCCTCGTCGGGAAGATCTCGGCTGCCTGGAAGAAGTTGTCGTTCTCGCACCAGAGCGAGTGGGTGAAGTCGATCAACGAGGCGAAGAAGCAGGAGACGAAGGACAAGCGAGTGAACCAACTCCTCGCAAAGCTCGCCTGAAGGAGCGCGAAGTCAGGGTGAGGGAGAGTCACGCCTTCGCAGCGTCCGAAGAAATCGACTTCCCAGACGCCCGCTCCTCAGACGCACGCCATTCCTGAAGCTCAGTCATGACGATTCGCTCGGCCTCAGTCACAAGGCGTCGAGACGCCTCTTCAGAAGACTGAACACCAAGCAACGAAGCGATCGTGTGGAGCCGCCCCGCAAGCAGCGGATACGTCGTCGCCCGTCGCTTGCGATCGAACAAGAACTCCACTGACAAGATCGCCGAGGCGATCGCCGGCAGCGCGGCGGGCAAGAAACGCAGCATCGCTGACGCCAGTGGGCCGGTCTGCAGCACCTTCGGATCCACGAGATCCATCATCAACTTCGTGCCCTTCCACGCGATCGAGAAGATCGTCGCGCCGAGCAGCACGCTCGCGGCGATCCGCGAACGCCGTGCGTAGCGCTCAGCTTCACCACGCGCCTTTCCACCGGCCGCCTGGAAATACGGAGCCTGCCCTCGGCCCCCAAGCAAACGCTCGGCGACGTAGCGATCGCGCCGCTGCTGCCAGGTCTCCTCAGGTTTGAGAGCGGCGTGTTCGGCGGTGGAGATCGTCACTGCGAATCGTCTCCACTGCGGCTCGAGCGTCGCGAGCGGAGGCCGCAGCGGATCACACAGCCCCGCAGAAGTGCGCGTGCTCGCCAAGACCTCGACCGCAAAGCGATGTTCGAGCCACGTCTGCACCGCGACGCGTCTGGAAATCACCCGCCGCTCGAGGAACAACCACACCGCGCACACCAACTGCAGCGTCATCACCGTCAGCCACGCGAACTCGGGCAAGAGCTGGGAACTCGAAGACGAGCCGATCGACGACGCGAGCGCACCGAGCACTGACGCAGCGAGGCCCACGACCAGCGTGCGCCACAAGCCAGACCGCACGCCTTTCCCGAGCGTGAGGTCTTTCCCCGGAGAGGCGAGCAGCTCATCCGCGCGCGCGAGGAGCTCGGAGTTGAGCGCGCCCCCGAGCCGATCGATTCGCTCGACCTCGACCGCGCCACTGTCGGAGTGAATCCACACCACGGGGAGCGAAGCCGCGCGTGCGAGCGTGACGACCTCTGCCGTGCCGCCGACACCGCGCGCGGGTTGTCCGTCCCACACGGCGATGATCGCGTCGCTGGCGAGCACCAGCTCGGTGTTCGCGTCGGCGTAACACTCGGGCCGCACCTGCCGCCCCGGAGCCATGCGCGTCGACTTCGCCGCGTCGAGCTCAGCGCGCGCGCGTTCGGCGGAAGCCTCGTCGAGGTCCTTCTTCAGCTCGTCCCAGTGCATCGGCAACACGACGTGCGTGCGATGCCCGGCCCTGCGCACCTCGCGCAACACGAGCTGATCGGTGCCGTCAGCGATGCTGGCGAGAAACTCGAGGCGTGCGTGGGTGGGGAGCGACGCCTTCACCTTCTCCAACGCCTCACGCAACGAAGCGCCGATCCGCATCTCGTCGATCGCGCGGTGCCCGGTGATGCCGATGATCCACACGGGTTCGAGCACGGGAGACATTCCTACCGCACGGCTTCCGGTGTCTGTGCTGGTATCGCGCGCCATGGACGCGACGGTGAAGCGGCCGATTGATCCCGGGCAGACCCTCGATGGGCGTTTCCAGATCATCCGGCTGCTGGGGAAGGGCGGGGTCGGAGAGGTCTTCGAGGTGCTCGATCTCGGCACGCACCGCCGCCGCGCGCTCAAGGTGCTGCAGCACCAGTTCACGACCGACCTCACCACGGTCGAAGAGTTCAAGCGTGAAGCCGCCGCGCGCGGCATCGCCGACAACCACCCCGCGATCATCGACGTCTTCACCATCGGCGTGCTCGGAGATGGTCGGCCGTTCATCTTGATGGAGCTCCTCGGCGGAGAAGACTTCGAGAAGTTCTCTTCGAAACTTCCCGGGCATCGCCTGCCGCTGAACGAGGCGATCGCCGCGGTGCTGGTCGCCGCCGACGCGGTCGGAGCGGCGCACGAGAAGGGCCTGCTCCACTGCGATCTGAAGCCGAGCAACATCTTCCGCATCGGGCCCGAGGACTACCGCGTGCTCGACTTCGGCATGGCGCGGCTGCTCGGCACGCTCACGCCCGACACCGGAGGCACGCCGGCCTTCTCCGCGCCCGAGCAGTGGATTCCCTATGGCCAGCGCACGCCGCGCACCGACGTCTTTGGTCT
>JAEUJS010000280.1 GCA_016792935.1 Archangium sp. | reverse complement strand
GAATTGCCAGCGGCTGGCGCGCGCGGTGGCACGCACGCTGTGCGAGGAGAACGGGGAGATCTTCGTCTACGACGCGAGCGGCCAGTACGAGGTGACGCTCGCGGGCCGGGAGCTGCGCGTCGTCGGGCCCGAGGTGTGGGTGAGCCAGGCCAACGGCCTTTCACACTGGACCGATCTCGGCACGGAGCTGCGCTTCGACGGCACGGCGATGGTCGATCTCGCGCCGCTCCCGCGCGGAGAGACGCGTGCTGGGCGCGCGCTGCGGGCGACGACCTCGGGCGGTCTGGTCGAGGTGACGTGGAATGGGGTGAGCCTCGAATCACGGCCGGTCGAGGTCCTCGGCTTGATGAACCAGGACGAAGCGGTGTTCCTCGCGGGTGACGAGGTGATCCGCGTGGGACCCGGGCAGCTCTGCAGCGCACCACGGCTGGGAATGGACGCGCGCTGTGAGGCGCTCTTCGCCCTGGCCATCGATGCCGAGCGGGTGTGGGTCGAGTCGATCGTCGAGAGCGGAGACGCGCTGGCCCTCGTTCGCAACCGCTCTGCGCCGTTCGCGTCAGCCGGCTTCGTGCGCATGCCGCGCATCCGCAACAGCCAGGCCCCGTGGGCCACGTTGACCGACTTCGTCACGTCCAGCCTGCCGGCGTGGAACCTCGGGTATGGCGTGACGGAATTCCCGACTTTCACCGAGAACGGCGGCTGGGTGCGCGAGTGGCGGCACGACGGCTTGCTGGTCGCCGCCAGCGACGACTGGCTCATCTCGCGCATGGGCCCGTACACGTTGCGCTTCCATCGGATGCGCTAGCCGACGTCAACTTTGCGCGCGTCGCGGGAACGGGCCGCGACCGGGCGCAAACGACGCGCTTGCACGCAGCGTTCGACGACGCATGTTGCTGGCGCCATGACCGCCTTGCTCGTCACGTTGCTGCTCGCCGCTGCGCCCGCCACCGAGAGCCAGACCGCGGAGGCGCGCTCCGCCCTCGCCCCGTTCAAGAAGACGCTCAAGGACACCCTGTTCAAGGCGCTCGAGACCTCACCGGAAGCAGCGCTCGAGGTCTGCAGCCGTCGCGCACCGGAGCTCGCGAAAGAAGCCGCCACGCCGAACGTCACCGTGGGCCGCAGCGCCTTCAAACTGCGCAACCCGAAGAACGCGGCGCCTGCGTGGCTGGGCCCGCTGATGGCTGAGCTCTCGAAGGAAAAGAGCGGCACCGAGACCCATCGCACCGTGACGCTCCCCGACGGCCGCCTCGGGTACGCCGAGCCGATCTGGATGGCCGCTCCCTGCCTGGTGTGTCACGGCAAGACCATCGCCCCGGCACTCGACGCGAAGCTGAAGGCCGCCTACCCGCAGGACACCGCGCGCGGCTTCGAGCTCGGCGAGTTTCGCGGCGTGTTCTGGGCCGAAGTGCGCGCTCCGCGTTGACCTTCGCGCGAATCGCTTTCCCACCCACCGGCTCTCACTCCTCGAAAGGACGACATGCGTACCCTCTTGATGGCAGTCACCACCGTCGCGGCGCTCGCGGCAGCAGCGCCGCCAGCAGACGCGACGCTCGAGCGCGCCAAGGCCCTCTTCAAGCCGCTCAGCACCCAGGCCGACTCGAAGGACAACCCCGTCACGCCCGAGAAGGTGACGCTCGGCCGCCAGCTCTTCTTCGAGAAGCGGCTCTCGAAGAACCACGACGTGGCGTGCAACTCGTGTCACGTCCTCTCGAAGTACGGCGTCGACAACGAGCCGACCTCGCCGGGCCACAAGAAGCAGCGCGGCGATCGCAACTCGCCCAGCGTCTACAACGCCGGTGTGCACTTCGTGCAGTTCTGGGACGGCCGCGCGAAGGATCTCGAGGAACAGGCCAAAGGCCCCGTGCTCAACCCGGTCGAGATGGCGATGCCTGACGCCGCCACCGTCGAGACGGTGCTCGCCTCGATTCCCGGGTACGAGCCCCTCTTCAAGGCCGCCTTTCCCGGGCAGGCCAGGCCCATCACCTACGACAACGCGGCGCGCGCCATCGGCGCCTTCGAGCGAACGCTGATGACTCCCAGCCGCTTCGACCGGTACCTCGGCGGTGACGCCGCCGCGCTGACGGAGAGCGAGAAGCAGGGGCTCGCCACGTTCCTGAACGCGGGCTGCGCCACCTGTCACCTCGGAGAAGGCGTGGGCGGTGCGATGTACCAAAAACTCGGGCTGGTGAAGCCGGTCGCGGGCCTGAAGGACGAGGGCCGCTCGAAGATCTCGAAGAACGAGGCCGAGAAGTTCTTCTTCAAGGTGCCGTCGCTGCGCAACGTCGAGAAGACCGGGCCCTATCTGCATGACGGCAGCAAGAGTTCGCTGGAAGACACCGTGGTGTTCATGGGCGAATACCAGCTCGGCAAACAGCTGAAGCAGGACGAGGTCGAGGCGATCACCACCTTCCTCAAGGCCCTCACCGGCGCGCTGCCGAAGGCCGAGCACATCGCCGAACCCAAGCCGCTCGCCGCGGGGAAGAACACGCCGAAGCCCGACCCGAAGTGAAGCGCCCGGTCTAGAAGCAGGCGCATGAAGCCGTCCCTCGTGCGCAGGCTCGTTTCGGAATTCGTCGGCACCGCCCTGCTCACCGCCGTGGTGTTCGGCTCGGGAGCGATGGGCGAGAAGTTGTCGGGAGGCAACGCGGCGCTCGCGCTCTTCGTCAACTCGGTCGCCACTGGAGCCGGACTCGCGGGGCTGATCCTCGCGTTTGGTTCGCTCTCCGCGCACTTCAACCCCGCGGTGACGATCGCCGAGGTGTGGAACGGTGCGCTGCCCCGCTCGGAGCTCGCGGGCACCTTCGCCGCGCAGGTGCTCGGAGCGATCGCCGGCGCGGTGCTCACCCACGTGATGTTCTCGCACGCGGTGTTGACCGTCTCGGCGACCGAACGCAGCGGCGTCGCGCTTTTCGTCAGCGAGTTCATCGCGACGTTCGGCTTGCTGGCGGTGGTGCTCGGCGGTTCGCGCACGCGGCCCGAGTCGGTGCCGTTCGCCGTCGGCGGGTACATCACCGCCGTGTACTGGTTCACCGCGTCCACCGGCTTTGCGAACCCGGCGATGACGGTGGCGCGCATGCTGACCGACACGCCGGCCGGAGTGCGACCCGTCGATGGAGCGGCGTTCATCGTCGCCCAATTGCTCGGCGGCCTCGCTGCAACGGCGCTGTTCCGCGTGCTGCTGCGGTCCGACACTGTTCAGCGTTCCTGAACAATGTTGTTTTGATCATACCAACGGTCTTTTCAGCGTGGAGCGCGTTCAATCGGGTGCAGTCCAACGCGCCGCACGAAAGGAAGACCCACATGTCCGCTTCGCACCTCTCCTCCGCAGGACTCGCCCTCGCGCTCGGCTTGAGCGGGTGCGGTACCGATCACGCCGCGACGCGTCCGGCGCCTGAGACGCCAGCTGCTGCGTCACCCTCTCGCGCCGAGCTGCAACGCGCGGTGGAACAGAGCCTGGCGAAGCTCGAGGGGCTGCAGCTGGTGAGCGGGCCGAGCCTGGTGCTGAAGCTCGAAGACAACGCGCGCGGTTGTTACGGCGTGCCGTGCCCGGGTGATGCGCAAGGTCAGAAGGCGTACGACGCCGAGCTCGCGCGGCAGTCGACGCGGCTGGCGGCGTTCGTCGAGCAGCTCGACGCCTGCAACAGCGGCCACTGCTACGTGTCGTCTCCGCAGACCGCGCAGGAAGCGGTCGATGCGCTCAACGCGCTGGAGATCATTCGCGTCAGCGCGCTGGCCACCGCCGAGCCGAAGAACAACCCCAGTTGTTACAACTTGCCGTGCGGTGAAGACATTGAAGCGGCGCGGGCCGAGAACGCCCGGCGTGAGCGCGTCACGTTCACCGCGGCTTCGATGCTCAAGGAACGCTAAAGCCGTGTGGAGCGACCGTCAGCGCTGGCCGGCACGTCGTGTCATCGCCGACACGATGTGCAGCGACGTGCAGCGCTGATGCGACGTGCGCGGAGAAACCCGAGAGCGAGGGCATCGTGAACAGTGTGCGTTTTCCAGCCCTCGCGCGACGGAGCCTTGGCGTGGGGCTCGACGTTCCGTGGGACGGACGCAGTGGCTTCGCGGCCGAGGGCGTCTCGGCTCCGCTGCGATCGTTCCTGGGTCGTCAGGCCAGCCAGTGGTCGCATGCGTTCTTTTCGTGGCAGCCGCGTGATCGCGCGAGGCCGGTGCTCGAAGACTACGCGCCCGCCTGGGACGAGCTGATGCGTGCGCTGCCCTCAGGCCTTCCGCGTGCGTTGCATCACACCGCGCTCAACCTCGCGTCGCTCGATGCGTACGATCAGATCAGCCGACGAGTCGGCTGGGAGAATCGGCGCGAGTTGCTCTCGTTCACGCGCCAGCTGATCGAGCGCTACGACCTGCAGTGGGTGAACGAAGACGTGGGGTTCTGGTCGCTCGATGGACGCGCGGTGCCCTACCCGCTTCCGCCGTTGCTGACGGCAGGTGGGCTCGCGGCGACGGTGAGGAACACGCGCGAGTGTCAGGACGCGTTGCCGGTGCCGCTGCTGCTCGAGTTCCCGGGGTTCTCCGAGGGCGCGAGCGTGGTGGTCGGCGATCTGCACGCGTACGACTTCTTTCGGCGGCTCGCGGAGGCGACGGACGCTCCAGTCACGCTCGATGTGGGGCACCTGCTCTCGTACCAGTGGTGGCGCGGCGTTCGCGGGCGTGCGCTGTTCGATGAGCTGGAACGGTTGCCGCTCGAGCACTGCTTCGAGCTGCATCTCTCGGGTTGTGAGATCTCCGGCCAGTCGTTCATCGATGCGCACCACGGCGTGCTGCTCGACGAGCAGTATGAGCTGACGGCGCGACTGATGGCGCGGTGTCCAAATTTGCGCGCCATCACCTGGGAAGATCCGCGCTTCGACGAGCACGGTGAGCTGACGCCGTCGAATGCTCAGGCGTCGGAGCGATTGAAGACGCTGGTGTCGCCGTGGCTCAGCGAAGCGCCGAGAGAAATCCCCCTCTCCCTCGGGGGGAGGGTTGGGGGTGAGGGAGAACCCACTTCACACTGCGAGCTCGAGTACGTCGAACGCGCGCTGGGCGACTACCTCCACGGAGCCTCACGCACGCTCGAAGTCGAAGGACTCCCGGCGCAGCACGAGCCGGCGGCGGTCGAAGCCGTGCATCGCATGGTCTTCGAGCGGCGATACCGAGGCACCGGTGGATTGCGAGACTGGTTTCCACGCACGCTCGCTGCGTTCGATGACGGGGCCCTGCGCGCGTTGGTCGCCCGCTTCTGCGCGTCATCAGCGGGCGCGACGTGGCGAGAACATCGCGACGGTGCGTCGCTCGAAGAAGCGCTCTTCCGATTCTTCGAAGCGGAAGGCATCGGTGAAGCTTCGGTGCGCGAAGACGAGCTGCTCGGGGCGGTGGTGCGCGCCCTGGCGGTGACTCCGCGCGCCGCGTTCTCGCTGCCGGCCGAGGTGACGAAGACGGCGCTGGGCTTCGTGGCGGTGACGCGAGGCCTCGTGCTGCATGCCGCAGTCGGTGGCCAGTACGTGCGCGGCGCTGTGACTCCGATGATCGCCTGCCTGCTGCGGGGCGACTCGATCTCGTCGGTCGCGGAGCAGTTCGCCTCGGAACCGAACGCAGTCGGCATGGT
>JAEUJS010000259.1 GCA_016792935.1 Archangium sp. | reverse complement strand
GCGCCGGGCCTCGTTGAAGCTCCTTTCGCGCCCACTTCTGCGTGCGCGTCTCCAACGTTGATCCCGGCGCGAGCGCCGGGCCTCGTTGAAGCATCGCGGTGCGAAGGATGATGGAGAGCTTCGTCGTCGTTGATCCCGGCGCGAGCGCCGGGCCTCGTTGACGCATTCACCATCGCGGCGAATTGGTTGAGCTGCGTTGATCCCGGCGCGAGCGCCGGGCCTCGTTGAAGCTCCACCACGTCACTCGCGGTTTTCACGCCAGCCGTTGATCCCGGCGCGAGCGCCGGGCCTCGTTGAAGCCTCAAAGCCAACGCCGACGCTTCGCGCCTCAACATCGTTGATCCCGGCGCGAGCGCCGGGCCTCGTTGAAGCCCACACGGCGCTCCAGTCGGTCCAACTCGTGGAAGTTGATCCCGGCGCGAGCGCCGGGCCTCGTTGAAGCGCGCGTGACTTCGCTCGAACAAGCAGGCCGTTAACGCGTTGATCCCGGCGCGAGCGCCGGGCCTCGTTGAAGCTAGAGGGTGTAGATCGCGTTCCCCGCGCCGACGCCGTTGATCCCAGCGCGAGCGCCGGGCCTCGTTGAAGCCGATCGACCGGCTCCGGCTTCGGCTTCCCGTTCTCGGTTGATCCCGGCGCTCGCGCCGGTCATCGACACGGGGAGCCTCGTTGAAGCTCCTTTCTCCATGGCGGTCTTCGCACGAGGGACACAGTTGATCCCGGCGCAGCGCCGGGCCTCGTTGAAGCACGACGTGGAGCGCGCTCGTGCGCGGCGCTCTGGTGTGTTGATCCCGGCGCGAGCGCCGGGCCTCGTTGAAGGCCGCCTTTCGCGCGGGAGGAGTGCGTGCACTCGGTTCCTCGGTGTGTCGCGACATCGCGACGAAAGTGTCGCGACGTCGCGACACCGCCCTGGGCGTCTTGCTCGGGAACGTGCCCGGCCTGCGTCAGCGGCTTGACGGATCGGACAGGCTATCGGCGGCCAAACGTGGGCGTTTGTCGGATCCTCGGGTTAACTTCTGTCGCAGGTATGGCCACCAAGAACGTCGGGCGCGAAGGCGGAAACCAGACCCTCTGCTGCTCGTTCTGCGGAAAGTCGCAGAAAGAAGTGAAGAAGCTGATCGCCGGGCCCACCGTCTACATCTGCGACGAGTGCATCGGCCTGTGCAACGACATCATCGCGGAAGAGATCGATCGCGAAGAGCAGAAGGACACGCGCCTCCGCATTCCGCGCCCCAGCGAGATCAAGTCGATCCTCGATGAGTACGTGATCGGCCAGGACCGCGCGAAGAAGGTCCTCAGCGTCGCGGTGCACAACCACTACAAGCGCATCGAGTCGAAGGTTCAGCTCGATGACGTCGAGCTCCAGAAGTCGAACATCTTGCTGCTCGGGCCCACGGGCTCCGGCAAGACGCTGCTCGCGCAGACGCTGGCGCGCATTCTCAACGTGCCGTTCACCATCGCCGACGCGACCTGCCTCACCGAGGCCGGCTACGTCGGAGAAGACGTCGAGAACATCATCGTCAACCTGCTCCAGGCGGCCGACGGTGACATCGAGCGTGCGCAGCGCGGCATCGTGTACGTCGACGAGATCGACAAGATCGCGCGCAAGTCCGAGAACCCGTCGATCACGCGCGATGTGTCCGGTGAAGGCGTGCAGCAGGCGCTGCTGAAGATCATCGAAGGCACCGTGGCGAACGTTCCTCCGAAGGGTGGCCGCAAACACCCGCAGCAGGAATTCCTGCAGATCGACACCACCAACATCCTCTTCATCTGCGGCGGAGCGTTCGGCGGTCTCGACAAGGTCATCGAGCGTCGCCTCGGCGGCAAGTCGCTCGGTTTCGGCGCGGAAGTGAAGAAGAAGCAGGACAAATCGCTCTCTGAGCTGCTCTCGAAGGTCGAGCCGGAAGACCTGCTCAAGTTCGGAATGATTCCGGAATTCATCGGCCGCTTGCCGGTCGTTACCGCGCTCGAGGAGTTGGACGAGCCCGCGCTGATCGACATCCTCGTGAAGCCGCGCAACGCGCTCACCAAGCAGTACCGGAAGCTGCTCGACCTCGACGGAGTGGCCCTCAAGTTCACCGACGGCGCGCTCAAGGCGATCTCGCAGGAAGCGATTCGGCGCAAGACGGGCGCTCGTGGTCTGCGCGCCATTCTCGAGTCGGTGATGCTCGAGCTGATGTACGAAATTCCGTCGAAGAAGACGGCGCGGGAAGTGGTCATCAACGAAGACGCCGTTCTCAAGAAGAAGGAACCGGTGGTCCTCTACACGGGCGAAGAAAAGGCCAAGGCCGCTGAGGCGACTGCCTGATTCGGAAGAAGAAGAAGGCTGCGAGGAAGCCTCGAGACCTCGCGGCGCTGCTCAACGCCACTGACGATCGGCCCGAGGTCACCACTCTCTTTCGGAACCTGAAGGCCTCGAAGAAGAAGTTGGGTGCGTTGCTCGCGCAATGCAGCGACCACTGGACCTATTTCGATCCGATCTACCGGTACTACCACCAGAGCTTCAAAGTCTTTGGGATCCAACGGACGACGCTCGAGATCGTCGACGCGCTGAAGCTCCTGTTGCCTGATCGAAAGCTCAACGCGCGATTCGCGAGGATCGTGAGCGAGGGCACGGGCCGCTCCTTCTCATACGAAGACAACGAGCGCTGGGATGAGGCGACGCGTCCGATGCTCGAGGCGTTCTTCCACGCACGCTTCTTTCTCGAGTGCGCCACGCGAAGCGCCATCTCGCTCAAGAAGCCGCCCAACATGATGCCGAGCGATTGGGCGTCGCTGCTGTATCTCTACGACCTGAGATAGTGGCGCCTTGTGAGCGAGTCGGGCACGGTCCGTCGCCATGAAGCGACTGCTCGCCCTCTGTCTCGTCACCAGCTGCGCCACGCCTGAAGCCACCAAGAAGCCCACCGACCCCGATCTCATCGAGAACGCGAAACTGCCCGCGAAGAAGCCCGCTCCGCCCCCGAAACCGATGCCTCCTCCGACTCGCGCTGACGCCACGATTCCCGCTGATCCCTTCCGCTGGCTCGAAGATGAAAAAGCCGACGAGGTGAAGACGTGGATGGGCGCGCAAGACAAGTACGCCCGCGAGCGCATTCACGCGCTGCCTGAACGCGACGCGCTCCTCGCTCGGTACAAAGAGCTCTACTACCTCGACTCGATGGGAGCCCCGACCAAGCGCGGCGGCCGCTACTTCTACGTCCGCACCCACAAGGACAAGGAAAAGGCCATCGTCTACTGGAAGCAGGGCGCGACCGGAGTAGAGAAGGTCCTCCTCAATCCGAACGAGTGGTCGACCGACAACACGGTCTCGCTCGGAGTCTGGGTGCCGAGCTGGGACGGCAAGAAGGTCGTCTTCGCGAAGAAGCCCAACGCCGCCGACGAATCGACGCTCTACGTGCTCGACGTGGACACCGGCATCGTCAGCCCGACCGACGTCATCCCCGGAGCGAAGTACGCGTCTCCGTCGTGGATGCCCGACAGCAAGGCCTTCATCTACGAGTGGCTCCCCGTCGACCCGTCGATCCCGATCTCCGAGCGCCCCGGTTACTGCGAAGTGCGGTTGCACAAGCTCGGCGGAGATCCGCTCAAAGACGAACAGCTCCACCCGCGCACGGGAGATCCCAAGACCTTCATCGGCGGCGGCGTCTCGCGTGACGGCAAGTTCCAGTTCATCTCGATCATGCGCGGTTGGAACGAGAACGACGTCTTCATCAAGCGGGTTGGCAAAGACAAGACCTGGCAGCTGCTCATCAAGGGCAAAGACGCGAAGTACTCGGTCGATTCGTGGAAGGGGAAGCTCTACGTCTTCACCGACGAAGGCGCTCCCAACAAGCGGGTGTTCGAGGTCGATCAGAACAAGCTCGATCGCAAGCAGTGGAAGGAGCTGATCCCCGAAGACAAGAACGCCGCGCGCGAGAGCATGGTGATCGTCGGTGGCCACTTCGCCATCGCTTCACTCAAGGACGTGGTCAGCGTGGTCGAGCTCTTCTCCCTTGATGGCAAGAAGGTGCGCGACGTCGAGCTGCCTGGCCTCGGCACGTCTTCCAACCTCTACGGCGACGAAGACGACGACGAGGCGTTCTTCAGCTTCAGCTCACTGACGATGCCTCCGCAGATCTTCCAGACGAGCGTGAAGAGCGGAAAGAGCGTCGTCTATTCGAAGGTCGAAGTGCCGATCGACGCGTCGAAGTTCGAGGTGAAGCAGGTGTTCTTCCCCTCGAAGGATGGAACGAAGATCCCCATGTTCATCGTCGCGAAGCGTGACGTGAAGCTCGACGGCAAGAACCCCACGCTGCTCTACGGCTACGGCGGCTTCGACGTCTCGATGCGGAGCAGCTTCGCTTCCTTCATCTATCCCTGGCTCGAGCATGGCGGCGTGTACGCGCTCGCGAATCTCCGCGGTGGTGGTGAGTACGGCAAGGCGTGGCACGACGCCGGAAAGCTCGCGAACAAGCAGAACGTGTTCGACGACTTCGAAGCGGCCGCTCGCTATTTGATCGATCAGAAGTGGACGAATCCGAAGCAGCTCGGAATTCGCGGCGGCTCCAATGGCGGTCTGCTGGTCGGCACCGCGATGACGCAGCACCCCGAGCTCTACGGTGCGGTGGTGTGCGCCGTGCCCTTGCTCGACATGGAGCGCTACCACCTCTACGGCTCCGGCAAGACGTGGATCCCCGAGTACGGCGATCCCGAGAAGCCGGAAGAGCTCGCCGTGCTCTCGGCGTATTCGCCCTACCAGCACATCAAGAAGGGCACGGTCTACCCGGCGCTGTTGATGATGAGCGCGGATCACGACGATCGCGTGGATCCCTTTCACGCTCGCAAGTTCAGCGCGGCAGTGCAGGCAGCAAATGCCGATGGCATCGCGTGGCTGCGCATCGAGGCGAACGCGGGTCACGGCGGGGCTGATCAGGTCGCGAAGACGATCGAATCGTCGGCCGATCAGGTGGCCTTCCTGCTCAAGACACTTCGCTGACAGCGGCTCAAAGTTCGATTTCGACCCTGCGCGGCGTTACAACCCCGCACATCCATGTTCTTCAGCCGCGACGAGAAGAAGGAAACCGTGCTCCCGCTCCTGCCACTGCGCGACATCGTGTTGTTCCCGCACGAAGTTCGCCCGCTGTACGTCGGTCGTGAGAAGTCGATCGCTGCGCTGAAGGACGCCATGGCGCGCAAGGGCGCCGACGGCAAAGCGTGGCTCCTGCTCTCCGCGCAGAAGAAGGCGAAGACCAACGATCCCGCGCCCGATGAGCTGTTTCAGTTCGCGACGCTCGGCCAGGTCGTGCAGCTGTTGCCGTTGCCCGATGGCACGGTGAAGGTGCTCGTCGAAGGTGTCGCGCGCGCGAAGATCAGCAAGTTCCAGTCGCACGACGCGTTCTTCCTCTGTGACTTCGAGCGCGTGGTCGAGCCTCCAGCAAATGGAGTGGAAGTCGAAGCGCTCGTGCGCGCGGTGCAGGCTACGTTCAAGGCGTACGTCGAGCTCAACAAGCGCATCGCTCCGGAGCTGCAGCAGCAGGTGGCGATCATCGACGACGCGGCTCGCCTCTCGGACACCATCGCGATTCACCTGCCGTTCAAGTCAGTCGCCGACAAGCAAGCGTTGTTGGAGACCGAGAGTCCGATTCGTCGCCTCGAGAAGCTCTACGAGCTGATGCAGGGCGAGATCGAGATCCTCAAGGCTGAGAAGCGCATCAAGTCGCGCGTGAAGAAGCAGATGGAACGCACGCAGCGCGAGTACTTCTTGAACGAGCAGATGCAGGCGATTCAGCGCGAGCTCGGCGACAAGGACGACGGCAAGTCGGAGCTGCAGGAGCTCGACGACAAGCTCAAGGCGAAGAAGATGCCCAAGGAGGCCGTCGCCAAGGTCAAGAAGGAGATCAAGAAGCTCAAGATGATGGGGCCGATGTCCGCCGAAGCGACGGTGGTGCGGAACTACATCGATTGGGTGCTCTCTCTCCCCTGGGGCGACGAGACCAGGGACAAGCTCGACATCACCGAGGCCGAGGGCGTGCTCAACGCCGATCACTACGGCCTGAAGAAGGTGAAGGAGCGCATCCTCGAGTACCTCGCGGTGCAGCAGCTGGTCGGCAAGCTGAAGGGGCCGATCTTGTGCTTCGTGGGGCCTCCGGGTGTCGGCAAGACGTCGCTCGGTCGCTCGATCGCCAAGGCGCTCGGTCGCAAGTTCCAGCGCATCGCGCTCGGTGGTGTGCGTGACGAGGCTGAGATTCGCGGTCACCGCCGCACGTACATCGGAGCGATGCCCGGCAAGATCGTGCAGTCGCTGAAGAAGGCCGAGTCGTCGAACCCGGTGATCCTCCTCGACGAGATCGACAAGATGTCGTCTGACTTCCGCGGTGATCCCTCGGCGGCGCTGCTCGAGGTGTTGGATCCCGAGCAGAACCACACCTTCAACGATCACTACCTCGACCTCGACTACGACCTGTCGAAGGTGATGTTCATCTGCACGGCGAACTCGATGCACTCGATTCCGCAGCCGCTGCAGGACCGCATGGAGGTCATTCGGCTCGCCGGCTACACGGAAGAAGAGAAGCTCGCGATCGCGCGGCGCTACCTGATTCCGAAGCAGAAGGAAGCGAACGGCCTCGCCGACGTCGAAGTGAAGATGACGGATTCGGCGATCCGCACCGTCATCAGGCGGTACACGCGTGAAGCGGGCGTTCGCAATCTCGAGCGTGAGCTCGCGGGCGTGTTCCGCAAGCTGGCGCGCGAGGCGATCAAGGGCCGGCAGTCACCAACCGCGACCCTCGCTCCGTTCGAGGTCGATCAGAAGAAGGTCATGAAGCTGCTCGGCGTCGCCAAGGTGCCGAAGGACAAGAACGAGAAGGAAAACCAGCTCGGCATGGTCAACGGGCTCGCGTGGACCGAGTTCGGCGGCGAAGTGCTCGTCACCGAAGCGACCACCATGCCCGGCAAGGGCAAGCTGATCGTCACCGGCGTGTTGCGCGACGTGATGAAGGAATCGGCGCAGGCCGCCGTGACCTACGTGCGGAGCAAGGCGCGTCGCTTCGGCATCGAGGACAAGTTCTTCGAGCAGAACGACATGCACATCCACTTCCCCGGGGCGTTCCCCAAGGACGGCCCGAGCGCTGGCGTCACGATGGCGACTGCATTGGTGTCGGCCATCACGCGCATTCCGGTGCGTCGTGATGTGGCGATGACCGGTGAGATCACGCTGCGTGGACGCGTGACGCCGATCGGCGGCTTGAAGGAGAAGTGCCTGGCCGCGCATCGCCTCGGCATCAAGACCGTCATCGTGCCGCGCGAGAACAAGAAGGATCTGCGCGAGGTGCCGAAGAAGGTGCGCAAGGCGCTCAAGATCGTGCTCGTGGACTACGTCGACGAAGTGCTTCGCGAGGCGCTGGTGCTCGAGAAGCCGGCGGAGTTCGCGCGACTGGTGCCGACTGAAGGTGGCGCTGCTCCGGCGGCCATGTGAGGGGCGCTTTCCTCGCTTTCCTCGCTTTCCTCGCGCTCGTCGCGTCGAGCAGCGCGTGCGTCACGGTGCCGGTCAAAGACGAAGGTCCGTCTCCGGTCGTCGCGCGCTACGGCGATCGCGTCATCCGTCAGGCCGAAGTCGACGAGAAGGTCATCGACGAGCTGAGCAAGCTGCAGGAACAGATCTACGACCTGCGCAGTGAAGCCGCTGAGCGCATCGCGATCGAAGCGCTCGTCGCGCAGAAGGCGAAGGCCGAAGGCTTGAGCGAAGACGACTGGCTCGGCAAGAACGTCGAGAACGGCCTCGCGGAGCCGAGCGACGCCGAGATGCGCGCGTTGTTCGACAAGGCGAAGGGCCGGCTCCCCGATGGAGTCGGCTTCGACGACGTGAAGCCGCAGCTCAAGCAGGCGCTGACGCGTGAAGCGCGAGCGAAGAAGGCGCGCGAGGTCTTCGGCAAGCTGAAGAAGGACGCTGGCTTCACCATGGTGCTCGAGGCGCCGGCGAAGCAGCGCAAGACGATCGACGTGGCGACGGGCCCGACGCGCGGAGGGAAGGGCGCGAAGGTGGTGATCGTCGAGTTCGCCGACTTCCAGTGTCCGTATTGCGCGCGCGCGCACGAGACCGTTTCGACGGTGATGAAGGCGTACGGAGAGAAGGTGCGCATCATCTTCCGCCACTATCCGCTCGCGAATCACCCCAAGGCGCCCAAGGCCGCCGAAGCAACGGCGTGCGCGGACGAGCAGGGCAAGTTCTGGGAGCTGCACGACTCGTTGTTCGAGAGCGGTGAGCTCGACGAAGACGCGCTCGCGATGCAGGCGAAGCGGATTGGCGTCGACGAGAAGAAATACGACGAGTGCATGAAGTCGGGCCGCATGGCGTCGCTGGTGAAGCGCGACATGGCGGCGGGGCAGGCGGCCGGAGTGAGCGGCACGCCGGCCTTCTTCATCAACGGACTGCAGCTCTCAGGCGCGCAGCCCGAAGAGGCCTTCCGCAAGCTGATCGACGCCGAGCTCGCTCGCCTCGGCGAGTGATCAGAACGTCGAGAAGAGACGCCCGATCGGCGGCATGCGCTGCGCGTTCGACGCGCCGGGGCAGTTCACCAGCGCGTACGCGGTGAAGCCGATCACCGCACCGCTCGTGCTCGCTGCGCCGCGCGGATGTTGCGGGTACCAGAACGCCGACGTCGAGTTGCCCGCGCAGCTGCTCGCGGTGTCCGGCGGAATCGTCTGCGCGATGGCGGTGAACGTGTCGAGCGTGGTCGAGCCCGACCAGTTCGCAGCGCTCTGACAATTCGCCGTGCATGAGCGGAAGTGCAGCTCGCCGGTCGTCGCGGTGATGAGCCCCACGCCTTCGCCGTCGCTCGCCAGCCAGGTTTCGTCTTCGTACTCGTCGACCACGATGCCGATCGAACTCCAGGTCGCGAGATCGGTGCAGGTCGCTCCGAGGCAGGTGTTCACGAAGAGCGTGTTGTTGGCGCTCGAGCCGATGGTCGTCACGCCTTGATTGAACGAAAGAAACACGCGACCGCTCGGCGTGACGGTGAAGCCAGCCGTCCAATCGCCGGTGGTGTGGACGAAGCCCGTGGGCGACTTCTGCCAGCTCGCGCCCTGCGTGCAGTTGCTTGCGCAGCGCGCGTAATAGTGGAGCGCTTCGCCAGAGGCCGCGTACCCCGCGGAGAAGAGCGCGTGCGTGACGCCGCTCCCATCGCGCGCGATGTACGAGACGGTGCCATCGATCACCGGCCCGGCCGACCAGCTCGAGACCATCGTGCAGTTCGCGGCGCACGTCGCGTAGTGCGCCATGTAGTTGCCGAAAGCGCCGCGGCCGATGACGCCGATGGTGCCGTTGGGTGCGACGGTGAGGCCGCTGATCACGCTGACGGCGCCGTTGAGGAGGAGAGCGCCGAGATTCACTGTGCTCCAGCTGGAGGGCATCGAGCAGTTTGCAGCACACGTCGCGTAGATGACGGGGTCGGTGTTCGGTGCCGGCGCGACACCGTCGACGATCGCGTGGAGTCGCCCGGTTCCGTCGATCACGAAGCCCGAGACGCCGATCGTCAACGATGCGATCGCCGCGTTCGAGAGGAGCTGCGAGAAGTTCCACGACGCGGGATTGGCGCAGCTCGCCGCGCATCGCCCGTAGATCACGCGTTCCGCGGCGCCCTCGGTGAAGAGCATGTGCATCGAGCCGTCGGGCGCGGGGACGATGAGCTGATTCTCCATGCCGACGCGGAGGATGGTGCCGTTCGTCGGCACCTGCGAACCGCCACCCGTCGTGCCGCCGCCGGTCGTGCCGCCGCCGGTCGTGCCGCCGCCCGTCGTGCCGCCGCCGGTCGTGCCGCCGCCGGTCGTGCCGCCGCCGGTCGTGCCGCCGCCCGTCGTGCCGCCGCCGCCCGTCGTGCCGCCCCCAAAGCCCCCACCCCCACCGCCGCCGCTGAAGAACGGAACTCCGCCGCCTGTGCCTCCGTCCATGCCTGCAGGGGCCGAACACGATGAAGCGGCGAGCAGCGCAAGAACTGCGACCCGGACTCTCATCGCCTCAAGGTACCGGACGCCCGGTGCTCGCTCTGGCGGTGGCGCGTTCGTGCAACGCTTTGGCGTGTTCCCACAGCGACTCCGGCTCGTGTAGAGGGTCGGCATGTCGCGGACCGTTCTCGTCGGAGTCGTGCTCTTCGTTCTCGGTGTGATCGCCGGTCGCATGAGCGTCTTGATGGCCTCTCCCTCGCCGGTCGCGGCGTCTTCCTCTCCGTCGCCAACACCGGTGCCCGTCAGCGCCGCGCAGCCAGGTGGCGTGCTTCGCGGCCGCATCGCCGAAGTGATTCAGGTGCCGCAGTACACCTACCTGCGCCTCGAGAGTGGCGAGTGGGCAGCGGTCGACTCCGCTCCGCAGCTCGCGCAGGGAGCCGAGGTCTCGCTGCAGCTCCAGAACGAGATGCAGGACTTCGTCAGCACGTCGCTCAATCGCACCTTCGCCAGGCTGTGGTTCGCCACGCTCGAAGGCGCCGCTCCGGTCGTGAAGGTCGCCGCGCCGCCCAACGTGACCGGAGACGACTCGGTGCAGAAGGCGCTCGCCGCGGTCGAGGCGGGAAACGCGCTCACGATGCGCGTCGCCGACGTCTTCGCCGAGCGCGCGGTGCTGAGCGGAAAGCGGGTTCGCGTCAGCGGCAAGGTCGATCGCGTGAACGTCGTGCAGGGGCTCCACTACGTGCACTTGAAGGACGGCACCGGAGTCGCCGCCGAGAAGACCGACGATCTCCTCTGCATCACCGACGTCGACGTCGCCGCCGGCACCACCCTCGCGATGGAAGGCGTGGTGGCCGTCGACAAGAACGTCGGCATGGGCATCAACCCCGTGGTGCTCGACGGCGCGCGCGTCGCGAAGTGATCGCTCGTTGTCCAGCCAGGTCGAGCCTTACTTCTTGAAGAGGTGACAGCCCACGCACTGCTTCGGCGGCGTCGGGTGGTTCTTCTGCGACGGGCGCTGGTGGCACGTCAGGCACATCGCCGGTCCGTTCGCTGAGGGCTCCGGCGTGTGCGGCGCGTGGCAGCTCTTGCACTCGCGGTGCTCTTTGACGACGTGGAGCCCAGGCAACGGCGGCTTCTTCGCGTCGAGGTGACAATCGCGGCACGTGGCGATCACCTTCGCGGAATGGCTCTGGTGGCAGCTGGCGCAGATCAACCTGGTGGCATGACCCGGCTGCGGAGGTTGGCGATCTTCGTGACACTCGAGGCACGCCTTCGGCTCCGGCGGCTCGCCGTGGGGCAACCCCGCGTGGCAGTCCTCACACTTCGCGTGGCCCGCGTTGACCTTCACGAGCTGCACCTGTTCCTCGTGGCAGCTCACACACAGCGTCGCGCGCCTGGGTGCCGCCGCATGCTTCCCGTGGCACGCGTCGCAGCTGGTCGTCACGGCATGCACGACGTCAGACGCGAACTTCGCGTCGCGATGACAGCTGAGGCAGCCCACCGACGTCGTGGTGAGCAGCTGGTCGGGTGGCGCGTGGGGCGGGTGACAGCCGATGCACGTCTGGCCGGTCGCGCTCGGGGGGTGGCCGATCGCCGACGCGATCTTCTGATGGCACGACGCGCACGGCTTCGGCGCGGCGCGTGGCTGGTGCGGCTCGTGACACGACGTGCACTTCACGTGCGCGTCCGCCGCGAGCACGGGGCGATCGACGTGGCAGCTCGCGCACGCCTTCACCGACTTCGTGTCGAACGCGTGCGTGGGGTGACACGTGCCGCACCCGAGGTGCCCCTTCTTCTCGGCGTTCATGAAGAGCGTCTGCGGTGAGACGCGCGCGGTGATCGGCACCTTCGTCCCCGCGTGACATGACAAGCACTGCTGGCTCGCCTGCACCGCGGGCGTGTGCGGCTGGTGGCAGCTCTGACAGGTCTCGACGAACGAGGCGTCGGGTGGCGGCGCGTTGGCGACCAGCGCTGGGGCCTTGCCGTGGGAAAGCTCGACGCGATGGCAGTCGATGCAGTTCGCCGCCTGCGTGAAGGGCTGCTGGTGCGGCCGGTGACAGCTCTCGCACTTCGCGAGGTGCACCTCGTTCTGATGACAATCGCGGCACGCCCACTTCTCGAAGCGCGCCACCGGCTGATCGGTGCGGAAGACGTGACAGGTGAAGCAGCTCGTCACTCCGCCATCCGTCGTGAAGGGGTGGTGTTGGCTCTCTTGCTTCTGATGACACGAAGCGCAGATCTGCACGCTCGGTCGCTCGAACGCGGTCAACGTGCCTGCGTCGGGATCTCCGTGACAGTCACGGCAGCGAACCTGATCCTTGCCGGTGAGCAGAAAATGCGCGCGATGGCCCGGGGTGGCGCGGGCGACGTGAAACGATCCGGGCACCGTGACGATGCCTCCGTCGCCCGTGCTGAGTGAAACTTCGCTGCACGCCGCGAGCGCCAGCACGGACAGCAGCGCGAGCGCTCTCACTTCGAGCGACCTACATCGGCGGCAATCGACAGGCCGAACAGCACACACGCGAGCACGCCGATCATCTGCGCGAGCGACATCGACAACACCACGGGCACTGGCTGGCCCGACACCACGCCCCAGATCATCAACGTCAGCGCGACGAGCCCCAGCCAACACGCGACGCGGAGCATGCGCTCAGCGGGCCACCACGCAAGGAGCCGAAGGAAGCGGCGAATCACAGCTCCTCCGGTCGCTTGCTGAAGCGATGCGCGACGCCGTGACACCCCGCGGACGCGCACGACACCTTGTTCTGCTCGAGCTCTTCCAGCACGCCGAAGTGTTCACGCACGTTGAGGAACGAGGCGAGCGTGCCCGAGTGGCACTGCTTGCAGTTCGCGTTGGGGAATGGCTTCGCGATGCGCACCTCGGCGTGGAACTGCGGGAGCGTGTAGTTGCGGTACCCGGCGAAGTAGTACTTGTAGACGTGCGACATGCCGGTGAGCTTGGTCATCGGGTAGCCGAGCAGACCGTAGTCGGCGTGGCACGTGTAGCAGGCGTGAGGCCCGACCTGCGCGTTGCGGCTGTGGCGTGAGGCGAGGGAGAGGCTGTTCGGATCGAGGAGATCCGTCAGGTGCGTCTCCATCACGTGGCAGCTGCCGCAAAACTCGCGCTCGGTGGTGCGCTGCATGCCCGAGGCGGTGGTGCTCACCGCCGCGATGAAGGGAAACACCGCGAGCCCGAGGAGCAGCTTGAGCCGCGTGGTGAGCAGCAGCTTCTCGGGCTTCTTCACCAGGTGGTGAATGAGGAGCGAAGCGGCGATCAGCGCCGAGCCGACCGCCAACGCTCCCATCGGTGTAGCCAGACTGCCCATGCGCTGCTCCCCGGTGACCTCAGGGCAGCATCGCGTGTTTCAGATCAATTCCCGAGCTTCGTCCCGCCATGTGGCAGACGGCGCACGATTCCTGGCCGGTGCTGCTGGTGTTGACCGCCGCGTGTACGTCGGCCGCGGGAGTCGAGTGGCAGCTGGTGCACGCCGCGGCCGTCGGAGGTTGGAAGAAGGGCGAGCCCACCACCGCGCCGCTCAGACACGTCAGGCCACCGTCGCTCGGAGCGCCGCTGCCACCGTCGGGCAGCAGGCCGCAGCTCTGGTTCTCGTGACGCGAAGGCAGCGATGCGAGCGGGAGCGGGAGCGACCAGCCGGTCGGCGTGTGGCACTTCGCGCAGTAGTTCTGCGGCGAGGGGAAGCGCACCGTGCTGTGGATGCCGTGAATCAGGTTCTTGAAGTTGCCGGACTC
>JAEUJS010000141.1 GCA_016792935.1 Archangium sp. | reverse complement strand
CCTGCCAGTGAGACCTTCGCGTTGGGGAGCATCAACAGCGTCAGCGCCGTGAACGGGACTGGGTGTCTCTATCGCCCGACGGGCGGCGCGGCCTTCCCGTTTGGCTCCAACAACCTCCTCGACGCACCAGTGGTCCCCAACTCGGGCGTGACGACTGCAGTCAATGTCGCGGTCACAGGAAGCCGTGCGTCCTTCCTTCAGCACACGGCTTCGGGGGCCTCCTGGGTTTTGGTGACGCTGAACGGTGCAGCCGCGCCGGCACCAGCGGTGCCTGACCAACTGACGACAGGAGACGCCCCGATGGGACAAGCGTGGAGCGGCGGCTTCTTCATAACGACCAAGGGCGTCGGTGCGCCGAGTCAGATTTTCCTGCGCGATGGCTCGACGCCGGTTCAGGGGAATCTGGGGGTCAACAACGACAAGGGCGTCCCGGCGCTCGCCAGCGCTTCGGAAGGCTACGTCGGCAGGGGCGATGCGCTGGTGCGCTTCAGTCCTGCGGCTCTCGATGCGGGAACGGCCATCACTCAAGTGACCGGAGACGTGGTTCGCACGTCTCCGGTGCTTGGAGCACAACGCATGGGAGCCTCAACGCGAGAGGCGTACGCCGTTTCGCAAGCGGGCACGCTCATCGCCTTCTCGCACGGCGGGAGTTCGTCGACGTTGCTCTGGCGCACACCCGTGACGCTCCCCGGAGAAAACGTCAACACGCACCCCACGCTCGACTGCAACCGCTCACGTCCGGCGAGTGGCACGGGGATTCTCTATTTCGGAAGCTCGACGGGCTTCGTCTATGCCGTCGTCGTCGATAGTCCGAAGCTCTTCGAGGGCAACGGCGCCTGGCCGAAGTACCAACGCACAGCCGGAAACGCCGGCAACGCCGACATGACCTTCCCGGTGAACTGGCCGGGCTGCCCCTGAACCTCGAGGTTCACGGGCGGACCACGAAGACGAACGCGAGAACCACGAGCGTCACGATCGGCGGAAGCAGCCCCAGGATCAGCGCGCGCGTCCGGCGTTTGCGTTGCTCGGCGAGCTGTTCGTCGAAGCCTCTCGGCTTCGGAGCGGGATTCAACGCGGGCTCGAGTTCGTCGCTGCGCTCACAGCCCGGACACATCGGCTCCGTGTCGACCGGGCTGAGCAGCGCGAGCACCCCCAACGTGCCCAGCGTGAAGATGCTCAGCAGCACGGTCTTCCACGTCGGCATCAGCACGCGATCGAGCCGCGGACTCTCGAGTCCGCATACGTCGCAGCGCAGAAACTCGCAGCGCTTCACCTTGTTCATGCGCCGCTCGGTGAACTCCGATGGTCCGTAGTTTGGGCGGCACTTCGCGCAGCGATCTTCGACCCAGCGCGCGGAGCACTCGCGGCACATGAACGCTCCGCAGCGCTCACAGGTTCGGTGCGCTTCGGCGTTGTGAGGAGCACAGCTCGGAGCGTCCGCAATCACAGATGCGCTCCCTCACCCTGACCCTCTCCCCGAGGGAGAGGGAATCCATTTCACTTCTTCACTTCACTGCTTCAGGTGCGGCGTGCGCGCTCGATCTTCAGCGCCTTCTCGCCGTGCTGCTTGCCGGCCAGCGCTTCGAACGCCGGCGCGTCACCTTCCGCGACGTGCACGTACGAATAGGTGCCGCGGAGCTCGAGCTTCGCGACCTTGTCTGAGGGCGCGCCCAACGCCGACAACGCAGGACCGAACGAGGACTCGTCGACTCCGTCGGCCTTCCCGAGGTTCACCCACAACCGCAGATTCCCCGGAGCGACTTCGACTTCTTCCTTCGGCTTCCGCTCACGACGCTCGCGACGTTCACCGCGATCGCTGCGCTCACGACGCGGACGTTCTTCCGACAATGCGGACCCACCCACTTCCGTCGGATCATCCATCGGCGGAATCGGCTTCCCCGCCTGCATCAACTCGAACAGCTCGCGATCAGACAGACGCTTCTTCGGCGCCGCAGCCGGCTTGCTCTCCGGAGGCGTCGTCGCAGAAGACGGATCCGCTCCCAGCGGCGCCGCATCAGGCTGCGTCGTCACTTCACGACGCTTGATGGCCGGCACTCCCACCGCCACGGTCTTCGAGTCGTGCACGCCGGAGCTGCTGCTCTCCCGTGGCGGACGATCTTCCCGAGGCTCGCGCTCGCGACGCGGACCACGATCTCCACGATCGCGCGACACGCCATCGCGCCCCGAGCGCGTGTCCTTGCGCGGCGGACGATCTTCACGCGGCTTGTCTCCACGCGAGTGACCAGAGACCGGCGCTGCTTCGCCGCCAACTTGCTGCTGCGCGCGCTCCATGCGCCGGTGCGTGAAGAACGAGCGCAACATGAACGCGATCAACTCGTCCGCATCGGGCCGCTTCTTCAGCGTCGACGCGAGACCGAGGAAGCCCTCGTAGATGCTCCCCTGCGCCGCGTCTTTGAGCTGCTTGACGTGACGCTCGCTCCACATGTGCGCCGCTTCTTCAGCGGTCGGCATCGGCTTCTTCTCGAACTTCACCGAGTACTTCTTCTCGAGCGCCGTCAGCGTCGCGAGCTCACGCCCCGACGTCAGGTTCAGCGCCGTGCCCTTCTTGCCGATGCGGCCCGTGCGACCGACGCGGTGCAGGTACACCGCCGGATCCTCAGGCAGCGAGTAATTGATCACGTGGCCGAGATCGCTGATGTCGATGCCGCGCGCCGCGATGTCCGTCGCCACCATGAACGCCAGCTCGCCCTTCTTCACGCGAGCCATCACGCGCTCACGTTCCTTCTGCGCGAGATCTCCGTTCAACAACTCCGCGTCGAAGCCGTTGCGGTTCAGCACCGCCGTCACCAGCTCGGTGTCGTCGCGCGTGTTGCAGAAGATGATCGCGTTCTCGGGATCTTCCATCTCCAGCACGTAGAGGAGATTGCGCGGCTTGGGGTACGCGTCGCTCAACTCGTACCGGATGTGCCGAATGTGCTCGACCGTGTACACGTCGCCCGAGAGCAACAACGTCTCGGCGTCGGTCGTGTACTTGCTGATCAGCCGCTTGATGTCGTCCGGCACCGTCGCGCTGAAGAGCATCACCTGCTTCTTCGCCGGCAAGAAGTCGAGGATGCGCGTCACTTCCTCGTAGAAGCCCTGGTTCAACATCTCGTCGGCTTCGTCGAGCACCGCGTGCACGCACTTGTCGAGCTTCAGGTTGCCGCGCCGAATGTGATCGTGAATGCGGCCCGGAGTGCCCACCACGATCGCCGCTCCGCGCTTCAGCGCATCTTCCTGCTGCTGCATCGACGCGCCGCCGTAGATGCACACCAGCTCGATGTCGCGGTACTTGCTCAACACCTCGAGCTCCTGCGCGACCTGAATCGCGAGCTCGCGCGTGGGGCACATCATCAACGCGCGCACGCCGCGGGCGCCGATCTCGATCTGATCGATGATCGGCATGCCGAACGCCGCCGTCTTGCCGGTGCCCGTCTTGCTGCGAACGATGAGATCTTTGCCCGCTCGGGCAGGTGCGAACGCTTTCGCCTGCACCGGCGTCGGGTGCGTGTAGCCACGCTCTGCGATGGATTTGCGAAGTTCAGGGCTGAGGCCCAGCTCGTCGAAGCTGACTTCGGCGCGGTATTCCTGCGGCCGTTCATCAGCTCCGGTGGGCATCTCGGACAGGTCACTCATTCGCCGCGGGGTGTATCCGATGGCAAGGATGCTCGTGAGCGAATAAGTGAAAGCGCATGGCGGTGCGGAAGAAGGGCCCCAAAACCGACGAGGAAGTCGACGCCGAGTTCGTCGAGACCACTCCCGCCACCACGCCCGCGCCCAGACGCGCTCGGAAAGCGAAGGCCGTCGAGGGAGAAGTCGTCGACGCAGAACCCGCGGAAGCATCCGATTCTCCCGCGGAATTGAGCGGTGAAGAGCCCGCTGAACCCGACGCCGCCGAGCTCGAAGAGGTCGAGGTCGAAGACGAGCCGACGAAGCCCGCGCCCCGCCGATCAGATCAGCCGACCAGTCGGCTGGGGCGGTCGACTGGGCTCGCGAAATCCGATCCGCTGGCTGCCTACATGGCGGAGGTCACGCGCCACCCGCTCCTGACGCGCGAAGAAGAGGTCGAGCTCGCGAAGAAGTACCGCGACACCGGCGACGTGAAGGCCGCCTACAAGCTCGTCGCGTCGAACCTGCGCCTCGTCGTGAAGCTCGCGCACGAGTACCACCGCAACCCGCTCTCGCTCCTCGACCTCGTGCAGGAAGGGAACATCGGGCTCATGCAGGCGGTGAAGAAGTTCGACCCCGAGCGCGGAGTGAAGCTCGCGAGCTACGCCGCCTGGTGGATTCGCGCGTACATCCTTCGCTACATCATGGACAACTGGAAGATGGTGAAGCTGGGCACCACCGAGGCCCAGCGGAAGCTGTTCTTCAAGTTGCGCCAGGAACAGGAACGCCTGCTCAAGCAGGGCTTCGAGGTCACTCCGAAGCTGCTCGCCGATCGTCTGAACGTCAGCGAGCAGGACGTGATCGAGATGGATCAGCGACTCGGAAACGACGAGCTCTCGATCGACGCTCCGCTCCCGGGTTCCGAAGACGACAAAGCGACGCGCGCCGATCGGTTGTTGCCGAGCGCGGCTCCAGCGGCCGACGACACGCTGGGCAATGCAGAGCTGCGTGAGCTCTTCCGCACCAAGCTCGCCAAGTTCTCCGAAGGGCTGAACGAGAAGGACAAGTACATCTTCGAGAAGCGCCTCATCGCCGACGAGCCGCAGACGCTGCAGGACATCGGCGCGCACTACGGCTTCTCACGTGAACGCGCGCGTCAGCTCGAGGCGGCTCTCATCGAGCGCATGCGCAAGTACATGCGTGAAGAGATCCCCGACTTCGATCTCGTCGCGGAAGCGGAGCGCGAGTGATTCCCTCGAGTCCGCACGACTTCGCGCTGAGGATCATGATGCTGATCCCCATGTGGCTCTCGCTCTCGGTGCACGAGTGGGCGCACGCGTGGTCGGCCTACCAGCTGGGTGACGACACCGCCGCGAGGGAAGGGCGCCTGACGCTCAACCCGATGTCGCACATCGACCCCATCGGGACGATCTTGCTCCCGCTGTTCGGCATTCCGTTCGGCTGGGCGAAGCCGGTGCCCGTGAATCCCGTTCGCTTCGATCGCAAGTGGTCGATGCGCACCGGCATGGCCATCACCGCGTTCGCCGGCCCGTTCAGCAACCTCGTGCTCGCGTTTCTCTGCTCGGTCATTCTCATCGTGCTGTTCCGGGTGGCTCCCGAGATGCGCACGTTGGACAACGGTGCCACGTACCTGCTGTTCATCGCCGTTCAGCTGAACGTGGGGCTGGCGATCTTCAACATGCTCCCGCTCCCCCCGCTCGACGGCAGCCGGCTGGTCGACCGCTACATTCCCCGGCATTGGGAAGCGACGTGGGACTCGATCAAGCGGTTCGGACCGATGCTGCTGCTCCTCGTGTTGTCGGTCGGCGGCTACTTCCTGTCAGGGCCGATCAACGCGGTCACCGGCGCGCTGTTCTCGATGATCGATTCGTTCTCGCCACGACCGAACTTCTGATCAGTTCTCGGGCTTGTTGAGCTCTTCGAGGAGCTCCGCCGTGCTCTGCGTCAGCTCGCTGGTGCGATCGAGCAGCTCCTCGAGTTCCTTGAAGATGGCGTCGACGTCTTCCGCCTTCTTCGGAGCGGGCACGTCGCCTTCGTTCTGCAGACGATCGAGCAGGCTCACCACACGCAGCAGGTGCTCGTGCGCCAGCAGCAAGTCGCGACCGGCGCGCGTGCCGTGACGCGTGAAGAGCATCCCCGTCGCGAAGAGTTTGGTGATGGCCTTCTTGTTCCCCTTGAGCACGCGATCGAGGCGCGCGCGGTAGGTCTCGACTCGGCGCGAGAGCCGCGCGTCGTTAAGGCTCACCACGTTCATCTCGTGGGCGGCCGGCACGGCCTTCAGGTTGAGCGAGTTGCGGCGTTTCGACATCACGCGCGTGCCATAACACATCGCATGGCTGGCTCTGTCCTCGTCAACGATCTCGCGCACGGCGTTCGCGCGGTCACTCTCTCGAATCCCGAAAAGAAGAACGCCATCGACGCGGGCATGCTCGATGCGCTCGAAGCCACGATCCGTGATGGCTCGGGCGTGAAGGCGTGGCTCATCCGCTCCGATTCCGCGAGCGCGTTCTCAGCGGGCTACGACTTGAAGGCGCTGTCTGGGTTCCCCGAGGGAACGCAGCTGCCTGACGATCGCTTCGGCGAGGTGCTGGATCTCCTCGCGGCGCATCCGGCTCCGAGTGTCGCGTTGGTGCGCGGAGTAGCGATCGGTGCGGGCTGTGAACTCGCCATCGCGTGTGACTTTCGAGTCGGCACGGCGAACGCCCGCTTCACGTTTCCTCCTGCGAAGTTGGGCGTCGTGTACGCGCTCAAGGGCATGGCGCGGGTGCGCTCGAGAATTGGTCCGCAGCTCGCGCGGCGCATGTTCCTTCTCGGAGACACCATCGAGTCTGCTGAGGCACTTCAGGCCGGATTGCTCGACGCCATCGCTCCCGACGCAGTGGCTGGTGCCGAGGCGGGGCACTGGTGCGATCGCATCAGCGCGCTGTCTCCGCTCGCCTTGCGTGGAATGAAGCGGGGGCTGGCGTTGCTCGACTCAGGCATCAGCGCCGACGCCGAGTACGAGAAGCTCAGAAGAGCTTCGTTCAACAGTGAAGATGCTCGAGAAGGGCGCGACGCGATGCTGCAGAGGAGAGCGCCGAAGTTTGTGGGGAAGTGACGGCTCCCTCACCCTGACCCTCTCCCCTGTTCTCTTCACTTCAGACGTCGGCGAAGAGCTCGCTCATGCTGACGCGGAGCGCGGTCGCGATGCGGTACAGCGAGCTGATCGACGCCGACGATTCAGCGCGTTCGATCTGCGAGAGCAGCGAGACCGACAGACCCGTGCGACGCGCGAGTTGCTTGAGCGTCAGGCTCTGGCGCGTGCGGCCCTCACGAATGAAGCGACCGATGGCGCGGTGCAATTCCGCCTCGGGGTCGCGCGTGATGCCCTTCTTTTCGAGCACGCGCTTCACGGTGTCGATGAAGGCCGTCGGGTCGATCGGCTTCTTCACGTAGTCGGCGGCCGACAACTTCAAGCTCGCGACCGCGGTCTCGACGGTAGGGAAGCCGGTGGCGACGATGACGGCGATGTCGTCGTCTACCTCGCGGACCTGCTCGAGCACCTGCGTGCCCGACAGCTGCGGCATCATCATGTCGAGGATGACGAGGTGGAAATTGCCTTCCTTGAGCGTCGCGATCACCCGCGTGGGATCGAGGAGCGTGGTGACGACGTAGCCCTCCTTATTCAGCAGGGCCTTGAAAAGTTCAGCGTTATCGGACTCGTCATCGACGACGAGGATCCGGATCTGTTGAGTTCCGCGCACGGTCCGCTCCGATTCAACCGGCTCGCCCCAGGTCGAGCCTCAGTGGGTTGGGGTTACTTCCCTGCTTGCTCGAGGATGGCCCTGACCTTCGGGACGTACTCGTCGTCTGGGGCTGCTACTTCGAGGAAGCGCTCGTAGTACTTCTTCGCCTTTTCCATGTCGGCGGCGCTCTGATCTCGCGTGGCGATCGAGGCGTAGATCGAACCGAGCATGCGGTAGCACGGGCTGTAGCTCGCAGAGACCTTGATGCACTTCTCGGCACGCAACGCGGCGCGCTCGAAGTTCTTCGCCTTCTTCTCTTCCTGCGCTTCCTTGAAGAGCGCCTCGGCTTCAGCCGCCTTGGGATCGGTCTTCGCCACCGTCGGGTTCACGGGGTTCTTCGGCGTATCCGGATTCTTGGGCGTATCGGGGTTCTTTGGCGTGTCGGGGTTCTTCGGCGGGTTGGCCGCGGCGAGTCTGTCGTTCGCCAACTTCGAGCGTTTGCCCTCAAGCTCGTCGTACCGCGCTCGGAGCAGCCTGGTTCCCGACGCGCTGTCGAGCTGGGTCTTCGCCTTGTCGATGTTTCCCGCCTCGAGCGCCTTGGCAGCGCCTTCGAGCGCCGTCTTGTTCGAGCGTTCCGACTCGAGCTGCTGCAGGAAGCTCTTCGCGTCGGGAAGGAGCTCGCCCTCGACCGTTGCGTCCTTGGCCATCACTTCGGCCTTCGCGAAGTCGAGCTCTTCGGCCGCCAGCTTCGCTTCCGCCAACTTCGATGCCGCCGCGCGCTTGAGCGCCTCGACGTCGCTCTTGGGCGTGTCCGGATTCTTCGGCGTATCCGGGTTCTTGTCGGGGGTCTTGCCGATCGGATCCTTCGGAGGCTTGGTCGTCGGACCGTTGCTGCTCTTCCAGATCATGTAGCCGCCGCCACCGAGGATGATGACGAGCAACGCGGCAGCCACCGCGATCAACGGCGTCTTCGAAGCAGCGGCCTGATCAGCGCCATCGGCGTCGAGCGCGACGGTCGGCCTCGCAGCAGCGGCAGAAGGCGCGATGTCGACCTGATCTCCAGGGCCGACGAACTTCAGCTTCACGTGCCCGAGCTCGATGACGTCGCCGATGCGCAGCGTGACCTGCGCGTACGACTCACCGTTCACCATCAGTCCGTTGGCGGACTGCATGTCGATCACGCGCCACTCGCCCGAGTCTTCCCGCACCACCTTGCAGTGGGTGCGCGACAGCGAGCGGTGATCGATCGCGATGTCGTTGTCGTCGACACGACCGATCTTCATCTCGGTGCGGACGCAGGCGAACTCCTTGCCCGCGAAGTCGGTGTTCAGCACCACCAGCCGCGGTGCTTCCGACGGCTCGATGTCTTCGATCGTTCGCTTCTTGCCGGAATCGAGCTGGTCGACGCGAATGACCGCGGTCGCCTGGTGCTTCGGAACGGAAGGAGGCGCGTCTTTGCCGACTTCGCCTTCATCGGCGTCGCGCACGTCGTCGTCACTCGCGGCGGGCGCATCGACCGCGGGGAGCGCCGGCATCGTCGCGGCGGATTCGTTGAGCTTGCGCGTCGGCGTTCCAGCCGAGGGCGGCTCGAGCGGCACGGTCGCCGCCGCGGCCTTCTCTTCAGCCTGAATCGCGAGGTCGTAGTCGCCGATCTGAATCAGATCGCCGTCGGCCACCTGCACCTGGCCCGAGATGCGATCGCCGTTGATTCGGATCCCGTTGTAGCTGCCGAGGTCTTCGATCAGGACGTGACCGTTGTTCCGCATCAAGCGGGCGTGTCGGCGCGACACGTTCCGCTCCGTCAGGCGGATGGTGTTGCCCTCTTGTCGGCCAATGGTGATCTCGTCCCGGACGAAGGGGACGATCGTCTTCCGGCCTTCATCGTCTTCGATGATCAGCTTCAACACGCGTCGCCTTTCTACCACCACAGCAGATCGTGTTTCACCAACAGTGACGATCGAAACCCGAACGTTTCTACATCGTTCTGGCGATCTGCCAGCTGATCGTGGCAGGGCCCCCTGAGTACACTTCCATCGGACAAATGGCCGGACCCGTCACACTCCGCACCGACGCCGGTGACGAAGACCTCGATGTGGCTGAGTTCGAAGCTCGGCTGCAGCAGGGGGAGATTTCCCCACAGTGCTTCGTGCGCCTGCCAGCCGTCACGGGCGACGAGTTCGTCCCGGCCTGCGATCTGGAAATCTACAAACGGCTCCACCAGCCCAAGCGCGCCTACTTCCGCCGCGCGTTCTCGCTGAACCGCTTCCCGTGGCTGACCTCGGGGCTCATCTTGATCAACGTGGCGGTGTTTCTGGCCACGGTTCAGAACGGAGAGCTCGGGCTCGACGACATGGTTCGCTCGGGCGGCAAGGTCGGCCCGCTCATCTTCGACCTGGGAGAGGTGTGGCGGCTCTTCACCGCCAACTTCTTGCACCACGACGCGCTGCACATCGGCCTCAACATGTTCGTGTTGTTCAACGTCGGCAACGTGCTCGAGAACACCTACCGCACGCTCGATTACATCTGGCTGCTGGTCTTCACCGGCATCGCCACCATGACCACGTCGCTCTTCTTGAACGACTCGGTGACGGTCGGCGCCTCGGGCATGGTCTTCGGCTGCCTCGGCGGCGTGCTGGCGTTCGGGCTTCGGTATCGCAACCAGCTGCCTCCGCTCTATCGCTCGCTGCTCAGTGACGCGGCGATCCCCACCGTGCTCGGGCTGTTGTTGATCGGCATCACTTCCCAGGGCGTCGACAATTGGGCCCACCTCGGGGGGCTCGCCGCCGGCATCGTCACCGGTGCGTTTCTGCGCCCGCGGTTGCTGACCGAGACGCGGCGCTTCTGGTGGGAACCGGCGCTGCGGGCGGCTCCATCGCTCGCGATCCTCACCGTCGTCTTTCTCGGACAGCCGCTGTTCTTCGGCCAATTTCTCCCCCGGTGGAGAACGGAACGGAGTGAGGCGTTTGGTCTGACGATGCCCGTGCCCGCGGACTGGAGCGTCGGCGCCGACCCGATGGGTTCCATCGCCTGGTACAACGGTCTGTCGACCAACGGGCGCGCGTCGTTCGCCGCCGAAGCGCTGGAGATGCCCGAAGGCGCCGACGTGCACGAGGCCGCGCGCCGCTTCATCGAGTCACGCCTGCGTCCGCGCGAGATGGGTGAAGACGTGCTCTCGGTGCAGAGCGAGCCTCCCGAAGCGTGGCGCGTCGGCGATCGCGACGGCCTGCGCGTGCGCGTGTTGATTCGTGAGACCACCGGCTCGCGGCGGCTGTACGTCTATTTCGTTCCGCGCGGCACCGTCGTCTACCAACTGGCTGCGGAGTGGTCGTCGGCGTTCCCGCGTTACGCGCAGGTCACCGAGTGGATGGTGCAGGGCCTTCGCTTCACGGAGCCCAGGGCGCTGCGACTGGTGCGCGGTGAAGCGCTGTTGTTCCCCAATTCTCCCGATGCGCTCGCGCGGCTGGGGCTGGCGTTGTTGGAACAGGGAGAAGGGCCTCCCGCGGCCGAGGCGTTGATGGCCGCGGTGCGTGGGGCTCCGGCGATCGTTCCGTACCGTGTGGCGCTCGCGCGTGCGTGGCTGGTGTCTGGAGAGGTCGAACGTGCGTGCGCGGCGAGCGCGGCGGCGTTGACCTATGCGCCCGACGACGCGCAGGCATTGGAGGCCGACGCGCGGTGCGAGTTGGCGCGCGGGCATCCACGGCGGGCGTTGGAACGCCTGGGGCAGGCGAGGGTGGCCGCTCCGACGGATGAGCGGTTGCGTGACGCGGAATCGAAGCTCAAAGCGACGCTGCCCGAACTGCAGTGACGCACAGCGGAGAGCCGACCAGGGGCGGCTCGGGAGCGAGCAGGGAATTTGCGTCCCTGTGGTGCTAGTCAGCACGTCCATGCGATTGCTCTCTGCCGCATTGGTGTTGATTTCGACCGTCGCGCTCGCCGACGAATCCGCAGCTGAGATCTCGAAGAAGTCGCGCGAGAAGGGCGCGCTCAACCTCGTCGGGCTGACGGCAGAGATGAAGCTCGTCACCACCGGCAGCGACGGCAAGGCGAAGGAACAGGTGTTGAGCTCGAGCTCGCGCACCATCGGCGGGAAGAACCACGCGCTCGCTCGTTTCTCTCAGCCGGCCGGCGTGTCGGGAGTCGCGGTGCTCACCATCGCCGGCGAACAGGGACAGGGCGATGACGTGTCGCTCTACCTTCCGAAGCTCAAGCGCGTGCGGAAGGTCGCGAAGAGCGATCGCGGCAAGGCGTTCATGGACACCGACTTCTCGTACGCCGACATCGCGTCGAACGGCTCGCGCGACGAAGACACGAAACGCCTCGCGGACGACAAGGTCGAAGGGCGCGATTGCTACGTGCTCGAGGGGAAGGGTGACGACACGTCTCCCTATGGCCCGGTGAAGATGTTCATCGACAAGGAGACGTACGTGCCGATGAAGGTCGAATACGGCGACAAGAACGGCAAGCCGTACAAGCTCTACAAGACGCTCAAGCTCAAGAAGTTCAAGGACCGCGTGCTCGCCGCGGAGTCGGTGATGGAAAACCTGCAGACGCAGAGCAAGACGCAGATGACGGTGCTCAAGCTCGAAGACTCGACGCTGGGTGACGAGGCGTTCACAGAGCGCGCGCTGGAACGCGGATGAGTTTTGGAGCGAGGGGAAGCCTGGTGATCGCTGCGCTCGTGTGCGCGACGCCGGCCCTCGCCCAGATGCAGATCGAAGACTTCGAGCCGGTGGCCGACGCCGGAGTCGAAGATGCCGGTGCTCCGTCTTCTTCGATGATCGAAGAGTTCGTCGCCGCCGCAGACGACGCGGGAGTCGATGCCGGAACGGTCGTCGCGCTCGAGACCTTCACCTCGCCCACTCCGAACGCGCCGAGCATTCGCTTCTTCGGGTGGACCTCGGCGTACACCGCGCTCGATACGCGCTTCGATTCGCAGCGCGGCGCTCCGCTCGCAGAGAACGTGTTCGAAGGTCGCGCGCGCGCGGTGCTCGGCGTCGACGTGAAGATCAACGAGCACCTCCGCCTCGTCCTCGAAGGCCGCGCTCAAGTGCGTGGTGCGTTTCAACGCGACTTCGATCGCGCCAAGGGTTTCTTCGAACCGATGCTCGGCGACGCGTACGTCGATCTCTACACCTCGAAGGTCGACATTCGCGTCGGACAACAGCGCATCGCCCTCGGAGCGAACGCAGGCCTCGCTCCCATCGACGCGTTGAATCCGCGCGATCTGCGAGAGATGGCCGGAGATCTCGAGGTGGGCATTCTCCCGGTGTTCGCGGTGCGTGCGCGCGGTGAGATCGGCAAGCTCTCGTGGCTCGCCGCGTACGTGCCGTTCTTCCAACCGCATCGCACCTTCGTGTTCGGTCAAGACGAGGGACTGCTCCAGCCCGCATTCGGAGCCGCGCTCGACAACACGCGCATCGATCCTTCCGTCGAAGATTTTCTGCAGGACCGCGTGCTCGAGACGCAGCGGCCGCCTCCGTTCGCCGGAGATCTCGCCTTGCGTCTCTCGAGCGACGGCCGCGTGAAGTTCGGCGCGAACTGGGTGTGGATGAACGAGAAGCTCCCGCGCGTCACGATGGATCCCGAGTTGTCGA
>JAEUJS010000138.1 GCA_016792935.1 Archangium sp. | reverse complement strand
TGGGGCGACGGCGGCGAGCTGCAAGTGCAACGGAGCGCCGCGCAGGTCGTTCGCTGGGCCGTGCAGCATCTCGAGAAACAGTTCTTCCCCGCCCGGCCGGCGGTCATCTTCGACATCTTTCTGTTCAAGGACGCGACGAGCTACCGGCGTCACGCGATGGCGATGTGGGGCGATGAGCCGTCGACGCCGTACGGCTACGCGTCTGCGACCAATCGCGCGCTGGTGATGGACATCTCGACCGGCGGCGGAACGTTGGTGCACGAGATGGTGCATCCGTACATCGACGCGAACTTCCCGAACGCGCCGACGTGGATCAACGAAGGCCTCGCGTCGCTGTTCGAGCAGAGCGACGAGCGCGATGGAGAGATGGTCGGTCTGACCAACTGGCGGCTCGCGGGCTTGAATGACGCGTTCGCCGAGCAGAAGGTGAAGCGCTTCGCCGAGCTCGTGGCGGGCACCGATGCGCAGTTTCGCGATGAAGACGAATCGGTGCACTACGCGCAGGCGCGCTACCTGATGCTGTACCTGCAGGAACGCGGGCTCTTGAAGACCTTCGTGAAGAAGGCGCTCGGGCAGCAGAAGAAAGACCCGACCGGAGCGACCGCGCTGCGCGAAACGCTCGGCGCCGCGGAATGGAAAGCGCTCGACGCGAACTTCAAGAAGTGGGTTTCGACGCTGCACTTCCCGTAGCGGGACGCTCGTGTCACAACTCCGCGCGTGTCGAGACTCGGCGTCGCCGTGGCATGTGTGTTCGTCTGTGGCTGTGCTTCGCCGCAAGCCGACGGGCTGCTCATCACGCCGTCGATGGCCGAGGGTTTGTGCTGGTGGCAGGGCGTGAAGTGGGACGACCGCGGCCCGCTGCGCGTCGCGAACGATGGAGTGCCCTTTGGTCGCGCGCACGTCGGCTGGAACAAGACGGACTGGCGCGGCTCGACGGTGACTGGCGTGCTGCGCGGTCGTCAGTCGAAGGTGGTGCTCGACGGCGTGTGGACGGGTGAAGGGCTGACGCTGCGCGCGGAAGCCGACGCCACCACCGACGCCGTCTTCACCATCTGGGACCCGACGAAGTTGTCGCGCTCGTCGATGGTGTTGCGCGGCGCTCCGGTGCGGGTGCTCGACGCGAAGGTGGGAGCGGCGCTGGTCGCTCCGTCGGAACGGTCGATGGGGAGCTTCGTGCCCGACGAGGTGCCGGTGCGTGAGGTGCAGTGCGATTCGCTCGCGTTGCGCGCGTCCATCACCGGCGGCCCCGATGCGCGGCAGTTGCTCGCGCGCGCGGGTTTTCCGAGCGACGCGCCAGAAGTGATGGTGAAGGCGGAAGAAGGGTCGGCGCTCGTCGCGACCGATGCGCCCGACGGCCGCTTCATCGGTGGCTTTCGCCCCGGGTCTCCATCGGGCCGCTTCTTCGAGCTCACGCGTGCGGGAGAGCGCGTGCGCGTGGCGGCCATCGACGACGGCACGTTGTGGGTCGGGTGGGTGGACGCGAGCGGCGTCAGCGCGCTGAAGGAAGCGGGCGCAGCGGCGACGCCCGCGCGCTCGACGAAGCGAGAGCTGACGATGCCCACATGGCGTGCGTGCACCAACGAGGTGCAGCTCGCGGTGCGCTCTGGGCAGGGCATGCGCTTCGTGGGAACGATGCACGCGGGGACGCGCTTCGCGGTGACCGGCGCGAGCGATGGCGAAGCAGACCGCGTCGGCGTCTTCATCGGAGTCGATTGGTTCGAGTCGACGCGCGAATTGCTCGCACCATCGGAGGCCGGGGCGTGCCCTCAAGTCGTCGGCCCGTGGTGAGCGCAACAGTCCCCTCTCCCTCGGGGAGAGGGTCAGGGTGAGCGAGCAAATCCAGCCCTCAGCGGTCGCGTGTGTCTCCGCGTCGCATGGAGTGAGCGCAGAGTTCATCGCCGTCCCGCAAGACGTGCGAATCAACGCAGTGCACGTCCGAGCGGGAGTCGGTGCGTGAGCGAGCAGCGCGATTCCATCGCCGCGTTCCGACATCCCGGCGTGGCGCGCTTCGCCGTCGGCCGCTTCCTGTCTGCGATGGCGGCGACCAGCATCTCGGTCGCGGTCGGCTGGCGCCTCTACGAGCAGACCGACTCGATGCTCGCGCTCGGCATCGTCGGCCTGGTCGAAGTGATTCCCGTGCTCGGACTCGCGTTGCCGGCGGGCATCGCGTCAGACCGCTTTCCCCGCCGTCGCGTCGCCATCGCCTCACACCTCACGCTCGCGCTGTGTGCCGGCGCGCTCGGCTTGCTGAGCTGGTTCAGCGGACCGACGTGGGCGTACTACGTGGCGCTCTTCTTCCTCGGCGTCGGCACGGCGTTTCGCGGTCCATCGGTCGGCGCGATGTTGCCGCAGCTCGTACCGCCCAAAGACTTCACCAACGCCAACGCGTGGATTTCGTCGACGTATGAATTGGCGAGCATTTCTGGCCCCGCGGTCGCCGGCTTTCTCATCGCCGCGGTGAGCGACGCCTGGCTCGCGCTGCTCTTCGCGTTCTGTTCACACCTCGGCTTCACGTTGGTGCTCTTCACGCTGCCGGAGAAGCCAGCAGCCAACGCGAGGCTCGACCTGGGGCGAGCCGGGAAACACGGGCTCACCGAGATGCTCGCGGGCCTGCGTTTCGTGCGCGACACGAAGGTCTTCCTCGCCGCCATCACGCTCGATCTCTTCGCGGTGCTCTTCGGTGGCTGCATCGCGCTGATGCCCGTCTACGCGAAGGACGTGCTGCACGTCGGCCCCGTCGGGCTCGGCTGGCTGCGCGCGGCTCCGGCGCTCGGCGCGTTGAGCATGGCGCTCCTTCAGACGCGCCTGCCCGCGTGGAAACGCCCCGGCATCGTGTTGCTCGTCACCGTCGCAGGCTTCGGCATCGCCAACATCACCTTCGGCCTCTCGAAGTGGATGTGGTTGTCGCTGCTCTCGCTGTTCCTCGCCGGCGTGTTCGACAACGTGTCGGTGGTGATTCGCGCCACGCTCGAGCAGTCGCTCACGCCCGACGCGATGCGCGGGCGTGTCTCGGCCATCCACTACGTGTTCGTCGGCATGTCGAACGAGCTGGGCAGCTTCGAGTCAGGAGCGACCGCCGCGATGTTCGGCCCCATCGCCTCGGTGGTCGGCGGAGGCATCGGCACGCTGCTGGTCGTCGTCTTCGTCGCGCTCTACTTCCCGCAGCTGCGCACGCTGCCGCCGCTGCATCAGCTCCAGCCCGCGCAAACGATGCAGCCAGCGGAATAATCAATCATTTACATGCGAATAACGTGGCGCTGGTGATCGCCAGTGCTACACCACCGCCCGCCGGGGCGGAGGGCTCTGGCAGCTGCAATTTCGCAATTCACGTGCACGAAAAGAAAGAGATTCCCAGGAAATGTCAGTCGACAAGATGCTCCGAGACATGGTGGCGGACGAGGTGGCCCGGGCGATTGGGCCGTTGAATGCTGCCGTCGCTCAACTCCAGGCCAACGGCCAGGTCATCGCGCGCCTCGCGGCCGCGTTGGGCCAGCCCCTCAAGCGTGGTCCGGGCCGGCCGCCGAAGGCGCTCTCGCTGGGCGCGCCGACGACTGGCAAGCGCCGTGGCCGTCCTCCGGGACGCAAGGCGTCGGGTCGCGCCTGCGCCGTGAAGGGCTGTGGCAAGCAGATGCGCAGCAAGGGCTACTGCGCGGCGCACTACCAGAAGTTCCGCATGCTCGAGCGCACCAACCGGTTGCCGGCTGACTGGGTGGCCGACGCGGCGCCGAACTCGGTGAAGAACATCAAGCTGCCGCGTGGTCGCGCGGGAGCGAAGGCGTTGGCTGCAGCTCGCGGCTGAGTCGTCGAAGCAGGCAGATTTTGCGCGCGGTGGCTTTCGGGCTCCCGCGCGCTTTTCTTTTCTCTCGCGGTGGCGGATAGAGCGTGAGCCATGGCGAACCAGCGCGAACTCGAGAAGAGCATTCACGTCGACCTGAAGCGGCAGGAGACCTACGGGGGCTACCTGCAGCTCGACAAGGTGCTGCACGCCCAGGCGCCGCGGTCGTCGGAGCACGACGAGATGCTGTTCATCATTCAGCATCAGACGAGCGAGCTGTGGATGAAGCTGATGTTGCACGAGCTCGATCGCGCGCTCGACTGCGTGAAGCGCGATGACCTGAGCGCGTCGTTCAAGATCTTCGCGCGCGTGGCGCACATCCAGCGCATGTTGTTCGAGCAATGGGCGGTGCTCGAGACGATGACGCCCTCGGAGTACTTGATGTTCCGCGACGCGCTCGGGCGCAGCAGCGGCTTCCAGAGCTACCAGTACCGCGCGCTGGAATTCATGTTGGGCAACAAAGACGTGAACGCGCTGCTGCCGCATCGTGATTCGAAAGACATCCACGAATGGCTCGAGGCGCGCGTGAAGCAGCCCAGCCTGTACGACGAATTTCTGCGTTACCTCGCGCGCCACGGTCACCCGATTCCGAAAGACCGCGTGGACCGCGACTTCACCAGGCCCTACGAGAAGAGCGACGGCGTGATGGCGGTGTTCAAGACCGTCTACGAGCAGCCGGAGAAGCACTGGGCCGCGTACGAGATGGCCGAGAAGCTGGTCGACGTCGAAGAGCGCTTTCAGCTCTGGCGCTTTCGCCACATGAAGACCGTGCACCGCATCATCGGCCACAAGATGGGCACCGGCGGCAGCTCGGGCGTGACGTTCTTGCAGCGCGCGCTGGGGCTGACGTTCTTCCCCGAGCTGTGGGACGTGCGTACCGAGCTGACCGCGCCTGCTCAGAAGTCCTGAGACCACACCGCATCGGCGCCGAAGCTGAGCGCATCGCCGGCGTACGCCTCGAGCGTCACCGAGCGGCTCATCTGCAGCTCGAGTCTTCCGGCGAAGGCGTTCTCTCCGCGGTCGCGACGCGCGCCGATGTTCACCGTCGCTCCGACGTACACCGAGTCGCCGATGTATTTTCCGACGTCGAGCTTCACCTTCTCGAAATTGTCCGAGGTCTCGAAATTGAAGACGTCGATGGGCACCTTCTTCGCGATGACTGTCTTCAATTGGCTCGCGGCGAGTTGCCCGACGACCGACGCCGCCTGACCCGGCGTGATGGCGGCGCCTCCGCTGTTCTTCAGCGTGCGACGACCGGTGGCGAGGATGGCGTAGATGTCGTTTTCGGACATCGGCGGCTCGCTCGTCGCGCGGATGTTCACGTCGGTGCCCTTGCCCGCGACGCTGACCGTAATCTTCACGTCCTCTTTGCTGTTCACGTGGAGCGCGGTGACGTTCACGTATGGCTGCGTGGGCGGGCCGCTGAAGCGCACGGTGCTGCCTTTCTGCGCGGTGAATTCCCGGCCGATGACCTGCAGCGTGCCCTGCAACACGTGCGCTTCGCCTGACAGACGAACGCCGCGCGCATCGCGATCGACCCGGAAGCCATCGCTCAAGCCGAGCTCGACGTTCACGTCGGACGAACGCACCCACAAGTTCCTCGGCGCGTCGATGATGGCGGAGAACGTCGTCGATTCCTCAGTCGCGGAGCTCGCCTCGCGCACTTCATCGCGCTGCCGCTTCGTCGCGCGTGAGCCACGTCGCAGCACGATGATGTCTTTGGGCCGCTGCAGGTCTTGCAGGTCTTTGCGTTTCACTTCGGGCAGCAACACTTCCGCGCGCGGAATCGAGACGCTCCGCAAGTCGATTTGCACCCCAACGCCGTCGCCCCCAGGGGCTCTGGCACCTTCGTGGAACTCTCCGTCGAGCGAATACTTGATGGTGAGCGATGCGAGGAGTTGGTCGTCGTTCACCAGCGGCAACTGCTCCGACTCGCCGCTGCTGGTGAGCTTGAACGTGCCGCTCGGCTGCCGTTCCGCGCGCGCGACGAGGGACGTCTTGCCGGCGCCGCTCGCGAGGCTGAACTTCTTCAAGTCGACGAGGTCGTTGGTGGCGTGCACCTCGCACTCGATGTCGCGGTAGTCGCCGTTCCCCGCGAGCGCGAGCCGGCCCTCGGTGAGCTTCGCGTCTCCGGTGAAGCGCGGTGCGCCGAGCTTGCCTCGCACGTCGCCGGTGAGGTTGAGCCTTCCTCCCGCGGTGCGCAGCGTGTCGGTCGCTCCCGACAGGAAGCTCAAGTCGAAGCTGCGCGCCTCGAGCGAGAGGTCCACCGGTGCGCTCTGCCACTTCAACCCGCCGCGCAACGCGGAGAGGCGGAGGTCGACGCCCGTCGTGCCCTTCGCCTTGAAGTCTTCTTTGCCGAGGCCGCCGAGCGCGAGCGTGACGAGTTGCTCGGTGGGGCTGATGCGCACGTCGAGTCGCGCGCTGCCGAGCGCAGCCTTCTCGAAGCGCAGCCCGCTGATGGCGCCGGTGAGTCGCGCGGTCGGCGCCTCGAGCGTGCCTCCTGCTTCGAGCTGTGCGTTCGCCATGCCGGCGGGCAGAGGAG
>JAEUJS010000129.1 GCA_016792935.1 Archangium sp. | reverse complement strand
CGCGATCGACGCGATCGATCTTGAGGCCTGCAGCCTTCGCGAGCTCGGCGATCTCCCCGGCGACGCGCTGGTTCACCGCGCCCTCAGCGACGAAGAGCTTCTCGATCGACCTGGGGTTGCCCTTGAGGGCTTCGAGGACCGGGTTGACGCCGAAGATGATGGTGCTCACGCACCGTCGGCTACATCACTTCGACCGGCAGAGACAGGTTCTTCGTCTGACGCGAGCAGAGCTTCTCGGTGCAGATGAAGAACGTCATCTTCGCCTCGACCGTCGTCGGACCCTGCGCCGTCGGAGTGAAGCCGACCTCGAAGCGCGGATCCGGGTACGTCGTCTCGCCTTCCTTCTTCTTGTTCGTCGAGTCGGCGAGCGTGAGCTTCTCTTTGGCGAGCTTGCTCTGCTTGCTCGAGAGCTCGATCTTCAGCGGCGCCTCGTCGCTGACGTGTGCTCCGTTCTTCGCCTTGATGTTGATGATCACCTTGCCCGTCTCGCCCGCCTTCAGCTTGGCGGTCGTACCGTCGGTGCTGACTTCGTAGAAGGAACCCACATCCTGCTCTGCGAACGCACACCAGGAGGCGAGGGAGACGACGATCAATATGAAGCGCATGTGCTCTCTGTATGGCGCGGACGGCGGCCTGGTTTCAACAGCAGCGAGGGTGCTGATGTGGTTTCAAGAGACGGAGTCGGCCAGAAGTTGTTCTGCCCGTTCGATGATGGCGGTGGCGAGATCGACCTTCGCGCGCTGTTCCATCTCGGGCAGCGCGGGCGACGCGTGGATCTCGAAGACGCGCGCCCTGCCCGGCTTGCTCCCGCGCGGCTGCGTCTCGAGCAGATCGACGGCGCACACCTCGAGCTCGGAGAGTTGCGCCGCAGCTTCTGCGGCGTCGCGCAGCGAATCGGTGACCGGGCACGCTTCGAGACTCGCGAAGCGCGAGAGCGTTCGAGAGAGGCGACCGGCCTTCGCGGTGCGAGAGACGGCCGCGAGCGCTTTGCCTCCGACCACGAAGACGCGCACGTCGCGCTGCGCTTTGCGCACGTATTCCTGCATCACGATGTTGTGGCCGAGGCCCAGCACTGCTTCGAGCGCGGCCTCGAGCGACTGACGCGACTCGCACACCATCACGCCGCGGCGCTCGCTCCCTTGCCAGAGCTTGACGAGCACCGGCACGCCGCCGACCTCGTCGACCATGCCTTGCAGATCTTCGACCTCGCGGCTGATCACCGTCGCCGGAATGTCGAGCCCCGCGCTCGCGAGCCGATGCAGACAGCGCGCAGGATTTCGCGAGAGCCCGATGGCGCGCGCGGAGTTGAGGACGATCGCGCCCTGCGCCTGGAACTGCTCGACGACGGCGAGCCCGTAGCTGGCGATGGAGGACGCGATGCGCGGAATGACGACGTCGGGCGTGCGCAGTTTCTTGCCGCGGTAGTGGAGCTCGCTGCGTCCACGTCCCAACCGCACGGTGACGCCGGTCGGGTTCAGCACGCGCACTTGATGGCCACGCTCCTGCGCTGCCTCGATCAAACGCTTCGTCGAGGGGATCTTTCGGGAGCGGCTCAGCACGACAAGCTTCATGTTGATCCGCTCGTTCGCCTCTGCGCTTCGCGCAGTGACGGTTCCTTCGTCGCCGGTCGGCTCGCTCGCTTCATTTACTCTGGAGCACGTGTGTAGCACCGCGAGTCGCGGAAAATGAGAAAGCGTATCCGAGGGATGCACACGCATTTCACGGTGCTAGGGTCGAACCCATGATGCGCTCATTCGGTTTGCTCAGCGTGTTGGTGCTGGTTGCTTCCTGTCAGACGTACGACTTCGAGCGCGTGACGCCGCTCGCCGTTGGACAGACGACCGACAAGACGATCGTCGCCTCCAAGCGCCTCAAGCCGAACGTCATGCTCCTGGTCGACAACTCGGGCTCGATGCTCCTGCCGACCAACACCGCGAACCCGAACTGCCCGGCGAACTGCGGCAACAGCGCAAGCAACCCCTGCCCCGGCACCTGCCCCACGCGCGTGAGCGAAATGAAGAGCGCGATGGCGACCTTCCTCCAGAGCTCGGGAGCGATCGCTCGCCTCGGCGTCACGATCTATCCGACCGACAACGTGTGCAAGGCGGCCTCGAACATCGACGTGGCCTTCCCCACTCCGACCGTGACCGATGACGGCACCGATTCGGCGCTGACCGCCAACGCGTCGCAGGTGAACACCCGCATTCAGATGCTCGGCCCCACGGGCGGTACGCCGACCGGTCCCTCGCTCGAGTTCCTCGGCACGTACGGCGGTCTCACCGACAACAACGACTTCCGCGACGACTTCGTGCTGCTGCTGACCGACGGTCTGCCGAACTGCAACGACAACAACCCCAACCAGCTGTGCTCGTGCGGAGCGATGTGCACCGCGATGCAGACCATGGCGTGCAACTGCACCACCTCGACCTGCGCGTCGACGCTGTGCGCGAAGGGCTGCCTCGACTTCGTGTCGGGCGACGACAACGCGGGCGCGGTCGGCGCGGTGAAGGCGCTCCGGCAGAAGGGCATTCGCACCATCGTCGTCGGCTTCGGCGCTGACCTCGCTGGCGGCACGGGCCCCACCGTGCTCAACGCGATGGCTCGCGCTGGTGGCTTCGCGCGCGAGTGCCAGATGGGCATGGACTCGGAGTGTGGCACCGGCAACACCTGCAACCAGGCCACGAAGGTCTGCTCACAGGCCTTCTTCCAGGCGGCGAACGGCGCGGAGCTCGCGGCCGCGCTCCAGAAGATCAGCCAGTCGTTCCAGGGTGACCCGTGCGTCTTCACCCTCTCCGCTCGTCCCAGCGATCCGCGCTACCTCTCGGTCGTCATCGACGGCAACAACGTGCAGGAAGGCTCGGGCACGTTCTCGTACGACTTCGGCACGAACAAGGTCACGTTCCTTGGTGATCTCTGCACGCGGCTGACGCGTTCGACCACGCAGAACCCGGTGAACGTCGAGTTCCGCATCGTCGAGCGGTTCTGACCAGGCTGGGCTGAGGCGGGCCTCTCCCACTTCCGGGAGAGCACTTTGCTCGTCTCAGAACGTGAGGGCTCTCGACATGCCGTCGGTCAACGTCCAGAGCTGAGGCAAGCCGAGCACTTCATCGAGCACGCCTTCGCGCTCCAGCTCGGCCGCGACGAGTCCGCACAACTTGACGGTGGTGTCGCACGCGACGGCGCGAGCGCCCATGCCACGAGCGTCGGCGAGCATGCGCGTCGGGAGTGGCGCTCCGATTCCCTCACCGCGCGTCGACTCAGCGCGTTCGCGATCGGTCAGCGGTTTTCCAAACGTGCCGTTCGCGAGCGTGCGCAGCGCTTCGAAGCCAAAGACGAACAACACCTCGTCGCCGAATGCGGCGGCGGTGATGCCCAGCGACATCGAGGTCCACGCGGCCTCGTACCCTGCGCTGTTGACGAAGAAGACGACTCTGGAGCGCGCCACATCGACGAGTGTAGCAGCGCCCGCCTGCGCTAGAGTTCTCAGTGCTCGCGCCGTCCCAAAGAGGCCGCCCGGCGCGCTGGAGATCCAGATCATGTTCACTCGTGTCACTGCCCTCCTGATCGCCGTCGGCGCCTTCGTCGCGTCGGCGTCGGTCGTCGCCTACGAAACGATCGACGACATGGCCCGGCGCGTTCCGCTCATCGTGCGCGGCAAGGTCGTGCGATCCATCTCCGGGTGGGATGACGGCCACCGCCGCATCTGGACGTGGACCGAAGTGGCCGTGTCCGACGCCATCAAGGGTCAGAGCGGCAAGCTGGTGCTCGTGAAGCAGCCCGGCGGAGAGGTCGAGGGCATCGGCCAGCAGGTCGACGGCGTCGCGCGCTTCACCGAAGGCGACGACTGCATCCTCTTTCTCGAGCCGGCGCCCGACGAGAAGAACGTGTGGCGCCCCAGCGGCCTGTCGGCTGGCAAGGTGAACGTCACCGTCGAGCGCGGGCAAACCGTCGCGATGCGCATCACCGAAGGTCTCTCGTTCGCGGTGCAGGGAGAGCGCAAGGTCGGCATCGTGCAGCCGCGCGAGACGCTGGGCGCTCCGGCGCAGTTCATCGAGCGGCTTCGCGCTGCCTCGGCCCCGCTGAAGAAGGGCGGTGCCAAGTGAAGGGGGCGCTGCGATTGGTGTCGGTGCTGGTGGTGCTTTCCAGCCCGGTGGCCTTCGAGGCACACGCGACTCCGAGCGGGAATCGCTGGGCGCTCGCGTCGTGTGGGACGTGCGCGATGGGTCAGCAGTGCGTCGGCAACGTCTGTGTTCCGCGCTTTCGCGTCGGCACCTCACTGAGCAACGCGGGCGGCATGACGATCAGCGGGCCCAACGGTGGAGTCCCGTATGGAAACTTCGTCACGCTGGTGACCAATACGTTCGCCGGGTGGTCGACCTCGCGGGTGTCCTGCAACACCAACTGGAACGTGGTGTCTGGCGGCAGCTTCAGCACGCCGCAAGGCAACATGGCGGTCGATGGCATGGACCGGAACAACAACGTGATCTTCCTCGAGGGTGGAAACTGGGTGCACTTGCCCAACGAGCTGGCGCTGACCACCACCACGTTCTTCACCAGCAACCGCGAGATCTTCGACGGCGACATGGAGTTCAACAACGGCGTGCCGTGGGCCACGCAGGTCAACGGCAACGCGTACGATCTGGAGTCGGTGTTGCTCCACGAGGCGGGTCACTTCCTCGGCTTGAACCACACCACCGGCAGCGCGAGCGCCGTGATGTTCCCCACCGTCAACCTCGGCACCGCGAAGCGCAACCTGACGCCCATCGATGAGACCGACGTGTGCACCGTGTACCCGGGCGCGGCTGGTGGCCAGGGCACGAGCTGCACGATGTCGTCGCAGTGCACCGGCGGCCGCGTGTGTGAAGGCGTGATGGGTGGCAGCTCGAAGATCTGTACGCAGGACTGCACCGGCATGGGCATGTGCCCCGCGGGCTTCACCTGCCAGGCGTCGGACAACGGCTCGGCGTGCTTGCCGCAGATCGGAGCGCCCGATCAGTGCAAGTTCTGTCAGGGAGGCAACGACTGCAGCACCGGCGTGTGTCTGTTGATCTTCTCCAGCGGCGTGACGTTCTGCAGCTTGAGCTGCACCGACAGCGCGCAGTGTGGGCCGAACTTCACCTGCCAGCTCCCCGACGGCATCTGCGTGCCCAACGCGCTGACGTGCACCAACCAGTGCACCACCGCGGCGGAGTGCGCCACCGGCTACACGTGCGTGGGCGGCACCTGCACGCCGCGCGGAGACACGGGAGATCCCTGCACCGTCTCGGGCTTCTGCAAGCCGTGCAACGTGTGCGTGCGTGAATCGAGCAACAGCTCGACGTCGTTCTGCCGCGTGTGCTGCGCAGGCAACGGCATGGGCGGCACCTGCAACAGCTGCCCGAACGCGATGTGTGGCACCAACGGCACGTGCGCGGCGTTGAGCTCGGGCAATTCGAGCGTCTGCGTGCCCGGCTCGCAGTTCCCGCAGACCTGCCAGCCGTGCGCGAACGGAATGTGCGCCGAAGGGCTGCAGTGCGTCGCAGGGAGGTGTCGCGCTGACTGCAACCCCGCCGCTCCGGGAACGTGTGCGGCGTGCTTCAACAA
>JAEUJS010000042.1 GCA_016792935.1 Archangium sp. | reverse complement strand
CGAGGCGGGCGCAGCAGTTCGCCGCCGCCGTGTACGCGATGCGCGCGGCCTGGCTCGGCGTCAGCGGTCGGCCAGCACGACTGCTCGTCGGTGACCGGCCCGACGATACGAGGCGGGCGCAGCAGTTCGGCGCCGCGGTGTCCGCGATGCGCGCGGCCTGGCTCGGCGTCAGTGGTCGGCCAGCTCTTCGGGCGCTTCACTTCATGTGTTCGTTCGCGGGCAGAGACGGGCCGGCAAGCGTCTCGCCGTTGAGCCTGGCGCGCATGCGGCGGAAGCCTTCGCGGTGCCACTCGCGGAATTTCGGCTTGGTTCCGAACTTGTCGGCGAGCGCGAGGTACTGCGTCTCGGCAGCGTCGATCTCTGCCAGCGACTCGGGCGTTCCGGAGCCGAGCCCGCGCAGCCCGCGAAACACCCACGGAGATCGAATTGCTCCGCGTGCGATCAGCGCGCCTTCGGCGTTCGTCTCGCGCCGGAGTCGGTTCCAGTCGTCGAGCGTGACGATGTCTCCGTTGCCGATGATCGGGATCTTCGACCGCGTGCGGGCCTCAGCGATCGCGCTCCACGTTGGCTTCTCGGTGCTGTCCTGCCTCGCGTGCCGCGCGTGAATCACCACGTAGTCGACGTGCTCGTTCGCGAGCTCGACGATCGGCAGGTAGACCTTCTGGTCCTGCTCCATGCGGTTGAGGCCGAGGCGAATCTTCACGCCGACCGCTCCGATGGGGAGCGTGGTCTTCTTCTTCCACTCGCCGAGCGCCGAGAAGATCGCCTCGAGCTTCGCGCGGCGCTTGAGCAACGCAGGCCCGGCGCCGATCTTGATCACCTCAGGCGACGGGCACCCGAAGTTCAGATCGACCGCGCGGATGTTCTTGAAGTGCGCACTCGTGGAGCCCTCGAGCTTCGAAAGGGCCTCGACGAGCTCCTTCTCGTTCGTGACCAACAACTGCACACCGGTCAGCACCTCGGGATCGAAGGTGTCGATCAGGTCGAACGTGCTCTTGTTGTTCCGGGTCAGGCCGCGCGCCCGAATCATCTCGGTCCACGTCAGGCTCGCCCCGCGGTCCCAACACACGCGGCGGTACGCGCAGTCGGACACGCTCTCCATCGGAGCGAGAATGAAGGGGCTCGACAGTTCGAGCGACCCGAGCTTCAGCATGCGAGCGCTTTAGCGGGCCGCCGAGCGACTGACGACATCGACCAGCAGCTCGGTGACGCGCGCCATGAAGTCGTAATCGAGCGTCTCGGGCGTGTCGGTCGGCTGGTGGTAGTGCGGATTGCGGAAGTTCGCGGTGTCGGTCCACAGCAGCGCGCGCAGGCCGGCTTGCCAGAACGGAAAGTGATCGCTGCGCGTGATGTCGCTCATCACGAGGTGCAGCGGGCCCCACGTTCGAGCGCCGACGATCTTCAGCTCCGGAGCCGCATGCGAGGCGAGCGCGCGATCGAGGTCGTCGTTCGACGCTGCCTTGCCAACCAGGCCGATGAAGTCGCAGCGCTTCACGCACTCCGGGGTCCACGGCAGCGGCAGCCTTGCCAGCGGAGCGCCGTCGTTTCGGAACCCGAGCATCTCGAGCACGTGAATGCCGTCGACCGCGGCGGGCAGGGTGGGGAGCGCCTGCGCCACGAAGTCGAAGCTGCCCAGCATCCCTTCTTCCTCGGCGTTGAACGCCACGAACCCGACGGGCTGACCGCGGAGTCGCTCGGCTGCTTCGAGCATCACCGCCACCGCGCTCGCGTTGTCATCAGCGCCAGGGCACCCGGGCACCGAGTCGTAGTGCGCGCCGATCAGCGTGATGCGGCGGGCGCCCGGCGGCAGCGCCACCACGTTCTCATAGCGGCCCTGCGTCGAGACGTCGTAGCCGAGCGCGCGGAGCTCGGACGCGATCCACCCACGGACTCGTGCGTTGGCGACGGGCTCGGCCTTGCGGTGCCTCGGTACGGCCAGGGTCTCGACGATTCGCCGCAGCCTGAGCGCGACGTCGGGGATCGAGGGAGCCGCGGCCCGCGCCTTGCGTTCGCTGATCGTGATCATGCCTTACACTGTAAACGTACGGTGTAAGGCAGATCAAGCCACGCTGGCTTACACTGTAAGGCTGTGTACAGTTGGGGCATGGCCGTGCTCACCAACGAAGAAGTGATCGTCGCGACGTTGAAGCTCGTGGATCGAGAGGGGCTCGACGCGATCTCGATGCGCCGCGTGGGCGAAGCGCTCGGGCTCTCGGCGATGTCGCTGTACCACTACTTCCCTTCGAAGGACGCGCTGCTCGACGGCGTGTTTCAGGCGGTGCTCGATGAACTCCCGGTCATCGAGCTCGAGCGCACGTGGCAGAAGACGGTGCTCCGGCGGGCGCGCGAGCTGCGCAGAGTGCTGAAGAAGCACCCGAAGGCGATCATGCTCTTCGCGACCCGGCCGGCGGTGACGCAGGCGTCGATCGCGCACGTCGAGGCAATGCTGCGCGTGCTGAAGAAGGCCGGCTTCACGCCCGAGAAGTCCCTGCGGATCTTCCAGACGGTCGTCTCGTACGTCGTGGGGCACACGCTCGGGTCGGTCGCCACGGGCGGGCCGGTTCCAGCGTACGACCAGCTCGATCCCACGGCGTTCGCCAACGTGCATCGCGTCGCGCGCCTGCTGCCCAGGTGGGACGTCGAGGCTGAGTTCGACTTCGGGCTCACCGCAATGGTCAACGGATTTTCGTGAGCGGTTCTTTGCACCTCGCAGGGTCAATCCGGGTTCCACGGCCATGATTCGCCGCTCGTCGTTGATGTTGGTGTTCGCCCTCGGAGCGTGTGAGCAGCCAGCGCCTCCGCCTCCGCCTCCGCCTCCCGTTGCCGCGCCAGCGCCGAAGCCGAAGCTGAAGACCGCGACGTGGAAGTGGGGCTCGTTCGCGACGAACCTGACGATTGCGGGTCAGGGCCTCAAGTACGACGCCGCGGTGAACATGTACGTGAGCGACGCGGCACTGCAGGTCGGCGCGTTGTCGTTGCCCGAGGGTACGAGGATCACCATCGAGGGGAAGACACTCGAAGTGAGCTCGACCAACACGCGCATGGCCGTGCCGCTCGACGATCGAATCGGCGCGCTCGAGTGGGATCAACTGAAGAACACGAAGGACTCGAAGGGCAGGGCGATCCTTCCGTCGCAGCTCGATCTTCAGATCGCCGTGAAGGTCGAGATGCCGGGCTGGGAACCGATCGAAGCCACGCTTCCGAAGACGTCGCTCGGGGCCGGGCTGCAGCGGGTTTTCATCGCCTTCACGAAGGAAGAGAAGCACTGGGCTGGCGAGACCGCCGGACCTGCGCCTGCGGCTGCGGCCTGGACGCTCAATGATCACTTCGAGCCGCTGGGCACGGCTCCGCTGGTTCGCGATGTGCGCCTGATCGTCGTCGGAGAACCCAAGCTCAACTCACGAACGAAGAAGTGCTCCGGCTACAGCGGCGCGAAGGACTTCGTCGCCACTTCGTACGATCTCGAGGTCCAGTTGATCGACCGCGTGTCGCGGGAAGTCGTGGCGAAGAAGAACTTCGTCGGGCAACCAGCGTGTCCGCAGACGATCTACGCGACGAACGGCGAGGCCGCGTGGAGCGAGGGGCCTTCGTACGCCTCGATGAAGCAGTGGGTGACGAGTCAGCTCGGGCCAGAGAGCAAGAAGCTGAAGTGAGCGCGCGATCCGTAACTCAGCTGCGCTCGGAGTCCGCCTGCGGCGTCGAGGAGCTCAGCGCGAAGGTGCGCGCCGCAATCGCCTGCTTGCTTCCGACTTCGAGTCAGCGAACCTGCGACGCCTACGCTCCGAAGAGCGACGCGATGCCGATGAGATCGGCGAGTTGGGAGCAGTGCCGGCCACGAGTCTGTTCGTTCTGCTGACCACGACCGCATCGCGTGCTGACCGGTTCTCCCTCACCCTGACCCTCTCCCGCAGGGGCGGGAGAGGGGATCGATCTTCGCGCTGATCAGAGCAGGATCACGGTCACGCCATCGCCGCCTTCGCCCGTGTCTCCGGGGCGGAACGACTTCGCGTACGGCGAGTTCTTCAGGAAGTCGCGCAGCTCGCGCTTGATCGCTCCGGTGCCATGACCGTGGATCACCAGCGCTGATTCATCACCATTGCGCACGCAGCGATCGAGGAACTGCTCGATGTTGCGCAGCGCCTCTTCAGCGCGCTGACCGCGCACATCCAACGTCGGGCTCGCGATCGCCAGCGGCGCCGGCGCAGCAGCAGCAGCACGATCGAGCTTCGAAACCGCCGGCTGCTTCTTCGCGACCGAAGCGCCACCCGCGAGCGGACCGAGCTCGGAGACGGCCACGCGCATCTTCATCGCGCCCATCGCCACCGTCGCCGAATCGCCCGCGAGATCGACGATCTCGACCTCCGCATCCATCGAGCGATGCCGTGCGCGCGCGCCGATCTTCAACTCGAGCGGAGCCAGCTCACGCACTTCGCCCTTCAGCTCCTGACGAATTCCGCGCTCGGCCGTCGTCTGCTCGTTGATGCGCGCGGTCATGTCGGCCGCTGCAGCCTGCGCCGCCTTCAACGCACCGGCGCCTTTCTCCGTCTCGAGCTTCTCGACCAGCGATCGAATCTGCGTCCGCGCGTACTCGAGTTCCGCCCGCAGCGACTCGCGGAACTTCACTTCAGATTCCTTGCGAGACTTCAGCGCCGCGGCGAGTTCCGTCTCCGCCGCCTCACGGGCAGCGCGCGCCTCACGCGCATCACGCTCGGCCGCATCACGCTGCTCCCACAGCTTGCGACGCTCGTCTTCCGCGGCCGCGATCGCCTTCGACAGCGCACCGCCGGCGTTCGTCGCGAGATCATGGGCACGCGCACAGATCGACTCGGCCAACCCAACGCGCCGCGCGATGTCGATCGCCGAAGACGCTCCCGCGAAGCCGATCTGCAGCTTGTACGTCGGAGACATCTTCTTCCCGTCGAACCCGACGCGCGCATTCACGAAGCGCTTGTCCAGATGCGCCAGCGCCTTCAATTCCTCGAGGTGCGTGGTCACCAACACGATCGCTCCACGACCGAGCAGTTCCTCGAGCACCGCCGTCGCGATCGCCGCGCCTTCACGCGGATCGGTGTCGGCCGCGATCTCATCGACCAGCACCAGCGCGCCACGACGCGCCGACGTGGTGATCGCCTTCAGAATCGTCACGTGCGCCGAGAACGTCGAAAGGCCCGCCTGCAGATCCTGCTGATCGCCGATCGCCGAATGGACCTGATTGAAGAGCGGAATCTTCGAGCCCGGATCCGCCGGAATCGGCAACCCTGCGCGCGTCATCAGCGCACACAGCCCAACTCCGGTGAGCGTGACCGTCTTGCCGCCCGCGTTCGGACCCGACACCACGAGCGACCGCGCGTCACCGAGCTCGACGTCGTTGGCGATGATCTCCGCTCCGCCTTTCAAGACGAGGCGAGGGTGGCGAAGACCGCGCAACACGAGCGCACCGTCAGCCGCTTCGACCCCAGGCGTCACCGCGTGAAGATCGTTCGACAGAATCGCGACCGCTTCGAGTTCATCGAGCTGCGACAGCGCATCCACGCCATCCAGCAGCCCACCTGCTTCACGCCCGACCAGCCCCGACAGCTCCAGCAACACCTTCCGCTCTTCTTCCAACACCAGCGACTGCGCGATCGCGAGCTCGTTGCCGAGGCCAATCATCTCTGCGGGCTCGATGAACAACGTCTGACCCGACTGCGACGCGTTGTGCACGATGCCGTTCACCTCGCGCTGATGACTCGACTTCACGGGAACGACGTAGCGATCGTTGCGAACCGAGTAGTAACCCTCGCGCAGCGTCTCAGTGAACTTCTCATCGCGCAGCAGCTCATCGAGGCGCGTGCGAATGCGCTTGTGCAGGCCGCGGGCCTTCTCTCGCGCATCACGCAGATCAGAAGACGCGCGATCAGAGATCTCTCCGCTCGCTTCGAAGCTGCGATCCAGCCGCGTCGCCAACTTCGTCAACACCGGCAGCCGGCGACCGAGCGCGGCGAGACCGGAATAGCGCTCACGGCGATCGAGCAAGATCTCGTTGCAGCGCTCGAAGGAGAACAGCACCTGGCAGATCGCGATCAGCTCGCGCGGCTCCAGCATGCCGGCCTTCGAGGCGCGATCGATCGATCCACGCACGTCGACCAAGCCAGAGATCGGCAGCGTGATCGGCTCGTTCTTCAGCCCACGCGCTTCGTCCGCCAACGCCAGCGCACTGACGACCTCGTCGCGCGACTCGAGGAACTTGCGTGCACGTGCGCGCTCCTGACCGACCTCGGTGCGGCAACGGCCCGCCAACGCCGCGCGAATGTCATCGAAACCAAGAGAAGCGAGCGTGCGGTCACTGACGTCCATCGGAAGATCCAGCGGCGACTTCGGCGGGGGAGGAGAGACGGCCATCGCGCGCTCCCGACGTGGATCGCGCCAGCCGGGATGTACCAACGAAGTGAGTGAGGGCGATGACATGACGCAGATCGAGGAAGTGGGGCAGCAGCCCGTTGAGACGGTGCCAGTCGTGCTGCACGCCCATTCCTGACCGGTGCGACATGCGACCGCTATACACTCACTCACACCATGGACGCGCGACGCTTTCTGCAGGACGTGGGCAGCACGGTGTCGGGGGAGTTCGCAAAGAACCGCACGTTGCTGTCCTTCGAGGAATACCTGCAGCTGTTCAACGGTGCTCCGAAGCTGCAGGCGCGCAACGCAGCGCAGTATTTGAAAGATGCGATCGACTCGTTCGGCACCGATCAGGTCGCGCATCCCGTCGGCAACATCCGCCGCTTCAAGATCTTCGACGCCGCCCAAGAAGGCGGAGACGTTCGCGTCGCCGGCCAGGAAGAAGTGCAGAACGCGATCTACCGGCTGCTCGGCAACTTCGTCAGGGCAGGGCGGATCAACAAGCTGATCCTCCTCCACGGTCCGAACGGCAGCGCGAAGTCATCGCTGGTCGAAGCGTTGAAGCGCGGCCTCGAGCTCTACAGCCAGACGCCCGACGGAGCGCTGTACACGTTCAACTGGGTCTTCCCGAACGAGAAGCTGGTGAAGGGCAGCATCGGCTTCGGCGAGAAGACGACTTCCTCAGGAACGCTCGCGAGCTACGCACACCTCGACTCCGACGACATCGCGGTGCGCATGCTGAACCCGCTGCGTGAACACCCGCTCTTCCTGATCCCGCGCGCGGAACGGAAGAAGCTGATCGACGAGGCGTTCACCAACACCAGCAAGTCCGACGCGCTCCCGCCGAGTTATCTCGTCGACGGAGAGCTCAGCTCGAACAACAAGAAGATCTTCGACGCGCTGCTCGCGAGCTATTCGGGCGATTGGCTCAAGGTGCTGCGGCACGTGCAGGTCGAGCGCTTCTACATCTCGCGCCGCTACCAGGTCGGCACGTTCCTGGTGGAACCGCAGATGAGCGTCGACGCCGCGTACCAACAGGTCACCGCCGATCGCACACAGGCCAATCTCCCGCCGGCGCTGCACAGCGTGACGTTGTTCCAGGCGCACGGCCCGCTCGTCTCAGCGAATCGTGGATTGATCGAATACGCCGATCTCCTGAAACGGCCTCTGGAGGCGTTCAAGTACCTCCTCGGCTTCTCGGAGACCGGAGAAGTTCCGCTCGAGCACATGGTGCTGCAGCTCGACGAAGTGTTGATCGCCAGCAGCAACGAGAAGCACCTCGCGGCGTTCAAGGAGCTGCCCGATTTTCCGTCGTTCAAGGGACGCATCGAGCTGGTGCGCGTGCCGTATCTGCGCCGCTGGAAGATCGAGCGCGAGGTCTACGACGCGCAGGTCACCACGCGCACGGTGGGGCGGCACGTGGCTCCGCACGCGACGCGCGTGGCGGCGATGTGGGCGGTGCTGACGCGGCTCAAGAAACCCATTCCTGATCGCTACAGCAGCGAAGCGCGCACGTTGATCGAACGGCTCTCTCCGCTCGAGAAGTTGAAGCTGTACCAGGACGGAGAAGCGCCCGATCGCCTCACGGTGCAGCAGCAGAAAGAGCTCAAGAAGTTGATCCCCTCTCTCTACGAAGAGAGCGACGCGTACCCGAACTACGAAGGCCGCATCGGCGCGTCAGCTCGCGAGATCAAGACCGCGCTCTTCAACGCCGCGCAGTCGAGCGATCACGATTCGCTGCATCCGCTCGCGGTCTTGAAGGAGCTGCAATCGCTGACGCGAGACAAGAGCGTCTACGAGTACCTGCAGCAGGAGATCGTCGACGGTTACCACGATCATTCCGAGTTCGTGCGCGTGGTCGAGAGCGATTACCTCGACGTCGTCGATCGCGAAGTGCGTGAGTCGATGGGGCTGGTGAGCGAGGCGCAGTACCTCGAGCTCTTCGAGCGCTACGTGCAGACGGTGAGCGCGTGGGTGAAGGGTGAGCGCGTGCAGAACAAACACACCGGCGCGCACGACAAGCCCGATGAAGCGCGCATGGGCGAGTTCGAAGGCTTCGTGATGCCCAAGGGCGACGACGCGAACGAGTTCCGCCGCTCGCTGATCGCCACCATCGGAGCGTGGCGCATCGACAACCCCGACGCGCCCGTCGACTTCGCGCGCATCTTCCCGGACCTCTTCAAGCGCCTCTCAGATCACTTCTTCGAAGAGCGAAAGCGTCAGCTCAAGCGCAACGTCGAGAACATCTTGAAGTACCTCGGCGATGAACGCTCCGCGCTGTCGAGCAAAGAGCAGAGCCAGGCGAAGTCCACGATGGATCAGATGGTGACGCGCTTCGGGCACACCGAGGCGAGCGCCAAGGACTCGATCGTCTTCCTCGTTCGCAAGCGCTACCCGTGACGTCTCAGACAGAACCGCTCGCGAAGCACGTCCACCTCGAGCTGTGGGGTGTGAACGAAGACGTGCTCAATGATCCACAGCGGCTCGAGCAGATCTTGAAGAACGCGGCGGCTGCTGCGCGCTGTGAAGTGCTCGGCTCCGTCGCTCACCAGTTCCAGCCGCAGGGAGCGAGCGTCGTCGTCCTCGTCGCCGAGAGCCACCTCTCGATCCACACCTGGCCGGAGCGGCAGTACGCTGCTGCTGACATCCTCACGTGCGGCAACACGCTTCCTGAGGCTGGGGTGCGCTCTATCGTCGCGGAATTACTACCCGCCTCGTGGAGCACCGAGATCTACAACAGGGGCGTAACCCCGCTGAAAAAGTAGAGTCCTACCTTGACCGACAGGGGGTAAGTCGCAGAAAATCCGCGCCCCAAATCGGACCGGGCAGATCTCGACCGTTTTTCCACCGTGCCCGGTGGCCACGTTTCACTCAGCAGTTGTCAGGAGCGCGTCTCAATGAGTCACGGACCCGTGATCCACTTCTTTGCCGGAAAGGGCGGCGCTGGCAAGTCCACTCTTGCCACTGCGTTTGCGCTGAACCTCCTCGAGTCGAACGGCAAAGAGAAGATCCTCCTGCTCTCGCTCGAGACGCCGGGCGGCCTCGCCGATCTGATCAAGAAGAAGCTCTCGAACAAGCCGACCAAGCTGCTGCCGGGCAAGGGCAGTGACAGTGGGTTGTTCGCGGCCGAGGTCGACTTCGAAACGCTCGGCGCCGAGTTCGTGAAGTTCGCCAAGCCGCAGTTGCTGGCAGCGGCGGTGAAGGGCCAGGTCCTCGCGGAGGACGATCTCAAGAAGGTGCTCGAGGCGTCGCTCGCGAACAGCGGAGAGGTTGGCTTCCTCTTCAACCTGCTCGAGCTCGCTGAGGCGAAGGAATACGAGCACGTCGTCATCGATGGCTGGTCGACCACGCACTCGCTGCGCTTGTTGGATCACGCCAACAACGTGCGGAAGCTGTGCTCGCTGATCCGCGCCGAGCGCACCTTCCGTCCGTCGAAGAACGCGGTGCGGCCGACGACTCCGGTCGATGAACTCGCCGCGCGTGCCGATGCCGTCAACGCGATGCTGAAGGACCCCAAGCGCTTCGCCGTTCACGTCTGCGCGGTCGCGGAGCCGGTCGGTGAGTCGCAGATCAAGTTGATGCACAAGGTGCTCACCGAGCGCGGCATCACGATGGCGGACATCATCGCGGACATGATCGAAGACGGTAAGGCGAGCCGTGAGGTCGCCAACCGCCGCGGTCTGCAGGCACCGCACGTGCGCAAGTACCAGACGATGGTGAGCAAGGTGGATCTCATCCTCCGTCGCATCGTCGGTCCGCGCGGGCTCGAGGAAGTGAAGAAGTTCGGCAAGGAATGGGCGAGCGGCAAGGAGACCAAGTCGCTGCAGTTCACTCCGGCTGAGGCGCCTCCCGCGCTGGTGCGTGCGCCTTCGATGCCTCCGATGGCGGCGCCGCCGATTCCTCCGACGCGCTTCATCTTCTTCGTGGGCTCGGGCGGTGTCGGCAAGTCATCGTGTGCAGCGGCCGCTGCGGTGACGCTCACCGAGAAGGAAGGTCCGGTGCTGCTCATCTCGGTCGATCCGTCGCACTCGCTTTCGGACGTGATCCAGTCGCGCCTCACCGACACCGAGACGCAAGTGAAGGGCACGAAGGGTCTCTACGCCCGCGAGATCGACTTTGGCGTCTGGTACGGCAACCTGCGCAAGAAGCTCAAGGAGCTCGCCGAGCCGCTGTTCGGCCCAGAGGCCAAGGGCGAGCAGTTCGCGATCGACAAGGAGCTGTTCCGCAACTTGTTCGAGCTGACTCCGGTCGGCTTCGACGAGCTGGCGGCGATGACGGCGTTGACTGACGCCCTGGTGCAGGAACGCTTCAAGCGCATCGTGATCGATCCCGCTCCGTCGTCGAACTCGGTGCGCGTGCTCGAGTTCCCCGCGATCGCCAAGCCGTGGCTCTCGGCGGTGCACTCCGTCGTCAGCAAGTACAAGGCGAAGGGTGGCGGCCCGCTGCTGCAGTGGATCGAGCAGCTCCAGGCGCACATCGAGCGCTTCGAGAAGGCGTGCCTCAACCCGAACGAGTGCCGCTTCATCGTCGTGACGCGTGGTGAAGAGCTCTCGACGCCGGCCGCTGAGCGCCTGGTCGAGGATCTCAAGGCGCGCAAGCTGCCTGTCGAGCGCGTGCTCGTGAACCGCGTGCTCCCGAAGACCACGTGCCCGGTGACGGAAGAGCGTCGCAAGAACGAGCTCGAGGTCAGCAAGGTCGTCGAGAAGAAGATCGGCTTGCCGGTCACGATGGCTCCGGCGCTCGGTCGTCACCCGGCTGGCTTGCGTGAGCTGAAGGGCTTCCGCACGAGCTGGTACGCGGCGGCGGCGGTGCTCAAGACCAACAAGGCTGCCTGAGCGCGTTTCATCCTGAGCTGGCTGCTGTGGCGCGCTGGCTCCCTCGGGGAGCTGGCCGCGAATGGCTCGTCAAACTCACGCGGTATCTCCCGATTCCGGGCGGGCGGATTCCGAGCGGGTTCTCGGTGAACAGATTCGATCTGAGCGGCTCGCCGGCCACGGTGCGCGTGATTTCGCGTGATGGAGCGGGACCGCGGCCCGTCGTTCTGTGGATTCACGGCGGCGGCTACGTCATCGGAGCGGCTGCGCAAGACGACGCGCGGTGTGTGCGCATGGCGCAGCGGCTCGATGCGACGGTCGTGTCGGTCGACTACCGCCTGGCTCCGGAGCATCCATTCCCGGCGCCGCTCGATGACTGCTTCGCGGCGTACGAGTTGCTCCAGCGTGAGCCCGAGTTGCTCGGTGTCGATCCCTCACGCGTGATCATCGCGGGGCAGAGCGCGGGCGCTGGCCTGGCTGCTGCGCTCGCGTTGCGAGTGCACGACGCTCGACGCGCACCGCCGAAGCTGCAGCTGCTCGAGTATCCGATGCTCGACGATCGCACCGTGCTCCGCTCCGACGCCGAGAACAGCCACCATCGACTGTGGGACGTGTCGAGCAATCGCCTCGGGTGGAACTCGTATCTCGGCGCGCTCGAGCCAGGCGGAGCGGCGATCAGCGATCATGCAGCGGCGGCGCGGAGAGTCGATCTGCGCGGACTTCCTCCGACGTGGATCGGCGTCGGCACGCTCGATCTCTTCCACGACGAGAACGTCGACTACGCGAAGCGTCTTCAGGCAGCAGGGGTGCCGACCACGCTCGAAGTCGTCGAGGGCGCGTTCCACGGCTTCAACGCGGTGTTGCGGAACGCGCCGGTCTCTCTTCGCTTCTTCGATTCGCAGATGCGCGCGGCAGAGCGTGCTTTCGCCGGCTAGCCCCACAGCGCGTCGCAGGCCGGGCAGGTCGTGCGGCGCTCGAGCTCGGCTGCTGGACCTTCCCAGGCACACGCGCCGCAGCGTTTGATCGCGCTCGGAGCCACCGCCGTCACCGCTCGTCGCACCACAGGCGGCGGCTCAGGCAACGGATCGCCTTCGCGCCAAACGGTTTCGGTCAGAATTTCGCTGATGGGCTTTGTCGTGCCCTCGATCGCGCAGGTCAGATGCGCCGGCAGCTCGCGCGCCTTGTGCGTCTTGGTGCGCACGTCTTGCTCGACCTCGACGGAGCGCAGGTTGAACTCGATTGAGAGACCGCCGCTGATCAGGGTCGAGAGCGCCGTCGCCGTCGGATCGAAGCTGAGCGACGTCTCGCGGATCGGCTCCATCTCGGAGAGCTTCGGGATCTCGAGCGTGTCGTGCAGCTTCCACGCAGGCCGGATGCGCTCGGCGCCCGAAGCGAGCGGCGGAGCGAGAATCAGCGCTCCGAGTTGCTCGAGCTCGGCGTCGAGCTTCATGGGGACTCGGAGTCGAAGCACTTCGAGCGCTCGCGGCGTCGGCAGTTCCGTTCGGGTGATCTCTTTCGTTCCCGCGAAGAAGACGACCAGCGCTCCGTTGGCGATCGGGTGGAAGGCGGCCTGGACCAGCACCGAGGCGACCACGCGACCGCGATCGACGCGTTGCACGGACTCGAAATGAACGTGCAGCCCGGCGAACTCGCGCGGCGTCTTGCCCATCAGATCGAGGATGTCCGGCGCGAACGACATGTCACGCAGTCTCGTCGATCAGCGGCTGAGCTGCGCGAGCCTTCGCGAGACGAGCCACAGCCACACGACGAACGGAACCAGCGACAGGAGCGACATCACGAGCCCGACGGTGCCGGCTCCCGAGGGGACGAGCATCAGCAGATTCATCCCGATGCCGACCCAGGCGGTAGTGCGGCTGAAGACGCGCGAACGTCGAACCGCGAGCGCCAGGAGGAGCCCTGCCGCTCCGAGAATCACGTACGCCGTGCCGTTCGCGATGCCCTGGTAGTTCGCGATCGAGAGTTCTGCCGCGCTGGCGATCGCTTCGCTCGGAGGTCGCCGCGAGAGCCAGAGCAGCGAGAACGCCGGGTTGTTCGCGACGTACGCCGTGGTGCCGATCACGAGCAGTCCGAGGGCTGGCGCCACCAACGCACGCGTCTCGTTCCACACGGCACTGCCGACGGCCAGCATCACCAGCGCATTGAGCAACAGATCGAGCATGTAGAGCACGTCGGTGCTGATCAGGCCTCCGAGCGGATTCGTCGCGAAGAGCTGCAGGAATGCGTTCGCTGTCGTCGGCGGTGGCCAAATGATGAAGGTCGCGATCTGGATTGGCAGCAGCACGAGGATCGCGATCGCGGCGATCGCGCCTGCTCGGTAGAGACCGGTCATGCGCTCTTGCTCAGCAAGGTGCGCACCAGTCGTGCTCTGCGAACCTTCACTTCGCTGTGCGCAAGGTCTGCGTCAGCTGAAGAGAGAGAGCGGCTTCGGCGCAAAATCGGGGAAGACGTCACTCGCCTTCGCGGGTGCTCCGCTCGCTTCGATCGCCGACCACAACACCGAGCGGAGATCGGTCGTCACCGCGAGATCTCGATCTTCGTAGAGCTTCGAGAGGCTCGGCCAGTCGGCGTGTACGCGGCCTCCGCGGACTCCTCCACCCATCACGAAGAGTGACGACGCCGTGCCGTGATCGGTGCCTTGCGTTCCGTTCTCGCGCGCGGTTCGTCCGAATTCGGTGAGCGTCGCCACGATCACGTCGTCGAGCCTGGGGCCGAGATCGACCGCGAACGCAGCGAGACCATCAGCGAGTTCCTTGAGCTTGTTCGCGAGCTGTCCCGCGGCGGCCCCCTGCGCGAGGTGCGTGTCGAAGCCGCCGAGCTCCGTCACGCCGATGCGCAGGCCGACGTCCCCGCGAATCAGCCGGGCGAGATCCTGCATGCGTTGGCCGAATGCGCCGCGTGGATACGCCGCTCCGTTGGCTGCTTCCGCCGTGGCCCAGGCTTCGCCCGCCACCGCGTTGAGGCTCTCGAACGCATCGTGTCCGCTCGTTCTCAACGCTTCATCGACCGCTCCGGCGTAGAGCGCTTCGAAGCTCAGCCCCAGTCCGCTCGCGCCGTTCACTTTGAAGCGACGCAGCTCGGGAAATGCGAGCGCCTGTGCGTCGCCTGCGAGCGAGAGGGGCAGGGTGTTCTGCAACGCCACCGCGCGGAACGGCACGCCCTCGGGAAACGCGGCGAGCGCGCGGTTCAGGTAGCCGTCGCCGCGTTTGGTTCCGGAGAGCCCGCTCTCGATGAAGTCCTGCGCCTCGAAGTGACTGCGGCTCGGGTTCGCCTGTCCGACGGCATGCACCACGGCGAGCGACTTGCGCTCGTACAGCGGCTTCAGCGCGCTCATCGCGGGATGGAGCTGAAACATCGAATCGAGCTTCAGCCCGCCTTCGTGGATCAGCGTCTTGCGGAGATCGCGGAGTGCAGGGTCTCCGCTCGGCTGCACCATCGAGAGGCCGTCGACTCCGCCTCGGAGGAAGATCGTGATCAACGTCTTCGACTTCGCAGATGCGGGCTGCGCGAACGCGCTCTGCAGCGCGGGCACGGACAGGCCGAGAAGCTGGAGGAAGGAACGGCGCATCATGATGGGTCGGCTCCCTCACCCTGACCAGCTCCCCGAGGGAGAGGGGATCCGCTTCGTGTTCTCGTGCTCATTGGTGTTGGAACTCCGGCGAGCCGATGAGCAGCCCCGCGACCTTCGCTGGGGCGATCGCTCGCATCTCTCCATCTGCCTCTTCACCAGCGAGCGCTTTGAGGATCGTGCCGCGCGTTCCTTCGGACAGCGGACGTCCGAGGAGCACTGCACTCACGCGATCGAGTGTCTCCGCCGAATTCGCTCCCGCCGCTGGGAGCGTCACGCTGACGCCGGGAACTCGACCCGATGCGAGCGCGAGACCGAAGTTGATGCGATTGACCAACGCGCCGGCGCTCACCCAGGGCGTCGCATGTTCCGCGAATCCCGTCGGCGGATTGCAGCGGTAGAGCGGTTCACCCATCTGATCCAACACGCGCGCGAGTGGCTGGCGCACTTCGTTGAGCGTTCCGATCGCGCGCACCGAGGAGGCGACGAACTCCAACGGCGCCTTCGTCTTCGCGGCGCGCGCTTCATCGCTCCAGAAATGTGGAGACGTGAAGATCGCCTTCGTCGTCTCTCGCAGATCTCCGTCGGTGCGAACGAACGTCGCGGCGACCTCGTCGATCAACGCCTGCGGAGGCTCATCGCTCACGAACCGCACGCACAGCTTCCGCGCGATGTGGCGAGCGGTCGCGGGGTGCCGAGCGAGGTAGTCGAGCAGCTTCTCGCCGTCCTCGATGCCTCCGCCGGCTGCGAGCTCGAGCCCGAAGATTTCTTTCGGCCCGCTGTCGTGCGCGATCGATTGGAAGATGAAGGTGCCGAACTCTCCATCGCGCGGACGAACGCGAATCGACCAGCCCGTCAGCGCGCGCGCGGCTTCGCGAACGTCGTCCTGGTCGTAGCCGGCGTTCACCCCGACGGTGTGGAGTTCGAGCAACTCACGCGCGTAGTTCTCGTTGAGGCCGGTCGGCATGCGCCTGGGCAACTGACCTCCGCGACGCCGCCGCGGCACTTCGAAGCCGTCGCGCACGCTCATCCAGTTGTCGAGGTACCAGAGCATCGCGGGGTGTTTGGCGGTCGCTCCGAGGAGCTCGCGGAACTTCCCGAGCACGAACGGCCGAATGGCGTCGCGCTCGTACGCGCTGATCATCCACCGCGTGCGGTTCTTCTCGGCCGAGACGTTGAAGTGGTTGAACCAGAAGTCGACGAGGACTTCCTCGAGCTGACGCCGCGACTCGATGCTGCGGATCAATTTCGCCTGTGTCGCTTCGATCAGCAGATTGCGCGGAAGTTCGTCGGCGTTCTCCCTCATCAACTGCTTGCGGAGCTCCGGGTTGTCTTTGAGCTCGTCGGGCGTGATGCCGAGCTCCTTCAACCGCTGCTGCGGAGGCGGGTACGCGGCGAATGCCTGCGCCACCGTCAGCGGGAGCGTCTTGAAGCCCGAGAGCTTCGCCTCGAGCTGCGCGTCATGGCCCGAGGGATCGAGCTGGGCCGTCAGCCACGCGGCTTCACCGACATGTTCCAGCTCAGCGAGATCCGATGGAGAGGGGCCGAAGGCCGCGCGGTTGAGCAGGTGATGTGCACGCTGCTGGGGCGACCAACCATTGGCGGGGATCGTCATCGGCGCTGGTGCTGGCGCGATCACGGGCTGCGTCGGTGTCGCACATGCTCCGAACAGCACCGCCAGGGCCATCACGCGCATGAAGTCCAGAACACCCTCCCTGCGGAAAAGTGAAACCTAGAGTTCGACGAGCGCCGCGATTGCAGTGATGGGGTCGGCACCGGCCTTCATCCACGCAAGGCAGAGCGCTTCCACCGCATCGCCGCCGAGCGCGCGCCCTCCGAGCGCCGCGCGCAGCGCCGCGATCGTGGCGTCAACGTCGCGAGTAAGCGTGAGAAACGCCTTCCACGAATCCGCGTCGGCGCGTCGCGGGAGTGGCTGGCGTGCGATCGCCAGACTGATCGCTCTCGTCGGCCAGAAGAAGACCCGCTCTTGAAAGGTGCTCTCGTGTGCGCGGCGCAGGTCGTCGATCGCGTCGTCGGTCAGCAAGCGTTGTTGATCGGCGGTGGGCACGAAGGGCGTGGCTTTCGGAACCACTGCGAAGAACACGCCGAGGTCCTTCCAGGCGACGGGACCGGTCGACGGAGCGCTGTGCAACTCGATCGTTTCGGCTGCTGGGGCGTAGGCAGCTTCGAACTGCAGTCGGCCGCCAGCGAGCGAAATCACGCGCGGCAGCCCCGCGACACCAACGGTCCTTTCCCGCGCCAGCGTGCGAACGAGGTCCCCGAAGTCCCACTCCGCGGATGGCTCGAAGGAGTGGGCGCCGGCGATCGCTGCGAGCAACTTCGGGTTGGGGCGCGCATCCGTTCCGAGGAAAGCGTCGAGCACCTGGTAGCCGTCGTGATTCGCGAGCAGACGTCGCTTCGCAAACCACGGCTTCATGCGTTGGCCGTCTTCCATGGGCGCGGGCTTGCCCTGGCGCAACCACCCGTCGTCGGCGCTGTACGAGAGCAGGCGTTGCGACTGGCCGCCGACGAAGAACTCGATGCTGAAGGAGTCAGTCACGGTGGTCAGGTCGAAGCACACCGCGGCCGTCTCGAAGGTGCGTGAGATCGAAGCGCCGTCGTGCCCCGGGGCGTCGATCTCGACCCAACCCGAGGTGTGCCTTCGCTCGAGGATCTTCTCCAGCGCCGCGCGGTTGGCATCGGTCGGCCAGGCAAAGAGATGTGTGCCGTGCGCCATCTTCCCGACTCGCTCAGCGCTTCGTGTAGCGGGCGCAGACCTCTTTGAGCTGCGCCGGAGCGAGCAACCGCCCACCTTCCTTGCGCAACAGCTCGATTGAGGTCGCGTCGCCGATCGCCCCCAGCGCGTTGGCGATCGCGCACTTCACGTCGAGCGACTTCTCCTTCACGAAGTCCTGCCGCAGCGCCTCGGCGGCATCAGCGCCTCCGATCTCACCGAGGGCCGCGGCTCCCGCGGACCGTTCTGCATCGCTGGCGTCGCTTCGCCGGACGAAGGTCGCGATCGATTGCACTGCTCCGCGATCTTCGATGTGGCCGAGCATCGTCGCCGCGAGCGTTCGCACCTGCGCGTCCTTGTCGCTCAGCCGCTTGCGCACCTCGACCGCCAGCTGCATCGCGTGATCGGGTTTCAGCGCCTTCATCGACGCGAGTCGCGCGCCGGGATCGACGTGATTGAGCGCCAACACCAACAGCGGCCGCGCCTGATTGAAC
>JAEUJS010000012.1 GCA_016792935.1 Archangium sp. | reverse complement strand
GACCTGCTCGGCGGCCTTGATGGCGTTCTCGATCGCCGCCTTGTCGCTGCCCTCGCGAACCTTGTGCAGTTCCTTCGCGGCCTCTTCGAGCTTGTTCGCCGTGTCGCCGAGCTTTTCCTTGTTCTCCTTGGCCAGCTTCTCGAGCTGGTAGGCGAGGTTCTCGGCCTTGTTCTTGGTGTCGATGAGCGCGCGACGTTCCTTGTCGGCCGCCTCGTTCGCCGAAGCGTCCTTCACCATCTTCTCGACCTCGTCCTTCGCGAGACCGGAGCTGTGCGTGATGGTGACGTTCGCTTCCTTGCCGGTCGCCTTGTCCTTCGCGGCGACCTTCAAGATGCCGTTGGCGTCGATGTCGTAGGTGACTTCGATCTGCGGCACGCCGCGCGGCGCGGGCGGAAGACCGGTCAGGTGGAAGCGACCGAGCGAGCGGTTGTCGGACGCCATCTCGCGCTCACCCTGCAGCACGTGGATCTCGACCTGGGTCTGACCATCGGCCGCGGTGGAGAACGTCTCCTGCTTGCGCGTGGGGATCGTGGTGTTTCGCTCGATGAGCCGCGTGAACACGCCGCCGAGCGTCTCGACGCCGAGCGAGAGCGGGGTCACGTCGAGGAGCAGGATGTCCTTCACGTCACCGGCGAGCACCGCGCCCTGCACCGCCGCGCCGACCGCGACGACTTCATCGGGGTTCACGGTCTTGTTCGGTTCCTTGCCGAACAGCTTCTTCACCGCTTCCTGCACCTTGGGCATGCGCGTGCTGCCACCGACGAGGACGACCTCGTCGATCTGCGCGGCCTGGAGCCCCGAGTCCTTGAGGCACTTGCGCGACGGCTCGAGCGAACGCTCGATGAGATCGTCGACCATCGCCTCGAGCTTGGCGCGCGAGAGCTTCACGTTGAGGTGCTTGGGACCCGTCGCGTCAGCGGTGAGGAACGGGAGGTTGATCTCGGTCTCGTTCGCCGACGAGAGCTCGATCTTCGCCTTCTCAGCGGCTTCCTTCAGACGCTGAATGACCATCTTGTCCTTGCTGACGTCGAGGCCGGTCTCCTTCTTGAACTCGGCGATCAGCCACTCCATGACGCGCTGGTCGATGTTGTCGCCGCCGAGGTGCGTGTCGCCGTTGGTGGCGAGCACTTCGACCGCGCCGTCGCCCATGTCGAGGATCGAGATGTCGAACGTGCCGCCACCGAAGTCGTAGATGGCGACCTTCTGGCTCTTCTTCTTGTCGAGGCCGTACGCGAGCGCGGCCGCGGTCGGCTCGTTCACGATGCGGCGCACGTTGAGGCCGGCGATCTCGCCCGCGTCCTTGGTGGCCTGACGCTGAGCGTCGTTGAAGTACGCCGGGACGGTGATGACCGCGTCGGTCACCTTCTCGCCGAGGTAGTTCTCAGCGGCGCGCTTCAACTTCAGCAGCACCTGCGCCGAAATTTCCGGAGCGGAGATCTGCTTGCCGTCGATGTCGATGCGCGCGTCGCTGTTCGGACCACGCACGACCTTGTACGGGACGAGCTTCGCTTCGTCGGTGGTCTCCTCGAAGCGGCGGCCCATGAAGCGCTTCACCGAATAGATGGTGCGCTCGGGGTTGGTGATGGCCTGGCGCTTGGCGACCTGGCCGACGAGGCGCTCGCCGTCCTTCGCGTAGGCGACGACGGAAGGCGTGATGCGGCTGCCTTCTTCGTTCACGATCACCTTGGGCTCGCGGCCCTCCATGATGGCGACGCAAGAGTTGGTGGTGCCGAGGTCAATACCGATGATCTTTCCCATTGCAGTGCTCTCCTAAATTACTGATCTGACTGAACAAACTTGTCCCGTCGACAAGCCGCAACGTAACCAGCACGGGTCGACCGTCAACCCGCTCCCCGCGCTCGGAAGAACAGGCTGCGAAAACCTCGAACTGCGAAGGGGATTTCGCAGGAAGTGCCACCGGACAGTTACAATTCCGCGACCTTAGCGATTCAAATCCCTACGGAATTCCGAGACTTAACGCGTCACGTCATCTGGCAAGGTCTGTGCTGTGCGACGCCCCGGGTTTGTGGGCGCGTGAACGGGGCACGACGCCAACACCCTTCCATCAGCAGGTTCATCTGCTGATCCGTGAGGCCGATCATGTGGGTTCAACCGTTCCGCGCTGACGTCGAGCAGGTTCCGGGGAAGTTCGAGGGCGAGCAGAAGGTCGCCGTTCTCCTGAACGCCAACGCGCGCAAGGTGACGTCGAAGATCGTTCGCGCGATCTCGCACGTGGTTCCGCAGAGTGATCTCTACCTGTCCCGTTCGGAGCTCGACGCGCGTCGCATCGCGCAGCAGGTCGTCGATCGCGGTTACCAGACGCTGTTTCTCGGTGGCGGTGACGGCACCCTCACCTGCTTCGTGAACGAAGTGATGACGCAGGTCGCGCTTCGCCGGCAGCACCACCCCACGCGCATGCCGCGCTTCGGTGTTCTGAAACTCGGAACTGGAAACTCGGTCGCGGCGCTCGTGAAGGCGAGCTCGACGGCGGGCGATGGTTTCGTCGACGACGTGTTGCGTGCACGCGCGGGAGAAGTCCCCGGCTACCGCACGATCGATCTGCTACTCATCGATGGAAAGCGCGCTCCGTTCGCGGGCCTCGGCCTCGATGGCAAGCTGCTCAACGACTACAACTGGGTGAAGCGCAATCTCGGCCAGGGCCCGCTGATGAAGAAGGTCATGACGGGAGCGGGCGGCTACTTCGCCTCGGTCGCGTTCAAGACGGTGCCCTACTACCTGATGAACTCGAACCAGGTGGACTGTGAGGTCATCAACGGTCCGTCGGTCGCGTACCGCATGGGGCCTGATGGCGCTCCGTCGCAGTCGTTCAAGCCCGGAGAGACGCTCTTCAAGGGCTCGCTGATGATGGCCGCCGCCGGCACGGTTCCGTATTACGGGTTCGAGCTGAAGATGTTCCCGTTCGCGGGCAAGCGCCGCGGAATGATGAACCTGCGCCTCGGCACGATGCCGACGACTTCGATCCTCGCGAACCTGCCGCGGCTGTGGAACGGCACGTGGTTCCCCGAGGGCATTCACGATCTCCTCGTGAAGGACGCGACCATCAAGTTCTCGCGCGAGATGCCCTTCCAGATCTCGGGAGACGCGGAAGGCTACCGCTCGGAAGTGCACTTCCAGATCGCTCCGGAGCCGATCGACGTCGTCGACTTCACCGGCTCGTTGCATTGAGCGCGGTCGTCGTTCGACTCGACACGACGCGCATCACCTCCGCGTTCGTGAACTGGCGAAGGCTCGAGACGGGCGGCACGTCGGTGCTCGCGCTCGCGTTCGGCGAGTAGTTCAGCAGCCGTGGCCGCTGCGGCCGCAGTGACTGGCGTCGGTGGTCGGCGAAGTCTCACTGCGCTCGGCGTGCGTGGTGAGCGCGTAGATCCGACCGAGCAATTCCAGCTGCACGCGCGCGATCATCTCGCCCTCGAGCACCAGCGGCGGAGCGAACGCCTTCGGCAACGACGACAACTCTTGTTCACCGGCCGGCGTGCGTTGATGCCACTGGCCCGCGCTGTCCTGCGCCCACGCTTCGGAGAAGCGGTACTCCGTGCCATCGGGGTTCCGCCCGACCAGAGAGACCCACGCGAGGTGCGGCTTCACCCGCAACGTCGCTTCGACGCGAACTCCACGCCGCAACAACGTGCGAACCGCTCGCTGATCATCGATGGCGATCACGAGGTGGTTCTCGCTCTTGAGCCGCGCAGCCTGTGACGTCAGCAACGCCCGAGCTTCCCGCACCAGAGGATGCAACGCGGCCGGCAACGGAGGCAGCGCGACGACATCGGCAGACGATGGCTTCCCAGCGCGCACCGCTTCGCGCAGACGCGTCTTGCTCTTCTCGATCCACTCGCCGCGATTCGAGCCCACCAGCGCCGCCAACGTCTGCGCCTCGACATGCGGAGCGAGCGACAACTGCACCCGCCCCAGCGATCTCCACCGGTGTTCCCAGTCGAAGCAGTCTTCGAGGTGCGGGCTCGCGAGTTCCTGCGCGCGAATGCACGAAGACGCGGCCTTCTCCGGAGTCGTCAGCTCCAACTCGAACGGCAACGTCTGATCTTCGAGCAACCACTTCGCGATTCCGATCGGCCGCGCGAAGCCGACGCCGTCGGTCTCTCCGAAGACCTTCGCACTGGTGATGCCGACGATCTCACCCTTCTCGTTGATCAGCGGACCACCCGAGCTGCCCGGGTTCACCGCCGCGTCGTGCTGAATCGCTCCGTGGTGCAGCGCGCTGATCACGCCCGACGAAAAGCTCCACACCGTCTCGCGGGGATGACCGAGCGCCAACACCACTTCACCGCGCTGCGGGAGGGCGTTCGCCAGGGACAGCAATGGTACCTTCGAGGTGTCCGCGTCGAGATGAACCAGCGCCAGATCGTTCGCCTCGTCGATGCGATCGATCGTCAGCTCCGAGAGGCGGTGGCGGTTCTCGAAGAGGAAGCGATCCAACCCGCCATCCATCGGCGTGTACGAGACGAGCTCAGGCGCGTAGAGCATGCCGCGCAGATTCGTGAGCCCGCGCACGAGATGCAGACACGTGAGCACCGAGCCGTTCGCTCCGACGACGATGCCTGAACCGAACGAGACCTTGCCGTCAGGGCGATCGCCGACCACCAACACCACGGACGGCAGCGCACGCGTGACGAGCTGATGCGTGGTCGGAGAAGCAGGACGCGGCCCTTCGACGTGCGCACACGCGCTCGCCACCAGCATCACGATCCCCCAGCGCAATGACATGCTGATTTCTTAGCACCAAACCAACGCCGAATTGGACGAAGCAGGTTTCGAACTCTGCGACCGGTTCGCCACCCAACGGCGCTCTCCCAGCTGAGCGGCAGCGCGAAGGAACTGACTACCCGCCGTCGCGAGACGGAGGCGGCTTCTCACCCGGCTCTTTGCGGCGCGCGACGAGGAACGCGATCGTCACTCCGCTCTTGCCGTTGTGCTGGCGGTGCAGCGCGATCTCTTCCTTGAGCGCGCTCAAGCCCGAATCGTTCTTGTCGGCGGTGCGACCCATCACGGTCTCGAGCTCGCGGTAGTACTCGTCGAGCTCCGCGTCACCGAGCGTCTCGATCAGCTCCGGCTCGAAGCCCTCGGCCTCGACGGTCATGAGCGTCTGACGCGGGTTGAGGAGCTCGGCGCCGAGCCGCGCCTTCCACACGTCGAGCGCGCTCTGATTTGCGAGGCGACCGACGCGCACCATCGCCGTGAGACCGAGGCGACCACCGACGGCCAACATCGGGCGCCAGGTCTTCGCGAGCTGCGAAGGGATGCCGATCACGCGGCCGAACGAGAAGATCCCGTCGAACGCCTTCTCGGCGAACTTCACCGAAGCGATCGTGGCCTGCTGCACCGCGACCTTCTCTGCGACGCCGACGACCTTCGCGCGTTCCTTGAGCGCCTCAGCCAGCCGTTGATCGGGCTCGACGACCGTGAGGTGACAGGACAGCGCCTTGGTGATGGCGAGCGCTCCGAGCGAACCGTGCAGCTCGAGCAGGTTGGACCCGTCGTCCCAATGCGCCATCTGCGCGAAGCGTCGGAGCAACGACTCGCTCTGAAACAGGCGGCGCGCTTCGGGCGGGATGTACAGCGGGAAGGGGTCGGCCATGGCTTCTTGAGGCTTACGGAGTGCGGATTGCAGTGGCCCCATACACAGGGCCCGCTGGCGTCACAAGTAGTAGACGATTCGCTTGTCGATGTGGATGTCGGCGTAGATCGTCTGCCGCTGCTCTTCAGACAGCAAATAAACGGACACGGTGATCGAGACGTAGTGGCCCTGCTTGCTCACGTTCTCGGAAATCGAGTCTTTGCTGACCTCAGAGCCCATCAGGCGGCTGAACTTCTGCCGGATGTACTCGGAGAAGCCGTGCTCGAGCTTCCCCATCACCTTGAAGGCGTAGACGGTGGGGTAGTCGATGAGCGGCTTCTTCTCGGGCTCGGCAGGCTTGTCAGGCTTTGCTTCGTCGGTCACAGCAGGTTGGTCGCGATCTCCGCCAGGGCCGAGCGCTCACCCTTGGTCATGGTGACGTGGCCGGCGATCTTCTGGTTCTTGAAGCGATTCACGACGTGGACGAGGCCGTTGTTGGTCGAGTCGACGTAGGGGTTGTCGATCTGCGCCGGGTCGCCGGTGAGCACGATCTTCGTGTTGTCACCGACGCGCGTGACGATGGTCTTCACCTCGTGCGGGGTCAGGTTCTGCGCCTCGTCGACGATGATGTACTGGTTCGGAATCGACCGACCGCGGATGTACGTGAGCGGCTCGATCTCGATGATCCCGAGATCCATCAGCTCGTGGTACCCGCGCCCCGACTTCTTGTCGTTGCGTGAGAGGTTGAGCAGGTACTCGACGTTGTCGAAGATCGGCTGCATCCACGGGTTCAGCTTCTCGTCGACGCTGCCGGGCAGGTAACCGATGTCGCGGCCGAGCGGGAAGATCGGGCGGCTGACGAGCAGCTTCTGGAACGCGGCTTCCTCGGTCACCTTCTGCAGACCGGCGGCGATCGCCATCAGGGTCTTACCGGTGCCGGCCTTGCCGACGATGGTGACGATCTTCAGGTCATCGTTGAGGAGCAGGTCGATCAACATCGACTGTTCCATGTTGCGCGGGCGCACGCCCCACACGCCGTCCTTCACCTGGCGGTTGAGCGGCACCACGGCCTTCTTGTCGGAATCGAAGCGGCCCATCGCAGTGTGCGAAGGGTTCGCCTGATCCTTGAACAACACGAACTCGTTCGGAGCGAGCTTGTCGAGATCGGGCACCGCGATCGACCCGCCCGGCTTGTAGAGCGAGTTGATGAGCTCGGCGTCGACGGCGCGCTCGCTGATGCCCGAGTAGAGATCGCTGATCTCGACGCGTTCCGGCTCGAAGTCTTCGGCGATCAGACCAAGCGCGTCGGCGCGAATGCGAAGGTTGGTGTCCTTGGTGATGAACACCGTCTGCCCGCTCGGATCACGAAGGCGCGTCTCGATCGCGACGGCGAGGATGCGGTTGTCCATCAGCTGCCCGTCGGCCATCGACTTGGGCAGATCGTGTTCGACGAAGCTGACCTTCAGCAGACCGCCCTGCGGGAGCGGAACGCCTTCAGCGAGGCCACCTTCCGCGCGGTGTTCGTCGAGGTAGCGCGCGACCTGTCGGGCGTTGCGACCGAGCTCCGACATGTCCTTCTTGAACATGTCGAGTTCTTCAATCACGTAGATCGGGATGATCACCGTGTTGTCCTCGAACATGTAGATCGAGCGTGGATCGTGGAGGAGGACGTTGGTGTCGAGAACGAAGTTCTTACGCGCCAAAACAGCTCCCAGCGAAGAGTGAACGACCGGTCGTCATCGAGACGAGAATTCGGACGGCGAAGTTAACCACGCCTCAGCGGCGCGACTTCACACGTATTTGATCTTCATCAGATTGAAATCGACTTCACCTTTGGGGCGATTCACGGTGACGGTCTCGCCTTCTTTCTTGCCCAGCAGCGCGCGCCCAACCGGAGAGTCGACCGAGATCTTCCCGCTCTTGAGATCGGTCTCGTCGGGCCCGACCAGCTGGTAGGTGACCTTGCTGTCGTCTTCTTCGTTGAGCAGCGTGACGGTGGCTCCGAAGTAGACCTTCTTGCGATCGGTCTGCTCGGACGGATCGACGATGGTCAGCTTCTGGATGCGCTTGTCGAGGAAGCGCAGGCGGCGATCGATCTCGCGCAGGCGCTTCTTGCCGTAGATGTACTCGGCGTTCTCAGAACGATCTCCCAGCGAGGCGGCGAAGCTGACCTCGGCGGTGACCTTCGGGCGCTCGACGGTGAGGAGGTGTTTGAGCTCGGCGCGCAGCTTCTCGGCCCCGGCGCGCGTGATGTAGAGGGTGCCGCTCGGCGCGGGCTCGTCGTCTTCCGCCTCGCCGTCGTCGATCTCTTCAGGCTCTTCCTGCTTCTTCGTCGCCATTTCTCGAGAGGCGCCCTTACCCTCTTTCGCTCTGGCGTGTTCGTGCTATGCGCGCCGCCCATGCGAACCCTCTTCGCAGCCATCGCAGTGATCGGCGTCCTCTCCGGGTGCGAGAAGATCGACTACATCGATCTCGTCCCCAACGAGGTGGTCTTCAAACAGGCCAACAACGAGACGTGGATGGAAGCGAAGTGCATGGCCCGCAACGGCGTGCGCGCGGTGAAGGCCCGCGTCGAGTGGTCCACCGGTGATGGCAACGTCGCCAAGGTCGACAACAAGGGTCGCCTCACGCCCGTCGGCGATGGCAACACCGAGGTCATCGCCCGCGTGGGCAGCGTCGAAGCGCGCGTTCCCGTGCAGGTCATCTACGTCGACAAGATCGAGGTCGAGCCGAAGGAACTCACGCTCCTCGACACCGCCCCGGCCGTGAAGCCCACCGTCAAAGCGTGGCGAAAAAACGGAAAAGCGATCACCGACCGGTCAGTCACGCTGACCGCGGCCGACAAGAAGATCGTGATGATCACTGGCAGTGGCGAAATTTCCCCGCTCGACCCCGGCACCACGACGGTCGAAGTTCAGGTTGATGGCGCGAAATCGTCCATCAAGGTCACGGTGGAGGCCGACAAGTCCAAGAAGTGATCAGTGAAGTTGAGAGTCGATAGCTCAGTTGGTAGAGCACCGGCCTTTTAAGCCGAGGGTCGGGGGTTCAAATCCCCCTCGACTCATGAAGCGCAGGAAACGTTGAACGGCCCCGTCATCTAGAGGCCCAGGATACGGCCCTTTCAAGGCTGTTACGCGGGTTCGAATCCCGCCGGGGTCAAGCCCTCGGAGTCCAATGGCTCCGGGGGTTTTTCTTTCGCCTGGTCGATTACCAATGGTGATTGATACGGCATCGATTCGTCCCGAGACGGAATCGATGCTCCGGTGGTCTTCTTTGGGTCGTGGCCAACAACACCAAGGAGAACACCATGTCGAAGATCCCCGAGTCGGTCCCCGTTCACTCTGCTGGTTGGGTCGCGCAGACCTGGATCGCGTTCGTCGCCGCGGTGGGCGTGACGATGATGGGCATCTGGTTCTTGCCGGTCGATGGGTGGGTGAAGGCGTTCATGGGCATGGGGCTGTTGTTCACCGTCGGCTCGACGTTCTCGCTCGCGAAGACGGTGCGCGATCAGCACGAGGCCGAATCACTGCGGAAGCGGCTCGATGAGGCCCGGGTGAATCGCATGTTCGCGGAGCACGACCCGCTGAAGTCCGCCATTGGCTGAGTTGGGCTCATCGGTCGATTGACCGACGGATGGCCGCCCGATGTTCGCGTTGAGCGCACGCCCGTACTGTGGTGCGCATGAAGCTGATCGCGACCTTCATCGTGTGCGTCGGCATCGTGCTCACGGATCGCCAGGTCGATTTCTACGCGATGGCTGAGCAGGGTTGGGCTCGGTGGCTGGCCAGGCACACGCCGCTTGCCGCGCCGCCGACTCCGCGCACCGGCTGCAGACTCGGCCCAGAGAACGCGGAGTACTGACGATGAAGCTCGTGACAGCGCTCATCGTGTCCGTCGGGCTGTGGCTCATGGATCGGCAGGTCGATTTCTCCGCGGTCGCGGAGCGGAGTCATGCGGCGTGGAAGGCGGCGAGGAAGCCGGCCGCGTCACCAGGCAGGCGTAGTCCTCCCTACGGCGCGGACAACTTCGCGTACTGACGATGAAACTCCTGACTGCGCTCGTCGTCTCCGTCGGTCTCCTGCTCGCCGATCGCCAGGTCGACCTCGGCCTTCAGCTCGAGAAGGTGCCGTCACTCATCGCGACGGTGCGAGAGCACTTCTTCCCGGCGCCGAAGCCGATCGTCGTGCGCTCGCAAGAGAAACACTTCGAGAAGTTCTGCGCGTGCGACGTGTACTGATGAAGCTCGTCACCGCGCGAGAGCTCTGGTGTTCCGCAGGCCGGAGGATCAGTTCGTCGCCGCTGGAGGCAGCTCGAGGATCGCGAAGAACAACGCGCCTTCGGCCTCAGGAGGCTGCGCACGGAAGAGCCCCCGCGCACCGAGACTGACGGCGACGTGACCCGCGAGCGCCCACGCAAAGCCTTCATCGCAGTGGAAGTGATCACGCCAGAACGCGGCCATGCCCTCGCCCCTCGCCTCGGGAGCGCAGATGCGCTTCACGCCGCTGGTCGAAGCCGGGTGCGCCTTCTCGTCGCCCCAGCTCCAGAGCCAGGTGAAGAGATCGGGCAGGTAGCTGCCGACGACCTCCGCGCGCAGCTCGTGTGGAGCGCCGTTCGGTCGATCGAGCCGCAACACGCCCGCCGCGGGATCGAACGCGAAGCCCGTGACGCGCCCGAGCCGCTGCTGGAGCTGCCCCTGAAGATCATGAAACGCGCGCTCGGTGCCCTGAATCGCGTCGAACAGGCCGTCCGTGATCAGCAGCGAATCGAGCTCGTGTTTTTCCAGGCGCGAGAACCACGCGACGGATCCATCGGGCTTGAGGAACTTCCAGTCCACGAAGCCGTGCTGGCGCTCGATGGTCACCTTGCCCGGATTCCACTTGTCGCCGAGCTGCGCGATGAGCTCGCTGAGCGCCTCGTTGAAGCGCTGCGCTTCCTCGCGCGGATCGACGTGGAGCTGCGGGCGCGGCTTCGGTTCTTTCGTGCCTTCGCCTTTGGTCTCGAGACTCGCGAGGCGGCCGTTCTCGAAGCCGAGCTCCACCCGGCTCCACCCGCGTGGGGCGAGAAGCATCAGGCTGTCCTGGAGCGCGAAGAGCAACGGCGTTGGGGAGCGAACGGCCACGCGGCGCAGGTATCATGAATCGGTGCGCGTCACGCTCCTCTGCCTGGTGGTGTTGAGCGCGTGCGTGAAGCGCGCTCCGGACGGCACGGTGCTGCGGCGCTTGGCGAAGTGCGAGAAGCAGGGCCGCGGCGTGCGTGCGAAGCCGCTCGATGAGGCGGTGCAGCCGTGCATGCGCTTACTCACCTCGGAGCCGGTGGACTCATCGCGCTCGTTGCTCGGGCTCACCACGAACGAGAGCGGAAAGATCACGAACGTCTGCGTCGCGGGCAGCACGCACGAGAACGACTCGCGCTTCTTGAACTGCGTCGCGGATCAGCTCGAGCAGGCGCCAAATGTCCTGCCACCGAACGAAACGTGCCTCGTTTGGACGCTGAACGTCTCGTACTGACGCTGACGAACGATCGCGACCGTCATCAACGGCGACACGAAATCGAGAGCCCGTTTCGACGGCCGTCACTGTCAACGATGGCGACAGCTCGGCATCGAAGCCCGCACTCACCGCGCCACAGAACGCGCGAAGTCGAGGAGCTGTCGGCGATCAGCAGTGCGATTCGCACGCGAACACCCCACTCCCTCACTGCGGAAACTTCGCCTTCAGCCACTCGTCATCGGCACCGATGCGGTCGAGGACCTCGGTCGCCTCACGCGGCACGCGCAAGGGCCCGGCGTAGAGCAGCCGATTCTTCCCGACGTCGACGAACTTGAACTCGCCGTACACCCTGGGCACCGCACCGACGAACGAGTTGATGATCACCACTCCAC
>JAEUJS010000647.1 GCA_016792935.1 Archangium sp. | reverse complement strand
GGCGAGGTAGCGCCGCTTGAACGCCATCAAGTCGTATGCGCTGCGGGCGAGGCCGTAGCCCTTCTTGAGCCGTGCACGAACCCCGTCAGGCAAGTTGCGTCGCGCGAGCTCGACGATCGTGTTCAACATGCGTCGCACCGGTAGCTCAACGTCCCGATGGCCGCAAGACGACACGCGTTGGAGAGTGACACCGTGAAGTGAACTCGCTAGGCGCGCGGCAGTGGAACGCAGCAACAACCTCGACATCATCCGCTTCATCGCCGCGGGGTCGGTAATCTTCGGCCACGCGTTCCCGCTCAATGAGGGCGTCTCGCCCGGGTTCCTCTCGAACTCCGTGCAGACCATCGGCGTGAAGATCTTCTTCACCTTGAGCGGCTTTCTGATCGCACAGAGCTGGGCCTCGGACCCGCACCTCGGCCGCTTCTTCGCGCGCCGCGGGCTCCGGCTCTTCCCTGCCCTCGCGGTGGTCCTGATCTTCTCGATGGTCGTGGTCGGGTGGGCGTTCACCACGCTGCCCTCCGGTGAGTACTGGAGCCACCCACGCCTGTGGCGCTACCTGGGAAACCTCTCACTCAACATCACGTATGACCTCCCGGGCGTCTTCGCGACGAACCACTACCCCACCGCGGTGAACGGGTCGCTGTGGAGCCTCCCAGTCGAGGTGGTGATGTATTTGTGCACGCCGGTGGTGCTCACGCTCGGTCGGCTCGTCCGCAGCCGCCTTGCGGTGCTGTGGGTGGTCTCGGTCGCGGGCGTGGCCGCCAGCGCGTGGTTCGTCCACGGCACTCCGACGCCGGTGCCCGGGATCGCCTACGGCATGGCGCTGAGCGCGGTGCTCGACGTCGCGCCGTACTTCGCCATCGGCGCGCTCGCAGCCGAGTCGAAATGGCACCTCCGTCTCGACGCCCAGACCGCGGTGGTCGCGCTGCTCGTGGCGTTGATGTTTCCCGTGCGCCACGCGGTGATCGACGAGTTCATCCTTTGCGTGCTGGTGCCCATCGTCGTCCTCGGTCTGGGCTTCACGCCCTCGCCCCGCTTCGCGCGTGCAGGGCGCTTCGGTGACTTCTCGTACGGGCTCTACCTCTACGGGTTCGTCGTGCAGCAATCGTTCGCGGCGCTCTTCGGCGGTGCCATGAACCCCATCGTCAACGCCCTGCTCAGCCTCGTCGTCGCGCTCGCCCTCGCCCTCGCCAGTTGGCACCTCGTCGAAAAGCGCGCCCTCGCGCTGCGGCCGCGTTCACCCCGCCTTCCGCAGACGGCACAGTGATGCTAGGGGCGCCGCCCGAGGCCTCCTGTGACTCCATTTTATTCGCGTGATCGTGTTCGGCTGCGAGTGCAGACCGTCCTCTACCATTCTGAGCCCGTTCGGGTCGCCCGCGCCTTGACCCACCTCTGGCGCGCGGTCGACGGCGCACGTTCGCGCGATCTGATTTCGACCGTCGAGGTCGTTCTGGGCGACGGCTCGAAGAAGCCGGTCTTCGACAGCGCGGCGCTCCAGAAGCTGCAGAGCGACTACGCCTCGGCGTTCGAGATCAAGTACCAGTACTTCGGTCAGAACCTCGGAACGGCCAAAGGTCACAACACGATGTTCGCGAGCTGCGACTCCGACTTCGTGGTGGTGATGAACCCCGACGTGATGATGGCGCCCGACTGCCTCATCGAGCTGTTCCGGCCCTTCCGCTCGGAAAACACCGGCATCGTCGAGGCGCGCCAGATGCCCATCGAACACCCCAAGGAATACGACCGCACCACGGGCGAGACGAGCTGGGCTTCGACGGCGTGCTGCCTGATTCCGTCGAAGCTGTGGCGTCAAATCGGCGGCTTCGATGACGCCACGTTCTTCCTCTACTGCGACGATGTCGACTTCAGCTGGAGAGCGCGCCTCACCGGCTACAAGGTCGTCTTCCAGCCGTCGGCAGTCGTCTTCCACGACAAGCGGCTAAGCCCTGCAGCCCACTGGCAGACGAGCAGCGCCGAAGAGTACTTCTCAGCTGAGGCCGCGCTGCTGCTTGCGCACAAGTATTCGCGCCCCGACCTCGTCGAAGCGATCTCGCGCGATTTCGGCGCGGCCGAGGCTCCGCATTTCAAGAAGGCACTGACCGCATTCAAGACGCGCAAGAGAAAGGGAAAACTGTGCACCCCGATCGACCCGGAGCATCTGGTGGGAGAGTTCGTGCAGGGCGAGTACGCGAACCATCGCTTCAGGTTGTGACCGAACCCCACGTCTACGACAACCAGTACGCGCCGGGGAACGTCTACGGACACGCGGCGGCGCTGATCAGATCGCAGACGGAGATCACCGGCGTTCACATCGACGTTGGGTGCTCGTTCGGTCGCATCGCCGAGACGCTCGAGACGATCCCCGGTCTCACGTACCTGGGCATCGACGCGTCAGAAGACGGCCTCACGTCGCTGCGTGAGCGTGGCATCGAGTGCCACCAACATACTTTCGGCGACCACGATCGCGATCGCGAGTTCATTGCCCGCGCACTCGCTGGCCGGAAGCTGCGGTCGATGAGCATCCTCGACACGCTCGAACATCTCGTCGCGCCCGAGAAGATGCTCAAGCTGCTCTTCGAGGTCTGCCGCGAGGGTGGGCAGCCGCTCATCGTGAGTGTGCCCAACGTGGCGCACCGCGATCTGGGGTTCAAACTCGCCTTCGGCACGTGGGACTACACGCCCGCCGGGTTGCTCGATCAAACCCATGTTCGGTTCTTCACCGAGCCACTGCTCACCAAGATGACCCGTTCCGTGGGCTGGAAGCAGGTCGCTTCGAATGACGTGCTGATGTCGTCGAGCGATCAGCGCTTCCCCGCCGAGCACCTCGCGCTCACTGACGGCTCGGCGCTGCGCGGCTTGCTCACGCACTTGAACGCGAACCGGCCGAACGCGCTGACCAACCAGTTCGTGCGCGCCTTCGTGCCCGACGCGCCGACCAACGAGAGCTTCCTCGAGAGTCAGGTGCAGCCACGCCGCCCCTTCCTCTCGGTGGTGACGCGAACGCAGGGCAAGCGGCTCGACACGCTCCGCGAAGTGCTCCTTTGCCTGTCGGCGCAGACCTGTGACGACTTCGAAGTGTTGATCATCGGGCATCGTCTCGACGATGAGCGCCAGATGCTGGTGCGCCAGCTGATCGAAGAGAGCTGCGAGCCGCTGCGTTCGCGCGTGCGTCTCGTTCTCGTCAACCACGGCACGCGCACCACTCCGCTCAACGTGGGGTTCAGCGAGGCGCGGGGGCAGTACATCTCGATTCTCGATGACGACGATGTGCCGTTCGCGCACTGGGTCGAAGAGTTCTTGAAGCTGTCGATCACCGCGCCTGGCCGCATGCTGCGAACGGTCGCCGTGCGTCAGGAGTTCGACGAAGTGCAGACGCGCAGCGGGAGAAAGAGCGTGCGGGCCATGAGCGGCATGCACCGCGACTATCCCGATCGCTTCGATCTCTTGAAGCAGCTGTGCATGAACTTCACTCCGAATACGGCGCTCGCCTTCCCTCGCTCGGCGTTCCACGACTTCGGGCTGCGGTTCGACGAGTCGCTGACCACCACGGAGGACTGGGACTTCCTGATGCGTGTCGCCTTCATCTGCGACGTGGCCTCGAGCGACCAGATCACCTGCATCTACCGGTGGTGGCGCACCAGCGCGTCGTCTCGCACTGAGCACGCGGAAGAAGAATGGCAGCGGAACCTCGAGCGCATCCTCGAGAAGTTCGATCAGGAGTACCTGATCCTCCCGCCGGGCTCGGCCACGCGGCTACGTCACTTGATGCAGCACTTCACCGACCCCGACTACCGGCCCCGCGCTGAGAAACCGCTCAAGCCGGCGCACTTCGAGCTGCTCGACACGCTCGAAAGCCCGAGCTGGAAACTGACGCAGCCGATTCGAATCGCGGGTCGTGCGCTCGGTCACCCTGCTCCATTGCACGCGCGCCAAGTGGTCGAAATGTCGGAAGACGCCGCCCGCTCGACGCTCAACGCAGTGCGAAAGTCGAAGACCATGAAGTTCGCTTCATTCGTCGTCGGCCTGACCAAGCGCCTTTCTCGCAAGCCCAAATGAAGCGAGCCGCGGTCTACATGCTCTTCGACGCGAAGGGCGTCGTTGGGGAGTACGTCGTCCACAAACTCGACAGGCTGCGCGAGCACGTTCAGCGAATCGTGGTGGTCTCGAATGGCCCGCTCCGCGCCGAGGGTCGTTCTGCGCTCGAGGCGTTGGGCCTCGAGGTGGTCGAGCGCGAAAACGTCGGCTTCGATGTGTGGGCTTATCGCGCGGGGCTCGAGCACCTCGGCTGGGATGCCCTGGCGCAGTACGACGAGCTGCTGCTGCTCAACTATACCTTCTACGCGCCGATCTTCCCCTTCGCAGAGCTGTTCACCGAGATGGGCCGGCGCGCGGTCGACTTCTGGGGCATCACCGCCTTTCGAGGCCCCGTGCCCAACGCCTTCACCGGCCACGGCGTCATCCCGTATCACCTCCAGTCGCACTTCATCGCCGTGCGGAAGGCGATGCTCAGGGCGCCTGCTTTCCGCGAGTACTGGCAGGGGCTCCCGCCAATCGAGAGCTACATCGACTCGATCGTGAAGCACGAGATCGTGTTCACGGAGCACTTCGAAGCGCTCGGGTTCCGCCACTCGTGCTTCGCCGATGCTTCGCGCTACGCCGACGTGCACCCTGCACTCAACGGCATCGATCTGTTGCTGAACGATCGGGTCCCGATCCTCAAGCGGCGCCCGTTCTTCCACGACCCGATTCAGCTCGACCGGGAGTGTACCGACCTGGCCCGCGCCCTGGCGATCGTCGAGCGCGAGAGCGACTTCGATATGTCGCTGGTGTGGAAAGACATCGGGCGGGTCGCCAGGCCACGCGACCTGTACACGAACACCACGCACCTGCGGATCTTGAGCGATGAACCGTCGCTGACGCCGCGCCGGTCGAGCCTGCGCATCGCAGCACTGGTGCATGCCTACGTGCCGGACATGGTGCCCGAGATTCTCGCGCGCATCGCGCACATCCCCGCCGGAGTCGACGTGTGGTTCACCACAGCCGACGATGAGCGGCGCGCGCGCGTCGCCGCGCACGCCACGGCAAGCCTGCCCGCCAATGTCACGTTGCGTGAGATTCGTGTCGTGCCCAATCGCGGGCGCGACGTCTCAGCGCATCTGATCGGGCTCCGCGACGTGGCGCTCAGCGGTGCCTACGACCTCGTGTGCCGGCTCCACACCAAGCAATCGCTGCAGGACCCGTTCGCGATGTCGCGGCACTTCCGTGAGCATTTGTTCGAAAACCTGCTCTCGAGCCGGCCGTACCTCGAGCGGCTCCTCGCGCTCGTCGAAAGCGAGCCGTCGATCGGCCTGGTCATGCCGCCGGCGATTCATCAGGGCTACCCGGTGCTGGGCGGTGGGTGGTTCGAGAATCGAAGGGGCGCTGAGGAATGGGCCAAGCGGCTCGGGTTGGATGTCCCGTTCGATGATTCGACACCGCTCGCCGCGTACGGGTCGATGTACTGGTACCGGCCGCGAGCTTTGCGCGCCTTGTTCTCGTACCCATTCACGTGGGACGACTTCCCGGCCGAGGGTGCATACCGTGACGGCAGCCTGGCCCACGTGCTCGAGCGCCTCATCGCCTACGCGGCGCAAGCCAGCGGCCACACAATTTGGTGCGTGCAGAACGCGCGGCACGCCGAGAAGAGCTACGTGCGGCTGGAATTCAAGCTCCAGGCGGCGATGGCGAACGAAAAGAGGACGGTGAAGGTCAGCGACGACGCCGTGCTCCCGCACATGAAGGCGCTCGTGCGTCGCGGGTTGCGGCGGGCGCCGAGCGTGCTTTCTTCCGTCACCAGCAGCTACCGCGCGGTTCGAGCCGCTTATCACCTGATGCGACGCCTGAGGCCGAAGTGAGCGTGAAGAAGATCGCCGAGGTCGAGTACCTCCGCGCGCTCGCGATTCTCTTCACGCTCCTCGCGCACTTCCGCTTCGCGTACAGCGGCGATCAAGGGTGGGTCACGTGGCTCGATGCGCGCGCGGCCTTTCACGGCGGCGTCGATCTGTTCTTCGTCATCAGCGGGTTCGTGATCTCGCGTTCGCTGATACCCGCCGCCCTCGGCGCACAGGGGATGCCGGCGGCCACGCGCGTCGTCTCGGACTTCTGGGTGCGCCGCGTCTACCGCCTCTGGCCTTCGTCGTGGCTGTGGGCCGGGCTCGGGCTCACGGTGATCTTCTTCACCCAGCGCACCGAGGTGTTGGCCACCATCTACGACGTGCTAGCGGCCGTGACGCAGGTCTACAACCTCCACGCGTGGTCGTGCGCCAACGGCGTCGGGACGTGCTCGCACCAGGCGGTGGGCGTTTACTGGAGCCTGTCGCTCGAGGAGCAGTTCTACGTCCTGCTCCCGCTGCTGCTCATCTTCCTTCGTGTGCGCGCGCGCTGGGTGCTCGCAGGCCTCGCGCTGCTCGCGCCGATCGCGCAGACGTTCTACCCGGGCATCGGCGGCTTCTTCCGCTGGGAAGCGTTCTGTCTGGGGGTGTTGTTGGCGTGGGCGCTCAGCGACGCCGAGGTTGGGGAGACCATCGCGACGCGACTCCTCGAGCCGCTCAGACCGATCCTGTGGCTCGGCGCGCTGGCGCTCGCGGCAGCCCTGCCGGCGGTGGGGGCGGGAAAGCTCGGCTTGTTTGCCTACCCGATCACCGCAGCGCTCTCAGCGGGGTTGGTGCTGATCGCGAGCGTCGATCGCGGGCTGATGCGCATCCCACGATGGATGGGGGCGGCGCTGCTTTGGGTGGGCTCGCGCTCGTACAGCATCTACCTCACGCACTCGGTCGTCTTCCTCGTCTTCAAGTACTTCGACGGCAAGGGGTGGCGGCCAGCGGGCGGCTGGGGCCATGTGCTGTGGTTGGGAACGGCGACGTCGCTGATCGCGCTCGTCAGCGAACTCAACTTCCGCTTCGTCGAATCACGCTTCCGTCGCAAGTGACGTCAGAGCGTCCGCATCCACTCGGTCAACGAGCTGAGGCCCTTCTCGAAACCCCACTCGGGCGCGTAGCCGAGGACGGACCTCGCTGCGTCGATCGAGCACGACGCCGCGCGCACGTCGCCGTCGCGAAATTTTCCACTCGTCACGGGAACGGGAGCGCCCAGCAACTTCGCAGTGCGCGTC
>JAEUJS010000671.1 GCA_016792935.1 Archangium sp. | reverse complement strand
GCGCTCATCGAGAGGGTGCAGGTGCCGGTGCCGCTACAGTCGCCCGACCAGCCGACGAAGCTGAAGCCGACGTCCGGGTTGGCGGTCAACACCACCGTCTGAGGCGTGAACGAGAACGAACAGAACCCGCCACAGTCGATGCCCGCGGGGTTCGAGGTGACGCGCCCGAGCCCGATCTTCGTCACGTGCAGCGCCCAGGTGATGGGCATGAAGAGCGCGCCGACCGATTTCGCGCTGTCGAGCGTCACCACGCACGCGCCAGTGCCTGAGCACGCTCCAGTCCACCCGACGAAGGTGTTGCCGGCGCTGGGCGTCGCGGTGAGCGAGACGACGGTGCCGGTGACGAAGCGCGCGACGCACGTGGCGCCGCAGTCGAGGCCGACGGGCTCGGACGTGATGGTACCGGCGCCCGTGGTGCTCGCCGAGAGGACCTCGGTCGGCAGGAAGGTCGCCGTCACGGTGGTCGCGGCAGTGAGCGACACCACGCAGGTCTCGGTGCCCGAGCAACCACCGCCGCTCCAGCCGGCGAACCGCGAGGTGGCATCAGCAGCCGCGGTGAGCGTGACGGTGCTGCCGGCGTCGAAGGTGACCGAACACGTCGCGCCACAGCTGATGCCGGAAGGTGACGAGGTCACGGTGCCGCCGCCTGCGCCGCTCTTCGCGACCGTCAACGCATACCGTCGCCGGGTGAAGGTCGCGCTGACGCTGCTCGCCGCGGTGAGGGTGACGACGCACGGCGCGGTGCCGACGCACGCGCCGCTCCAGCCGCTGAAGTCCGACGTCGCGTCGGCGCTCGCGGTGAGCGTGACCGCGGTGCCGTGCGCGAAGGTGGCTGCGCACGTCGGGCCGCAGGTGATGCCCGCCGGAAAAGAGGTGACGGCCCCACCGCCAGTGCCGAACTTCGTCACGGCGAGGGTGTAGCTGTTGAGCGCGAAGGTGGCGGTGACGGTGGTCGCCGCGAGGAGCGTGACGACGCACGGGCCCGTTCCGCTGCAGCCGCCACCGCTCCAGCCGCTGAACGTCGAGCCGCTCGAGGCGACCGCGGTGAGCGTCACCGTCGAGCCGGCGTCGAAGCTCGCGCTGCAGCTCGAGCCGCACCCGATGCCGGCGGGCGAAGACGTGACCGTGCCGGTGCCCAGACCCGCGCGAGAGACGGTGAGCGCGTACTGGCGGCGCGTGAAGGTCGCGGTGACGGTGAGCGCGGCGCTGATGGTGACGGTGCAGCTGCCAGTGCCCGAGCAGCCGGCCCCGCTCCAGCCGGTGAACGTCGAGGTTGCATCGGCCGCGGCGGTGAGCGTCACCACCGTCGACGCGGGGAAGGTGCTGGAGCACGTGGTGCCACACGCGATGCCGGCCGGCGACGAGCTGACGGTGCCTCCGCCAGTGCCCGCGCGGATGACGGTGAGCGCGAACGGCGTGGCGCTGAAGGTGGCCGTGACGTTCGCGGCGGCGCTCATCGTCACCACGCACGCGCCGGAACCCGTGCACGCCCCCGACCAGCCCGCGAAGCTCGAAGCGCCATCGGGCGTCGCGGTGAGCGTCACCACCGTGCCCGCGTCGAAGTCAGTCGTGCAGCTCGTGCCGCAGTCGATGCCGGCAGGAGCGCTCGTCACCGCGCCGTTCCCACTCCCGCTCTTCGCGACGTGGAGGGCGTAGCGGTTGCGCGTGAAGGTGGCGCTCACGCTGGTGGCCGCGCTCACGGTGACGACGCACGCCGCAGTGCCGCTGCAGGCGCCGCTCCAGCCGGTGAAGGTCGACGTCGCGTCGGGCGTGGCGGTCAAGGTGACGGCGGTGCCTGAGGCGAACGGAGCGGTGCAGCTCGTGCCGCAGGCGAGGCCCGCGGGGCTCGAAGTGATGGTGCCCTGGCCGGTGCCCAACCTCGACACGGTGAGCTCGTAGACGTTGCGGCTGAACGTCGCGCTGACCGAGGTGATGGCGGTCACGGTGACGGAGCAGCTGCCGGTGCCCGAGCAGGCGCCGCTCCAGCCGGCGAAGGTCGAGCCCGCGTCGGGTGCGGCGGTGAGGGTGACCGTCGTGCCCGAGTCGAAGTCGGCCGAGCAGGAACTGCCGCAGTCGATGGCGGTCGGTGACGACGTGACGCGACCCGCGCCAGTGCCGGCGAGCGACACGGACAGCGCGTAGCGGTGACGGGTGAAGGTGGCGGTCACGGTGACGGCGTCGGCGAGCGTCACGCTGCAGGGGCCGGTGCCCGAGCAGCCGCCGCCGCTCCACCCGGCGAAGGTCGAGGTGGCATCGGCGGTCGCGGTGAGGTTGACGATCGAGCCGCTCACGAAGTCGGCCGCGCAGGTGCTGCCGCAGTCGACGCCTGCGGGGAAGGAGCTGACGGTGCCACCGCCGGTGCCCGCGCGCGTGATGGTCAGCGTGCGCTGCTGCCGCTCGAAGCGCGCATTCACGTTGACCGCGGTCGACAGGGTGACCGTGCAGGCACCGGTGCCGGAGCAGCCGTCGCTCCACCCGAGGAAGGTCGAGTTGGTGTCGGCCACCGCGCTCAAGGTGACGGTGGTGCCGGGCGCGAAGCCTGCGCTGCAGCTGCTGCCACACGCGATGCCCGATGGTGAGGAGGTGACCGTGCCGCTGCCGAGCCCGAGCGTGCCCACGCTGAGTTCCAGGTCTGCAGGGGCGAAGGCCGCGCTTACCGACTTCGCCCCGTCCATCGAGACGACGCAGGTCGCGCTGCTGCCCGAGCACGCGCCGGACCAGCCGACGAACTTCGAACCGGTCGCGGCCACCGCTTCGAGCGTCACCGTGGTGCCGACGGTGAAGGCGCCGCTGCACGTCGTGCCGCAGTCGATGGTGCTCGTCTCGAGCGAGCGCACGCGGCCATCACCGGAGCCAGTGCGACTGACCGTCAGGTCGACGGTGCTCTCGAGCTCGAAGCGGGCGATGAGCACGTAGGTGTCTTTGGTCCCCGTGAAGACCTCACAGGGCCCCAGGCTCCTGCATTCGCCGTCGCCGTCGTCATCCCACCCGGCGAAGCGAGAGCCCGCAGCCGGGGTCGCGGTCACGACGTACTTCGACTTCCAGTTCGAGTGCTCAGCGCAGTCGCCCGGGCAATCGATGGCCACCTTGTCCCAAGAGGGCCCGATGATGGTCTTCGACGTGACGCGGCCCACGCCCGAGCCCTCGAGGCGCACGTCGATCTCCGTATTGCCGTCACACGACGAGAACGACCACCACACCGCGACCACCAGCACGAGACGCGACCACGTCATGGGAAAACCTCCGACGCGGACGCAGTGCATTCCCGGCGCCACCCGACTTCCCCTCGGGAAGAACGGCCTGTCACACCCGGTGTCACGCCGGAGTGCACGAAGCTGTCACACCGACCGCCTCGCCCCTCTCCGCCTCGAGGGCGCTCGAACCTGACGCGGCGCGACGGGTGAATTTCCTCGACGCGCGCGCTCGGAAGCGAGACGAACCCCGTCACGATTCTACCGGCTCGCCCAAGGTCGAGCCTCATGTCCACCGGCTCGCCCACGTCGAGCCTCATGAAAGACCACCATGGCCACCAACTTCACTCCCAAGAAACTCCGCCGCGAAGACGCGCTCGAGTACCACTCGCAGGGCCGCCCCGGAAAAATCGAGGTCGTTCCGACCAAGCCGACGGCCACCGCGCGCGACCTCGCGCTCGCGTATTCCCCGGGCGTCGCCGAGCCGTGCCTCGAGATCGCGAAGGACCCCGACCTCTCGTACATCTACACCGCGCGCAGCAACCTCGTCGGCGTCGTCAGCAACGGCACCGCGGTGCTCGGCCTCGGAGACATCGGCCCCTACGCCGGCAAACCGGTGATGGAAGGCAAAGGCGTGCTCTTCAAGAAGTTCGCCGACATCGACGTGTTCGACATCAACGTCGACGCGAAGGAGATCGACGCGTTCTGCCACGTGGTGAAGGCGCTCGAGCCCACCTTCGGCGGCATCAACCTCGAAGACATCAAGGCGCCAGAGTGCTTCGTCATCGAGCGCCGCCTGCAGGAGTCGATGAACATTCCCGTGTTCCACGATGACCAGCACGGCACGGCCATCATCAGCGGCGCGGCGATGCTCAACGCGTGTGAGCTCACCGGCCGCAAGCTCGAGTCGGTCAAGGTGGTGGTGAGCGGCGCAGGCGCTTCGGCCATCGCGTGTTCCAACTTCTGGATCCGTCTCGGCGTGAAGATCGAGAACGTGATGATGGTGGACACCAAGGGTGTCATCCACAGCGGGCGCACCGACAGCGGCATCAACGAGTGGAAGAAGCCGTTCATGAAGGACACCGCCGCGCGCACGCTCGCCGACGCCATGAAGGGCGCCGACATCTTCCTCGGCGCTTCGGTGAAGGGCCTCGTGACGCCCGAGATGCTCAAGACGATGGCTCCGAAGCCGATCGTCTTCGCGCTCGCGAACCCCGACCCGGAGATCGACTACCACGAGGCGAAGAAGGCGCGCCCCGACGCCATCGTCGCCACCGGTCGCAGCGACTTCCCGAACCAGGTGAACAACGTGCTCGGCTTCCCCTTCATCTTCCGTGGAGCGCTCGACGTGCGCGCGCGCCGCATCAACGAAGACATGAAGCTCGCGGCCGCCCGTGCGCTCGCTGCGCTGGCGCGCGAAGACGTTCCCGATTCCGTCAGCCACGCGTACGGCGGGGAACGCTTCGTCTTCGGCCCCGACTACATCATCCCCAAGCCGTTCGACCCGCGCGTGTTGCTGTGGGTGGCTCCGGCGGTGGCGAAGGCCGCGCTCGACACCGGCGTGGCGCGCCTGCAGCTCGACTTCCAGGAATACCGCCAGCGCCTGCAGCGCATGCAGTCGCGCAGCTACCAGGTGATGGGCGCCGTCTTCGCGCGCGCGCGCAGCAAGCTGAAGACCATCGCGTTGAATGACGGAGAACATCCGCGCACGCTGCAGGCCGCGCGCATCTTGCGAGATGAAGGCGTCTGCGAGCCCATCCTCCTCGGAGACGTCGAGGCGATTCACATGGCCATCGCTGACACCAGGCTCGAAGATGAACTCAAGGGCGTGAAGATCATCGACGCGCGCAACCACGAGAAGCTCGAGCAGTTCACGAAGGACTACCTCGCGCTCGGGCAGCGGCGCGGTGTCTCTCCGGAACGCGCGGCGATGTCGCTGCGTCGTCGCAACTACTTCGGCTCGATGATGGTGCGCTCGGGCCTCGCCGACGGCTTCGTCACCGGCCTCACGCAGAGCTACCCCGAGGCGGTGCGCCCGCTGCTCGAGGTCATCGGCACGCGCGAAGGGCGTCGCGCCGGCGGCGTGTACATCATGGTGCAGCGCAACGAGTTCAAGTTCTGCGCGGACTGCACGATGAACCCCGTGCCTTCTCCGGAATTCCTCGCCGACATCGCCATCGCGACGGCCGACCTCGCGCGCAGCTTCGACGTCACGCCGCGCCTCGCCTTCCTCTCGTATTCGAACTTCGGCAGCGCCGCCGGTGGTCCTTCACCCAAGCGCATGCGCGACGCGATGGAGCTCGCGCGCAAACGTCGGCCCGATCTCGAGATGGACGGTGAGATGCAAGTCGACACCGCGCTCGTCGCCGAAGAGCGGAGCGAGCGCTTCCCGTTCTGCCGCCTCACCGGCGACGCCAACGTGCTCATCTTCCCGTCACTCGACGCCGCGAACACCGCGTACAAGTTGCTGTGGCGCTTCGGTGGCGCGGAGGTCATCGGCCCGCTGCTCCTCGGCATGAACTTGCCGGTGAACGTGCTGCAGATGAACGCCTCGGTGCAGGACATCGTGAACTTGAGCGCGGTCACCGCGGTGCGCGCGCAGGGCGGCGAATTCCTCTTCTGAAGCTGCGAAGCGATGAACACCGCCATCTATTTTCCGGGCCCGGCCGCGTGGCGGACGTGGCTGCAGAAGCACTTCGACAAGCGCACCGAGCTGCTGGTGGGCTTCTACAAAGCGCACACCGACGAACCGACGATGACGTGGTCCGAGTCGGTCGATGAAGCGCTGTGCTTCGGGTGGATCGACGGGCGTCGCACTGGCGTCGACGAAGACCGCTACACGATTCGTTTCACTCCGCGAAAGCCGACCAGCATCTGGAGCCGCATCAACATCGACAAGATGGCCGCGCTCGAGAAGGCCGGGAAGATGACCGATGCGGGCCGTGCTGCGTTTGCACATCGCAAGGCGCACAAGAGCGGCGTCTATTCGTTCGAGAACCGGCCGGAGAAATTTCCGACGGCGCTCCGCAAGCTGCTCGACGCGCAGAAGAAGGCCGCGGCGTACTTCGATGAACGCGCTCCGTCGTATCGGCGCGCGGCCATCTGGTGGGTCATCAGCGCGAAGCAGGAAGAGACGAAGTCGCGGCGCATGCAGCAGTTGGTTGAGCTGCACGCGCGCGGCGAGCAGCTTCCGCAGCTCGTCGCCTACAAGAAGCCGAAGAAGAAGAAGTGAGCGCTCCCTCGCCCTGACTTTCGAACTTCATTCCCAGGTGACGAGGAAGTTCGTGCCGTCGCCTTCGACGCCCTGCACTTCCACCTTCACGTTCTTCGCTCCCGTGAGCGCCGTGCCGGCCTGCACCACGCCTGCGGTGTACGCGCGGAAGTCGAGCTCGTTCATCCACATCAGGACTTCTTTGGGGCCGCGTACCGTGAGCCGGCACTCGGTGTAGTTGTTGGCGGTGCGAAAATTTCGCCGCGTGCGAGCGAGCGCGCGCATGGGCCCAATCACGCGAAGCAGCGCGAACAGCGCGAGGCCGATGACGCCTTCCTTGTAGCGATCGATCGTCTTCTGCCCGAGCGCGTAGAGCGCCTCATCTCGCGGGAGCGCAGGAAACAGGCGCCGCGCAGCGATGGGCAGCCCTTTTTCCCACGTGGCGCGCGGGTACGCAGACTCGAGCCTGGCGAGATTCACTCCGGTGGCAGCGGCGAACTCCGCGCGGAACGACGCATCGGAGCCGATCAGCTTGTCCATCGCCTCGAAGGCGCTGGCGAAGACTGCGTCTTGCGAAGTGTCGCGAGCAGAGGCCCCTGGAGCCATTCACCGACCTAACCGCTTCAACATCACCTTGCCCGTTTCATTTCCGAGCTCGGTGCCGTTCTTCTCCTTGAACATCCAATCGAAGAGCTCGGCCTCGACGACCACCACCTCGTCGCCCGACATCAGGTCGGCGACGTCATCGGGATCGTTGGCGAGCGTGCCGAGAATGGTGCCGTCGGGTTTGATCTTCGTGACCTCGACCCACATCCACTCATTGCCTCCGGAGTCAGCGGGGAACGGCGCCTTCACCATCAGCGACTCGCCCGTCTTGAGGCCCTTCTCGAAGCGCTTCTTGATGGTGGTGGAGAAGATCTTCATCTGCTTCGCCGAGAGCGCCTTCAGCTCGGCGTCGTGTTCGATCTGATCGACGCGATCCGACGAACCGAACAACGCGGTGAGCGCTTGATCGAGACGCGCGCCGGCCGAGCCGCTCCCCGGGAAGGTGAGATCGAGCAGCGGGTGACGGAAATCGCCGGAGCTCACCAGCGTCACCTCGGTCTGTCCCTGCGCGCCTTCGAGGAGCAGCTTCCTGGCCGCCTCCTTGCGCGTCTTGTGCTTGATGTCGCTGAGGCGA
>JAEUJS010000617.1 GCA_016792935.1 Archangium sp. | reverse complement strand
TCGTAGTGAAAGAGGTCCGCGCAGTGCCCCTGCAGGTTGATGCCTTCTCGCGCGGCGTCGGTCGCGAGGAGGACGCGTACCGGGTGCTCATCAGGCGCGCTGTTGAACGCTTCCTGCACTTCGGCACGTCGCGCGTCGCCCAGCCCGCCCGTGAGCGTGAGGATCCGCTCGTCACCACGCTCCGTGCCCTCGAAGGCCGCCGTGAGCTGCTGATGCAGGTAGCGGAGCGTGTCGCCGTATTCGGTGAAGATGATGACGCGCGTTCCAGTCCATTTCGCGCCGCGCTTCAGCGTGCACTGGTGCTCACGAATCCACGCGAGGAGCGCGAGCAGCTTCGCTTCCTGCCCCGCGCGGTTGCGGCGACTGAGCTCGAGCAAGTTCGACAGCAGCTCGAGCGCCTTCGTCTCGAGCGAGAGGCCGGCAGTGTTCTCCTGCACATCGGCGTCGAGGTCGCGTTCGAGTGCGTCATCCGCTTCGCCGTACTCTTCGTCTTCTCGCTCCGCCTCGCGTTCGCGCTCGGCGAGTTCTCCGAGGCCAAACGGAGCGGCGTGCACTGAGAGCGTGCGATGAAACGCCTCGATGCTTGAGAGGAGCCGCTTCTGCAGATTGATGAAGACGAGTTGGCGCTTCTTCGTTCCGGGAGCGACGAGCTCGGCGTACTTCGCAAGCTGCACGCTCAGCTGAAGTTCTGCGTCGTGACCTGCGCCGAGCTTCACCGCGGGTGCATCGGGCCAGTTGATCTCCCACTGGCCGTCCTGATGCGTCAGGTGTCCTGAGAGCACCTTGCGCTCCGGGTAGTTCTCGGCCGAGCCGAGGGCACGGAGGTCGCTCTTCAGGCGGCGCACCATCACGGGCTGGAGCTGTGACTCGCGCACCCTGGTGCCTCGCGTGAAGCGCTGCGGGTCGAGCATCTCGAGCAGCGCCGAGAAGCTGTTGCTGTGGCCGTTGTGCGGAGTGGCCGAGAGGAAGAGTCGGTGCTCGAAGTGTTCGGCGACCTGGCGGACGCTCTTCGTGCTCTCGGTGTCGATCGCGTACCGGCTGGAGGAGGCAGGCGCGACCTTGTGCGCCTCGTCAAGCACCAGCATCGACTTGTGCAAGACGCCGGTGCCGAGCACGGCGAGGAGCGGCTCGTAGTTCTCCGGCCGGCGAAGCGTTTCGTACGAGACGATGAAGCGGTGATGTGTCGCCCAGATGGGAGTCGAGAAGCCACGCTCCTGCCGGCGGCGTGCGACGAAGTCCCGGTTGAAGATCTCGAAGCGCAGACCGAAGCGGCGCTCGAGCTCTTCGCGCCACTGGAGCGTGACCGACGCCGGGCAAACGATGAGAACGCGATCGACGCGCTGGCGAAGCATCAGTTCCTGCATCACCAGGCCCGCCTCGATCGTCTTTCCGAGGCCGACGTCGTCCGCGATGAACAGATTGACGCGCGGAAGCTCGAGCGCCTTCTTCAGCGGGACGAGCTGGTGATCGAGCAGGTGAATTCCTGCGCGGAACGGAGCCTGAAAGAGACGCGAGTCAGTGGCGGTGACCGAGCTCCACTTGAGCGCGTGCAGATACGCGGCGAAGTGACGTGGTTCGTCGAGCTTCGCGGGTGCACCGAGTCCCGTGCGTGCGGGTTCGATGACGCGAGCTCCGAGCTCTCGTTCCCACAGCACTGAGAGCGCACGGCCCTGTGCGTCGTCGTCGAGGCAGGTCAACCGAACGAGCGTGTGCTCATCGCGTGCCCCGCTGGGGTGCGCGACTTCGTCGACGAGATATTGGCGGTGTCTCACGGTGGCGAGATCGCCAGGGCGCGGGCGTCGGTCGTTGAGCACCTGCGCTTTCTATTTCAGTCTCGGGCGCCCGGTGAGGAATGCTCGACTCGCTTGAAGGCAGCTCCCAACCTCAGCCCTGAGTGGATCTTCGATGTCCTCCCTCCGTCGGGGGCGCGTCGCGGAGGCGACCCTTCGGAGCACGTCTTCAAGCACGAGCTCGACACCTTCGTGCGCGAGGTAGTGCAGAACGCGAATGATCAGCGTGTCGGCTTGCCCAGAGTCGACTTCACTGCACGCGAACTCGTTGGAGACGATCTCAAGCACTTCCTCGATGCCTTGCGATTCTCGAGCCTGAGAGCGCACCTCGATGCAGTCGGGGAGACACGCACGGCGAAGCGCCTGCGGGAGCGCTTGCAACACCTCGAACGCAGCAAGCGTCTTCGCGTCTTGCGCGTCGAAGATCGCGAGACCGTCGGCCTGACGGGCGACGAGAACACCGGCGACTCGCACTTCCGCGCGCTCTGCAAAGACGTGCTCTTCAGCCACAAGCGCACCGGCAATGCGGGAGGCAGCTTCGGCCTCGGCAAGTCGGTGCTGTGGACGTTCAGTGGTCTCTCGACCGTCGTCTTCAACTCCATCCCGCGCGAGTGCCCGCCGGGGACGAAGCCACCACGACTCATTGGTCGTGCTGAGTTGCCGTCGCACGGCGTAGGCGAGACCGGGTTCGCAGGTGCAGGTTGGTTTGGGCTGCCCACGAAGAACGAGCGCGGGCGTCGCGCCGAGTCCGTGTGGAGTCTCAACGCGGCGCAGTGCGCACGCGAGTTGGGTATCGAGCGGCAACAGCTCGACAGCGGGACGAGCATTCTCATCCTCGACTTCCGCGAGCCCGCGGCCGATTCAGAGACCAGCCCCGACGGACTCCACGAGCGCATTCGGGCCGCTGCAGCGCGTTGGTTCTGGCCGGCGATGTGTTTCGAGGGGCGCTCGCTCACGGTTTCCACGAGCGGCGCGCGCGTGTTGCCCGACACCGTGCCGGAATGCGCTCCGTTCGTTGCCTGCTACGCCGCGCGCCGAACGACGCGCACCACACTCGAAGAGGCGGGCGACGTGTGCGCGCGCGAGCTGGAAGTCGAGCTCCCTGCAAAGGCCGATGGCTCGCCAGCGACGAAGGGGCGCGTCCGGTTGTTGGTTCGGCTCGCGGCGAGCGCGAAGGAGCCGATGGTCGGCCACGTTGCGATGTTCCGCGGCGCGGGAATGGTCATTCGCTATCAAGATCGATCCGCACTCGCGGCGCAGCACCGGCCTTTTCACGCGTTGCTTTGCTGTGGTGAGGCGCGCGACGCGGGCGCGGCGACGGCGAGCGATCGATTGGTCGAGGCCTTTCTCCGCGACGCTGAGCCGCCTGGGCACGACGAGTGGGAATCGACTCCGGCGCTCAAAGAAGGTTGGAGTCGCGGCTACGCCAAGGCACTGGAGCAGCTCAAGGCGCGCGTCACGCAAGCGCTCAAGGAACTGGTCGCACCAGAGGTGACCGTTGGGTCGCGCGGCCCCGAGCTACTCCAGAAGCGCTTTCCGTTCGGCGCGCGAGGCACTCCGGGAAGTGCGCCGACGGCGTTTCATTTCTCCGAGCTCTCGGCGCGCCTCTCGGACCGCGTGTGGCACTTCGAGGGTGAGCTCTCTCCTGCACGCGGGCGAAGCGCCTGGTCTGCGGAGATTCGCCTTCGCGAGCTGGGCGACAGCGGTGCCGTTCTTCGTGAACTCGGTGTCTCACGACTCACGTCGGGCAGAGCCGATGCGACGATTCAAGTCGTCGACGGCGTTGCGCGTGTCGCCGTCGCGTCGGGCACCGACCCCCTGCGGTTCAAGGGCACCAGCGAAGTGTTGTCGGACCAGACGGATGCTGGCGTGTTGTCGCTCGAGGTGACCGGGAGTCGTTCGGTTTGAGTGACGCCCGCACCAAGAAGGAGCGGTTTCTTCCCTGGGCGTGGGAAAAGTTTGGCGTGTCCTTCGAGGTCGTCGAGGTGCAACTCGACGGCGAGCGCTCGGTGCCGATCGATGCCGAACGCAGGCTCGTGCCGCTCGAAGAAGAGTGGAAGGTGGCCGAGGTCAGCGTGCGCGTCGGCGTTCAGGCGCGCGTGTTCGACGAGACGCTCCCCGTCGCGAGCGACGCGGTCTCCGTCGTCGTGGCGGCCCGGTGCGATGACACCAGGCTGCGATTCGGCAAGCGCGTTCCAGTCGAACGCGGCGGTGCGAGTGTCGAGACGACGCTTCGGCTGGAGCGCGATCAGTTCGCTGGCCAGTTGGAGCTGACCGCGCATCTCGTGCGGGAACGGGACGGGCTCGCGAGCCGGCCAGGCTTCGCCGCTCGCGCGCACGAGCGTTTGGCTGGGAGCAGGCCGTGGGAACTGCGCGTCGATCGGAAGCGGTCGTTGAGCGGCGTCTACCTCGACGTGCGCTATCGAAGCTTCGCTGCAGATCCCTCGATGGCGCCGGCGCATCGGGCGAACCTGTGGCAACTTGAGATGGATCTCGACGCGCCGATCCTTTGGCTGAACAGTGACCATCACGAAGCGGTTGCCGTACTCGACGCCAAAGGGCACGTCGGCGCGCGCGCAGCGCTTCGAGACGTGGCGTTCGATCTGTTCGTGGCGAGCGTGTGGATGCAGCTGGTGTTGCGTTCGGCAACAACGCTCAAAGAGACCGGCGAGGTGGGGGCGCCGTGGCAAGACGCCGTTCTCGACGCTGCGGCTCGACTGCTGTTTCCACAAGCCAAAGCCACCGAGGACGCGAGGGCCAAGCTGGAATCGGCCCTCGAAGATCTTCCCGCGTTGCTCGGCCAGCTCGATGCCGCGCTTCAGGCCGACCAGGAGACCTCACGCCACTTGCTCAAGCTGATTGGAGAGCTGACGTGACCCCGCCTCCGCGGCTTCAGCTGCTCAAGGCGGAGGGTGCCCGGTTGGCCACGCAGACCCTTGCGTCGGGCGAGGTCAGTCGATGGCCCACCGAAACATGGGCCGAGCTCGTGGAGAACATGCCGCGCGTGGTCGACCTCAGCGCACTGCACGCGCTCGCCGACGAAGTGCTCACCCGTTTTGAACCCTTCGACACAGCGATGGACGCGTACCTCGCACCGAGAGTGCATCGGTCGCTCGGCTTGACGCGTCGTGAGGCCTCCGATGGTCGACTGTGGAGATTTCTCGCTGTGCTCGCCCGCCCAGACCTGGTTCGGCATCGTTGGGAAAATTCGAGTTGGAACACGATGCGTTCGCGGTTCCTGTCGCCTGGGACGCGGCCCGACTCGAACGCCTTCTCGCGGTGGTGGTGGATCGCCGAGCTGTCACGAAATGGCACGGACTTCTCGCTCACCGAGCGTGTCCTGCAGCGCTCTGGGCTGTGCACGGCCATCTTCATTCGCTCCTTGTCGTTTCATCGGCCAGTCGTCGCCGCATGCGTGGCGGAACTCGAACTCGACCCGCCTGACGTGATTGAGCGTGTGTTGCTCGAGCTGAACCGCTGGCTGTCGGTCGCACCGCTCGAAGGGCTGACTGAAGCCGATCTCGTCCGACGGCTGCGCGAACTCAAAGAAGCCTGAAAATTGTCTCCACTGGAGACATCTGGACGATTTCGGGGCGATTTTCAGGCTCGTGGGCTATGGATCCGCCCGTCGTTTCCCCACCCACATCTCAATCGGAGTCCTCCTCATGACTTTCCGCATCCGCAAGGCCGCCGTGATCGGCGCAGGCGTGATGGGCAGCGGCATCGCTGCGCACCTGGCGAACGCCGGGGTTCCCGTGATCCTCCTCGACATCGTGCCTCCCGGTGAGAAGTCGACCGAGAAGGCGGCCCGCAACAAGTTCGCGGCCGGCGCGGTGGCGAACATGCGCAAGCAGAAGCCCGCTCCGCTGATGAGCGAGAAGGCGTTGTCGCTGATCGAAGTCGGCAACCTCGAAGACGATCTCAAGCGCGTCGGCGAGTGTGACTGGGTGGTCGAGGTCATCAAGGAAGACCTGAAGCTCAAGAACGATCTGTTCGCGAAGCTCGAGCCGCTGATCAGCAAGACGTGCATCGTCACCTCGAACACGTCGGGCATGAGCATCGCGGGCATGACCGAGGGCCGCAGCGACGACTTCAAGCGCCGCTTCCTCGTGACGCACTTCTTCAACCCCGTTCGCTACATGAAGCTGCTCGAGATCGTCCCCGGTCAGAAGACCGACCCGGCGGTGATGAGCGCGCTGGCGGAGTTCGGAGAGCGCACGCTCGGCAAGGGCATCGTCTACGGCAAGGACACCACCAACTTCATCGCCAACCGCATCGGCACGTACGGAATGATGCGCACCATCGGCCTCATGGACACGCACGGCGTGACCATCGAAGAGGTCGACAAGATCTTCGGCCCGTCGCTCGGTCGCCCCAAGTCGGCCGTCTTCCGCACCGCTGACCTCGTCGGCCTCGACACGTTCAGCCACGTCACCAAGAACTGCTACGACTCGCTGACCACCGACCCGCTGCGCGACACGTTCAAGGCGCCGGCGTGGCTCAACACCATGGTCGAGAAGAAGATGCTCGGCGACAAGACGGGCGGCGGTTTCTACAAGAAGAACAAGAGCGACGGCGGCAAGGAGATCCTCGTCCTCGACCTGAAGACCTTCGAGTACCGCGCGCAGAACAAGGTGCGCTTCGATTCGCTCGGCGCCGCCCGCGACGTCGAAGACTTGAACGAGAAGATCCGCGTCGTGCTGTCCGGCACCGACAAGGCCGCCAAGTTCGCCGAGCAGGTCACGCTCGAGACGCTCAGCTACGCCGCCCGCCTGCTCGGTGAGATCGCCGACGACGTGGTGAACGTCGATCGCGCCATGCGCTGGGGCTTCGCGTGGGAACAGGGCCCGTTCCAGACGTGGGATGCGTACGGCGTCGAGAAGGGCGTCAAGCGGATGAAGGAGCTCAACATCCACGTCGCGCCGTGGGTCGAGGAGATGCTGAAAAACGGCCGCACCTCTTTCTACGGAGCGGAGAAGCAGTTCGACACCTTCTGGAACGTCCCCAGCAAGTCGGTGCGCTACGTGCCGGAGATCGGCCGGCAGATCACCGTCGACTCGCTCCGCCGCAGCGGGAAGTTGATCAAGGGCAACGACTCCGCGTCGCTGTTCGACATGGGCGATGGCATCGCGCTGCTTTCGTTCCACTCGAAGATGAACAGCATCGATTCCGACATCATGTCGCTGATGCACGAGTCGGCGGACTGGGCCGAGAAGAACGCGCGCGGGCTCGTCATCGGCAACGACGGACAGAATTTCTCCGCCGGTGCGAACATCGCGATGATTCTGTGGGCGGCGAAGGACA
>JAEUJS010000593.1 GCA_016792935.1 Archangium sp. | reverse complement strand
TCCAATGGCGGTCGACGAAAGCACCATGAAGACATGGGGCTTCAGCCCGGCGGCGCCGCCAGCAGAAAACGGGCTCAAGCGAAGCGCTCCATCACGCGCTGCACGACGCGATTGAGCGCGAACAACTTCTGCAACAGCTGCTCGTCGCTCGGGAAGTCGAGGTGCGGCACCGGCGGGCTGGCCATGATGCGCTCGAACTCGGCCTCGGTGATGCCGAACTTCTTGATGACGAACTCGCGGTCGATCGCCATCACCTCGGGGTCGTAGGGAGGCTTCTCGAGCTCGGCGAGTGCCGCGTCGCGCGACATCTGGCCCATCGCCACCAACCGCGAGAGGTGGATGCGGCGCTTATCGAACCCGAACTTCCTGGGGAGAATGTAGCCCTGGTAAAACCGCGTGATGATCGACTCGCCGTGCTTGCCCGGGTAGGGGCGCCAGCCGATCTCCCGCTTCAATATCTCGATGGCCTCACTCTTCACGTACGGGAACAGCGAGAGGAACGGTGTCCACCGCTGACCGAGCAGCCGCTGCCGCAAGACCAGGCCGAGAGTCGAGATGGTGGGGAACGTCGAGAGTGACTCCCGGCTCGACGCGTCGTGAATCGCGCGCAGGTTGCGCAGGTCGGTCTTGCGGTGATTCCAGCCGGCGGGGAGGCCGACCTCGGTGGCGCTGTTGTCGCCCGAGAGAATCGAGCGGAGCAGGAAGCGCTGCGCCGTGCGGTACACGCCCGCGATGATGGCGTGATCGCTCGGCATCTCGAGATCGACCACGCCGGCGCGCAAGAAGGCGAGCTGCAGCTCGCGGAACTGGCTCCAGTCGATGACGATGGTGACGAGATCGACGTCGAGCGTGCGAATGAGCCGCTCGATGTTCATCACCGCCAGCTCGGAGTTCCACCCGTTGTCGACGTGCACCGCGAGCGGCCGCAGCCCGAGCCGCCTCGCGAGCAACAACGCGTAGGAGCTGTCGGCGCCACCGCTGACGCCCATCACGCAGTCGTAGCGGCGGAAGCGGCCTTCGCGCTTGAGGCGCGTCACCAACGTGTCGGCCTGCAGCCGCAGCGCGTCGGGCGCCTGGTCTTTCTGCGCGCGAAAATACTCCGCCTCACGGCAGTAGCGGCACACGCCATCGACGAACGCCAGATCTGACGCGGACTCGTCCATCACGCAGCGCGTGCAGATGCGGCCCCGACGCTCGGCAAGCATCGTCACGGTGCCACCGCGGGTGCCGACCGACGCCGGGCGATGACGGTGGCCAGCGCGTTCGCCGCGAGGAGCGTCAGAAACGGGAACATGGGCTGGGAATATCGATTCTCGAAGCTATTGAGCGGGAGGTACGCGGCCGCGGTGAAGGCGAGCGGAAGAACGGCGAACCGCACCGTCGCCCGGTGCTTCACGGCCAACCACGCTCCCGCCAGCGCCGCGACGACGAAGATGGCGTTCACCCCAAACAAGGCGGCCTTGACGACCTTCCACTGCATCGAGCCATACGGCAACAGCCGCTCGTGCAGCTTGAAGATGTCGAAGCGGGTGCCGAACCACAGCCGTGGCCACCGAACGAGCCAACGCCCGACGACCTTCACGGGCTCAGCACGAACGCGCTCGACGAAGAGCCGCTTGAAGAGCGGCTCGGCCAAGGCCGGGTCGGCACCGGCGACGGCCTGGCGATCTTCTTCCCGCAGAAACGCGTGGTCGGGGTACGTGCGCGCACCGCTCGCGTCTTCCAGCGTGAAGGACCCGTCGAGCGCCCACGTCCCCATCCACAGCGAGTAGCCGAGCCTGCCGGCGCTGATGGGGATCACCTTGCCGAAGGCGCCGTAGTTCCGAGCAGTCCACGGCGCGATGACCATCGCCGCGACGGCGCAGATCGCCACGCCTTCCCGCAAGACCTTCAGCCGCTGGCCCGGAGCGAACAGCGTGAAGGCGATGAGCCCAAAGGGCAGGAGCGCCAGATAGATGTCGCGCAACAGACACAACACCCCCAGGAGCAGCCCCATCACCAACCAGCGGCGGTGCCCTTCGATCGCGACGAGCGCCCAGCAGAGCGCGACGAAGACGGCGGTGGTGACGCATTCCGAAAGGCCAGCACCGGCATACACCGCGTCGAATGGGTTGAGCGCACCGAGCCACAGAACCGGCAGCTCCAGCCGCACGTCGATTCGCCGCGCGACGCGCGACAAGAGCCACACGGCGGCGAGGCTGAGCACGATCTGCACACACTGCAGCAGCAGGAAGGCCCGCGAGAAGGCGAAGACCGCCGCGACGAATGCGGTGTAGCCGGGTGGCCGATAGGCGGTCGGGACCCACGGAGCGCTCGGGCTGATCGAAAAGACGCCGTGATCGAGCAGCGTCAAGGCCGTCAGACGATACGACGCCGCGTCACCGTGCTCCTGGTCGTATTCCACGCCGAGCAGGCAGCTCCCCCGAAGCACCAGCCCCAGCGCGATCGGCAACCACCACGACCGGCTCATGACGCCCCTCGTGAACCCGGGAAGTCGTGACGAGACGCGGTGATGGCCAGGGGGCGGCCCTTGGTGTTCTCGAACGTCCGCCACACGTACTCACCGATGAGGCCGAGCCCGAAGGCGTTGAGGCCACCGAACACCGTCACCGAGAGGACGATCGGCGTGTAGCCCGGCACCTCGATCTTCCCCAGCAGACGCGCGACCAGCACGATGACGCTCACCACGGCACCGACCGCCGCTGACGTGCCTCCGAGCCATTTCAGCGCGCGAATGGGAAGGTCGGAAAAGGCGTAGACGCTGTCGAGCAGGTACTTCACCTTCTTCGAGAAGCTCCAGGCCGACGCGCCGTGACGTCGCTCCTGCCGAACGTACGGCACTTCGATTCGCTTGAAGCCGACCCAGAACAGCTGCCCCACCAACGAGCTGTTGCGCTCGGGGAGCTCGAGCAGGCGCTCGGCGACCTGCCGCGTACACCCGAACATGTCGACTCCGCCCGGTGGAATCTCGGGGAGCACCCACTTGCGGTACACCCACCAGAACAGCCTCGACGACAGTCCGCTCAGCACCGGGTCGGACCGACCTTCGCGAACGCCGACCGCGACGTCGGCCTCGCCTGCGTCGAGCCGGCGAAAGAAGTCTCGGGCCAGTGAGGTGGGTTCCTGCAGATCGGCCGCCATCACCGCCATGACCCGCCCGCGCGCGACGCCCAGGCCCGTGCGAATGGCCGCGAACGAACCGAAGTTGCGTGAATGCAGACACAGCTGTGACGCGAAGGGCTGCGTCGGCAGCGCAGCGCGGAGCAGTTCCCAACACCGGTCGGGAGATCCATCGACCACGAACACCACCTCGAGGGCTCCAGCGACCTCGCCACAGAGCACGGCACACGCCGCGAGCAGCTCAGGGATGGAGCCCTCGTTCTTGTAGACCGGGATGATCAGCGAGAACCGCGGCAGTGCGGCGCGCGATTCGGCGTCTCTCGGTCTCGATTCCACGGTCGGTTCGCTCTACCACAACGTTCTCGAATGTCCGCCGAACGCGCGGACACTCAGTGCTAGACGCCGCATTCGTGGCCATGCCCCCTCAACCAATTCAACTCGCCGACTTCAAAGCTGCGTGGGATGCGCACCGTGCGGCGTATCTCGAGGCCGTCGAACGCGTTGGTCGCAGCGGCTGGTTGATCCTCGGGAAGGAAGTCGAGACGTTCGAAGGCGATCTGGCGCGCGCGTGGGGCCTGCCTCACGCCATCGGCGTCGCCAACGGGCTCGACGCGCTCGAGATTTGTTTTCGCGCACTCGGCGTGAAGCCCGGCGACAGATTTCTCACCACACCGCTGAGCGCCTTCGCCACCACGCTCGCCATTCTCCGGGTGGGGGGCGTGCCCGAGTTCGTCGACGTCGACCAAACGGGGTTGATGGACCTGAGCCTCGCTCGCGCGCGCCTCGCCGAGACGCGGCTTCCGCCCATTCGTTTCCTCGTTCCAGTTCACCTGTTCGGCCATGCCCTGCCACTGAGCGAGCTGTCGCGACTGGTCGCAGACTTCGGCGTCGAGCTGGTCGAAGACTGCGCACAAGCCATCGGCGCCACGAGCGACGGCCGCGCGGTGGGCAGCGCCAGCCGAGCGTGCGCCACGAGCTTCTACCCGACCAAGAACCTCGGGGCGTTCGGCGACGGAGGGGCGGTGTTGTGCACCGACGAGAAGCTGGCCGCCCGCGCCCGATCGCTGCGCGACTACGGCCAGACCGACAAATACGTTCATTCCGTCTTCGGCCTCAACAGCCGGCTCGACGAACTCCAGGCCGCGCTCCTGCGCTCCGTCCAGCTCCCGCAGCTCGCCGCGCAGACCCGACGTCGAGTCGAGCTCGCCACCGCCTATCGCCAGAGGCTGCGAACCCCTGCGGTGGTGCTCCCGCCAGTGCCAGCGAACTCAGGGTCGGTGTGGCACCTGTTTCCCGTTCTGATCCCGGGTGACCGGGAGGCCTTCCGCGCGCATCTCAAGGCACGCGGGGTCGCCACCGGGCTTCACTACCCGCTCCTCATCTCTTCGCAGCAGGCCATGGCCGAACAGGGCCAGCCGCTCGCGCCACCGGGCGCTTTTCCCCGCGCCGAGCACTTCGCGAACCATGAGGTCTCCTTGCCCCTTCACCCCTTCCTCACCGACGAGGACTGTGCGCGCGTCATCGACGCGTGCAACAGCTGGCAGCCATGAGCACTGTCTTCGTGCACCCGCAGGGCCTGTGTGAATCGAAACACGTCGGCGACGGAACGCGCGTGTGGGCCTTCGCGCACGTTTTGCCGGGCGCTCGCGTGGGCAACGACTGCAACATCTGCGACCACGTGTTCGTCGAGAACGACGTCGTCATCGGGAACCGCGTCACCATCAAGTGCGGCGTTCAGGTGTGGGACGGCGTGACGCTCGAAGACGACACCTTCGTGGGGCCGAACGTCACGTTCACCAACGACCCATTCCCGCGCAGCAAGGTGTACCCCGAGAAGTTCGCCCGCACCGTGGTGAAGGAAGGTGCGTCGCTCGGCGGCAACGTCACCGTGTTGCCTGGTGTGACCATCGGCAAGAAGGCCATGGTCGGAGCGGGCGCCGTCGTCACCCGCGACGTGCCACCCAATGCCATCGTGGTCGGCAACCCCGCGCGCATCGTCGGCTACGTCGACTCACGCCCTGAGGCCGCGGCTGCCAGCCCGGTCGCGGCTCGACCCGGGTGGCACACCCAGCCGTCCAAGGTGACCGGTGTGCAGGCGCACGAATTCCCCGTCTTTCAGGACATGCGCGGGGAGCTCACGGTCGGAGAGTTCGAGCGACAGGTGCCGTTCATTCCGCGGCGCTACTTCCTCGTGTACGGCGTTCCGAGCGCCGAGGTCCGCGGAGAACACGCGCACCGCGAGTGCCACCAATTCCTCGTGAGCGTCCGCGGTGCCTGCTCGGTCATGGCCG
>JAEUJS010000663.1 GCA_016792935.1 Archangium sp. | reverse complement strand
GGCAACAGCGGCAAGAAGGCCGACGTCGAGAAGTGGCTCGAGCTCTACGAGAAGAAAGACCTGCTCGACGTTCCGCGGCTGCTCGCCACCGTCGGCGCCTCGAAGTCAGCGCTCGCCGTCGAGCGCCTCACGCTGCTCTCGAAGCTGAACGACCCGCGCGTCGTCACCGGCCTCTTCGGCTGGCTCGAGAAGCCGCCGTACACCGCACGCACCGCGATGCCGTTCTTCCGCACCTGCGCGCAGCTCATCGCCGACTCGCAAGACAAGCGCGCCCGCGCTGGCCTCGAAGACCTCGCGACTCGCTACAAGGCCATCGTCACCACCAGCGTCGGAGACGACTTCGCCGCCGTCTTCCGCCGCGTCGCGAACGAGCTCGATCAAGTGAAGCCCGGCCCGCTCCCGGCCGCGCTCGAGAAGAAGGCGAAGGAGCTCGAGGCGTTCTTCGAGAAAGAAGGCGCCACCGCTTCACGCGCGAAGTCCACCGGCGCGACGAACAAGAAGTCCGACGACGCGTTTCTCGCGGCCATCTACGCCGCTCCCGACGACGACGCGCCGCGACTGGTCTTCGCCGACGCGCTGACCGAGCGCGGAAATCTGCGCGGCGAGTTCATCTCGCTGCAGCTCGCTCGCGCGAAGGGCCTCGCCACGCCGGAAGGACTCAAGCGCGAACGCGAGCTCTGCAAGGAGACGCGGAACAAGGCCGAGTGGTCGCTCCCACTGTCACAGGGCAGTGAGGCGAAGTTCGCGCGCGGCTTCCCCGCGAGGCTGATGGTCGACCCGCGCTCGGTGAAGAACATCGTCGGGCTGCCCGCGCTGCGCACCGTCGCGAAGGCCGATGGGTTCGATCGCCAGGTGCCCATCAAACACACCAACGCGTTCCTCTTCAGCGAACACGCCGTGAACTTGAAGTCGGTCGGCACGTTCGATCGCTCTCTCTTCGACGCGCTCGCCGGGCCGATGAACTGGGAAGCGACGTCGTTCACGTTCGCTCCCGAGAGCGAGGACCTCGAGCGGCTGCCCAACTTGAAGCGGCTCGAGCTGCGCGTGGCGTGGCAGGCCCCGAACCTGAAGGCGGTCCCGCAGCTGTCGACGCTGGAAGCACTCGACCTGTGGGGAGTGGCTCCCAGCGCGAGCGAAGTGTGGGGTCTCTTGCGCAACCTCACCTCGCTGCGACTGGCCAATCCTCCGGAAGGCGACCTCAACGCCTTCCTCGAGCCGATGACGAAGTTGAAGTCGCTCGAGCTGGCGTTCACTCCGGAACGTCCGCTCGCGTTGCCTGGCCTCGAGAAGCTCAGCATTCGCGATCGCACCGGCACTTCGCATGCGGCGCTGCTCAGCGCGCTGCCCGCACTGCAGGACTTCCACGTCTCCGCCAACGCCTTCAACGCCGAGAGCTTCAAGCGCATCTTCGGCACGGGGAAGGAGCTGTCGCGGCTGAAGCGGCTCCGCATCGAGAGCTACCACTTCATCGAGCCGTTCACGCCGCGTGGAGAGTTGGTGGTGCGCGAGTGGGGAATGTTCGGCAACAAACAGCCCCGCGTGCTCGGGGTGCTCGAGGCCTTGCCGGAAGGCTGCGTTCGGCGCGTGGTGCTCAAGCCGCACAACGAAGACCCGTCCGACTTCTGTCCCGCGGAGCCGACACGCGAAGAGCTCGCGAGCTTGAAGGCGCGCGTGCCGATCGAAGTCGAGTGGTACTGACCCATGCGAGCTACGGCAGCTTGAAACGCGCCACACCTTCACGCGCGAAGCTGCCGAGGTAGAGCCAGCCGTCGCTCTCCGTCGCGCAGGCAATGGGCGAGTAGCTGTCGGCGCCGTCGTGTTGGAACGACTCGACCGGCTTTCCGCTCTCGTCGACCAACATCACCCACGCGTGACGCGCGGCCTTCGGCATCAGCGGCCTGGGCAGACCGCCGACGAGTCGCCGAATGAACGGATACCCGGCGAGCGCGTCGACCTCGGGTTTGCGCGGACTGCCGAGCGCGACCCAGAAGCCCTTGCGCGAAATCGCGCGACGCACGTTGTCGGGAAACGCGGGCAACGAGTCGAGGAACACTTCCTTCTTCCCGGCGTTCGATCCCGTCAGCGGGATTTTCCACAACCGGTAGCCGCCGGTCTCCGCGACGACGAGGAACGACTCGTCTTCGGAGAGAGCGACGCCGTTGCTGAACGAAAATCCATCGGCCACGAGCGCGACTTCTTTCGTGGCCGGCACCCACTTCAAGACGCGACCAGTCGTGTGGTGCTCGAGCAAATCTTCGGTGAAGCGCTCGATGGAATTTCGCGCCGACGCATCGGTGAAGAAGATGGTGCCGTCCTTCGCGATGACGAGGTCGTCCACGAAACGAAAGGGAACGCCGCCGAAGCCCGAGGCGAGCGTCTCCATCGTTCCGTCAGCGGGGTTCCACGCGAGCAGGCCCTTGTGTGCGTCGCAGATGATGAGCCGACCATCGGGGTGCTGCTCGATGGCGAGCGGCCGGCCCTTCGTGTCGACCAACACCTCGGGCGCATCGCTGCCGACTTTGAGCTTCACCACGCGGCCGTCTTTGAGACCCGCGAGCAGCGCGCCGTCAGGCAACACGGTGATGGCCTCGGGACCGATGAGGTCTTTCGCCCACCACTCGATGGGCTTCATCTTGTCGTCGTCGGCGTACGCGCCCGTGCGCTCGGGCATGGGAGGCGGCGTCCACGCCAGCGGCTCGATGCTGGAGTTCAAGAACAACACGCCACCGAGCACGACGAGCGCGATGAGCAGCACCGCGGCGATCTTTCGGACCGTGGTTTTCACGGCAACGTCGCCCACTGCGTCGAGGACACGCGCGTGACGTAGCGAGCGGGCGCTCCGACTTGCGGGCGGAAGACGGCGGCGTCGGCGGGGTTCAAACCTTCGAACACCGCGCAGCTCCCGGTGAAGAGGCCGTGACCGACCAGCATGGTGTTGGTGCCCGGCGTCGGCGGAGAGTTCACCAGCGAGGTCATGTCGCGGCACCGATTCATCTCTTCATAGACGAAGTACGTGAGCTGCTGGCTCTGCTCGATGACGCCGGCGTCGATGCCGAAGCCCTGCGCGGTCTGCAGCGCGCGGCAGAACTCGCTCGAGCTGATGTGCGAGATGGGAATCGAGTTCGCGGCGAAGAAGGTGCGAATCGCGGCGAGCTCGGCGTCGGACGTGGCGGTGGTGAGCTGCGCCGCCGTCGCCGTGCCGCACATCGCGTCACACGACTTCCACCAGTTCGGCGTGGTGGTGGTGCTCGCGTTGCCGAGGTTGGTGCGATCGACGCACGTGTTGGCGGTCGCGTGCTGGAAGAAGAGGGAATAGCCGCCCGAGCGCAGCGCCTGCTTGAGCGTGAACTGAAAGTTCGCGGTGGACGGCATCAAGCTGCAGATCGAACCCGAGCAACCCCACGCGGTGTACGTGTAGCGACGCGGGTCGAGGACGAGGTGCGGAAGAATCGCGTCGAGTGGTTCGCGCGTCGAGCTGGCGCTGCCCATGTAGACGACGGTGCCCGCGGGGTCGTTGGGGCCGACGGCTCCGGCGTTGAGCGTGCGCATGATCTTCACCATCGGCGCGTTGGTGTTCCACGCGAGGTCGACGCCGCGCTCATCGGCGCTGATGGTCGCGGTGAGCCCTGAGATGGTGACGTCGATTCCCGCATCGCCGCCCGAGGTGATGGCGAGCGTGGCGGGCGTCGTGCCGCAGCGGCCGCACTGGTTGCAGTTGAACACCGCGTAGTGCGTGGGCTCGGTCGCAGAGAGGTTGGTCACCATGTCGGTCGTCTGATCAGACGGACCCGCGTAGACGATGATGCCGTCGTTGGCGCTCATCGGCACCGAGCCGCGCTTGCGCACCACCGTCACGCCCGAGAACGCGGTGGAGACGTCGGGGTTGGTCCACCCGAGTCGCAGCTGGGGGCCTTCGAACGTCGAGCTGAAGTTGGTGACCAGCGCGGTGGGAGCGAGCGTGTGGTCTCCGCGCAGCGAGCGAACGGTGGACGCGCTCTTCGTCCACGTGCCGTCGGCGTGTCGGCTCCAGAGGTGCCAGATGAACGGGCCGCACACGTCGGGGAGCATGGTGTCGCGGTACATCGTGCCCTCGGAGATGGCGAGGACGCTCGCGGTGCCGAGCGCATCTCCGACGCTCAGGTCGCCGGTGGGCGCGGTGGGCTCGCCTGGATCCGTCGTGCGGGCGATGAGCGTGGTCTTCGCGTTGGTGCCTTTCTCCCAGCTGATCACCGCGAGCGCAGGAGTCACCGTCACCGACGCCCGAATTGGCGGCTCGACGAAGGTGGGACGCGTCCCACACGAAACTCCGAGTGCAACGAACAGCACGACTGGAACAACTCGGCGCGTCGTCATGCTCGGGTGTCTAGCAAGGTGGAGCGGCGCTGTGACGCAGTGAAGCGGTGTGGTGGACTGCTCCTCGATGCGGCGCGCGCTTCCCCTGCTGACGCTGATTCTCACCGCGTGCACCGGTGAATTGATCGGCCCGCGCCCAGAAGTGCCGCCGCTCGTCGAACCGCCTCCGCCCGAGCCTGAAGTGTGTGACGTGCCCAACCCGCTCCCGGCGGCGGTGGTGCCGATGCGGCGGCTCAATCGCGTCCACGTCGAAGCGACGGTGCGCGACGTGCTCGGCGTCACCGATGCGCTCGCGGTGCCCGATGAGCGCGTCTTCACCTACCGCTCCAACATCTCGACCTCGGTCGATGACAACGGAGTGCAGGCGTACTTCGACTTCGCCGAACGCGTGACGGCTTCACCGACGCTCGCGCTCACCGCGTGCACGCGAAACGGATGTCTGGCCTGGTTGCTCGATGACGTCGCTCCACGCTTCTTCCGCCGGCCGCTCAGCGCCGATGAGCGCACCCGGTACCAGACGCTGTTCAACGCAGGCGTGCTGCAGGCGATGGGCAGTCCGACCGCCGTGGAAGAAGGAGCGCGCTGGGTGCTGCAAGCGCTGCTGCAGAGCCCGACCTTCCTCTACGTCGATGAGCCGCTCACCGACGCAGGAATGCTCGACGGCTATGGCGTCGCGACGCGCCTCTCGCTTTCTCTGTGGGGCGCAAATCCCGACACCACGTTGCTGGCCGCCTCGGGCAATGGCTCACTCGACACGGCCGACGGCGTGCGCGCGCAGGTGCGCCTGATGCTCGAGGACCCGCGCAGCGAGCGCGGCTTCAACGCCTTCGTCTCACAGTGGCTCGAGCTCGAACGGCTCCGACAGACCGACGCCCGGCCCGACCTCACCGCGCTCGGAGAACCGCTGTTGCACGCACTCGAGACCGAGCCGGTGTTGTACGTGCGCACCGCGACGCTCGCGGGCGCCGATCTCGCCTCGCTCTTCAGTGATTCGCGCACGGTCTCGATGCCGGCGCTGGTTCCGCACTACGGAATGGACCTGGTGTCGACGACGGGAAACACGTCATCGCTCGATCCCTCGCGGCGTGCGGGGCTGCTCACGCTCCCTGGAGTGATGGCCGCGATGTCGCATGCCGGCGTGACGAGTCCGACGGTGCGCGGCTATGCGGTGCTGGCGAACGTGATGTGCACGCCGCCGTCGCCTCCGCCCGCGGGGTTGAACATCACGCTGCCTCCGCCTTCGCCGGGAACGACGACGCGCGCGCGGCTCGAAGCGCACTTCACCGACCCGGGGTGCGCCTACTGCCACCGCCCGATGGATGGCCTGGGGTTCACGTTCGAACACCTCGACGAGCTCGGACGGTGGCGGCTGCTCGACAACAACCTGCCCATCGACGACAGCGCTGACTTTCCGCTCGGTGCTGATCAACTCACCGTGCAGGGACCGCGGCAGCTCGCCGATGCACTCTCGCAGCGCGCGGAAGTGCGCACCTGTTTCGCGAAGCAGTGGATGCGTTACGCCGCGGGCACGCTCGAGCCTGCGTCGGTGAAGTGCTTCGCGGTGGACCTCGGCAGCAAAGGCACCGGCGCTGACGGTCTCGAGCGCGTCATCACCGAGTTCGCCGCGTCGGAATATTTCCGCAAGGGGACCGCGCCATGAGGGCCTCACGTCGCGCGTTGCTGGCAGGTGGAATGGCGAGCGCGCTCTTCCCGTGGCTCTCGTGGGCGCAGGTGAACGCGCCGCGCAAGAAGCTGCTGCTCTTCTACACGCCGCACGGGACCATCTGGCCGAACTGGAGACCGACGCCCGACGGCATGGGCGGCTTCACGCTGTCTCCGATTCTCGCGCCGCTCGCTGCGCACCAGAACCGCGTGGTGCTGATGGACGGCATCTCGCTGCCGTACGGCACCAGCTATTACATCCCCCACACGTACACGATGCCCGCGCTGTGGACGGGCTCACCCATCGACACCGCATCGACGCTCTTCACGCGCACCGACCACATGCAGTCGTTTGGTTGGGGCACTGGCGTGTCGGTCGATCAATTCATCGCGTCGCAACTTCCCGCGGGAGAGACGCCGTATCGCAGCATCGAGCTCGGCACGTTCTGCGGCGGGCTGCACCCGGCGACGCGAATGATCTACTCGGCGCCCGGCATGGTGAAGAGCCCGGTCGACGTTCCGCTCACGGCGTTCAATCAATTCTTCAGCGCGCCGAATCCTGATCTCGACGCCGCGGCGAAAGCGCTCGCTCGACGGCGCAGCGTGCTCGACACCGTGCTCGACGACATGAACGCGCGGAAGGCGGTGTTGACCACCAACGACCGCGCGCGCCTCGATGCACACGCGACTGCGGTTCGCGCGCTCGAGACGCGGCTGCAGGCGATGACGCCGTCGTGCCCGCAGCCCACCGCGCCTCCCGCGGGAACTGATCCACAGCTCACGATGGACCGTCAGATGGATCTCGCGGCCGCCGCGCTCGGGTGTGGGTTGACGCGCGTGCTGAGTCTGCAGATGCGCATCGCCGACAACGACAACTCGCTCTACCCGTGGCTCGGGCTCAACACCGGCGGTCACCACACGTTCTCACACGACTCGTCGACGGCTTCGCAGGCGACCTTGAGTCAGGTCTACACGTGGTACTCGGCGCGCTTCGCGAAGTTGCTCGATGTGCTCGCGGCGACGCCTGATCTCGCCGGTGGCTCGGTGCTCGATCACACACTGGTCATCTGGGGCAGCGAGCTCGGCATCGGGTGGACGCACGACATCAGCAACGTGCCCTTCGTGCTCGCCGGTGGGCCGGGAGTCGTTCGCGGCAATCAGTACCTGCAGGTGACCAACAAGACGAATCACCGGGTGCTGGTGACCGCGTTGCATTGGATGGGCTTCACGCCGATGCAGAGCTACGGCGCGCTCGACCCCGGCAGCGGGCCGCTGACGGGTGTTCTGGCCTGATCATTTTTCATTTTTCCACCGGAGCGGTGTCTGATGCTCACCATGACCCGCGCCCTGGTGCTGACCTTGACGTGCGCTGCGCTGCTGGCGTGCCCTCCGCCGGTGACTGGGAACGATGCGGGCACGATGACGATGCGCGATGCGGGTCAGCCGCCTCCGCCCGTCGATGCCGGAGATCCCACCAGCGAGATCTTCAAGCCTGATCATCTGGTCGACGTGCGCATCGAGATGGCGCCCGCCGACTGGGACACGATGCGCAACCAAACGCGCGATCTCTTCACGCTCCTCGCCGGAGACTGCACCTCGCAGCCCTTCCCTTCTCCGTTCACCACCTTCAACGCGGTCGCGACGGTGGA
>JAEUJS010000549.1 GCA_016792935.1 Archangium sp. | reverse complement strand
CGTCCTTGTCCTGGAAGCTCCTGGTGCCGTCGGGCTTGGTGGTCTGCTCGAGGTGCATGGGCATGGTGAACTTCTCGACCAGCTCCATCGCCTTGGGGTCGTCCCACTTCACGTCGGTCATGCCCGCGAACACCGAGATGGCGTTGGTGTTGCGGAAGATGCGGTTCGCGCCGTCGACGACCTTGAAGTCCGCCCACGCTTCCTGCTCGGTGCGGTTGCGGTCCCACCCCATGTCGACCGGCTTGGCCAACACTTCCGGGCCGATCTTCGGCAGCGCTTCGCCCAGCTTCGCGTCGCTCTTCACGCCGCCGACGCCGGTGAGCTTCACGGTCGACTCGGCGGTCATCTTGTTCGCGTAGTTGCCCTCGACCTTGTCGAGCGAGAGCGCTTTGGAGAGGTTGCTCTGCGGAGAGAGGTTGAGCGTGAGGCCCTTGTCGTCGCTCGCCGCGAGGTCGTCGACCACGTTGCAGAAGTCTTCGAACGTGATGCCGAAGTTCTTCGCGAAGTTGGCCGCCTTTTCCTTCGTGCCCGCGTTGTCGGCGAGGAACTTCTTCCAGTCGGCCGCGGTGGACAGCTTCACCTGCGTGGTGCCCTTCTTCAGCAGCACCGTGTTGTTCGAGGCGACCAGCTTCTCGCTCGCCTTCGCGGTCCACGAACCGGCCTTGCCCTTGTCGTCGAACAACTGCGCGGTGGTGTCACCGGCGAGGAACTGGCGACCGCGTTGGATCTTGACCGTCATGGAAGTGCGCTCCGCTGTGCGTGGAAACGAGAGAAAGGCGTGACCGTAGCTTGCTTCTGGATCGAAATCGTTTCGGTAGTTTCGGATTTCGTCCGACAGAGTTGCTTGTTTCCCTACACGCGATCAACCCTTGGAAATCGCTGATCAAGGGTCTACGAAGCCCCAGCTTTCTTCCCGATTCTTGGTGTGCACCTGTCAAAGGGGTTCGCAATGCGCCGGATCATTTTTCCGCTTCTCTGTGTCGTGGTTGTGAGCTCGTGCAAGAGCGACCCCTCGCTCCCGGAGACCTGGGAGAAGCGCATCAGCGGCGCGAAGAACACGAAGGAAAAGAAGAAGGCCATCGAGGACCTCCGCGGCTCGAAGTTCATGAGCGACAAGATGGTGCCGATGCTCGAGAAGCGTCTGGCCGAGGAAAAGAAGCCTGAAGTGAAGGCCGACCTCGCGCGCTTGCTCGGTGAAGCGAAGCAGGCGTCTTCCATCGCTGCGCTGACTGAGCAGATCGATCCGGCAGCCAGCGATTCCGACGCCAAGAACATGAACAAGGAGATCGCCACCGCGCTCGGGAAAATCGGGAACGCGCAGGCAGTGCCCGCGCTGGTGAAGCTCCTCAAGAGCAAGGACAACTTCACGCAGCTCGCGGCCATCGACGCGCTCGGCGACCTGAAGGCGAAGGAAGGCTTCGACCCGCTGTACGAGATCGCCACCGACGACGCGATCGCGCCATTCATCACCAAGAAGGCCATCATCGCGCTCGGTGAAATCGGCGACCCGCGCGCGGTGCCGGGCCTCGTGAAGGCGATGTTCAAGGAGCGCGGCGGCGTCAGCTTCTACATGGAGTCGAGCTTCGCGCTGTACCAGCTGGGCACTCCGTCGGCGGACGCGCTCGTTCCCGTGGTCGAGGGCAAGAACAAGGAGCTCCTCGAGTGGGCGGGCAAGAACAACATCAAGGACGTCGCGCTCTACGCCAAGGGCGTTCAGGTGCTCGGTGACCTCCACGATCGCCGCGCTGAGAAGACCATCGTCACGTACCTGAACTTCAAGAGCGACTTCGACGACATCAAGCTCATCATGCGCATGCGCGCGGCCGACGCGCTGGGCCGCATGCGCAGCAAAGAAGGCGTGAAGCCGCTCGCCGCGCTGCTCGACGAGAACGAGGCCAACGCCCGCAAGGAATACGTGTGGGCCCTGGCGCGCATCGGCGGCAAGGACGCGGTGGCCAAGCTGGTCGAGACCGCGGGCAAGGGTCCGTGGGGCGCGCGCGAGGAATCGATGCGTGGCGTGGCGATGCTCGGTGAAGACCCGACGGTGTTCGACAAGATGGCCGCGGCCGAGCAGAAGTTGTTCGAGGCGGAGTGCAAGGAAGACCCCGACTACGAGGAGTGCAAGGACCTCGCGGGCTCGGTGAAGAAGCACCAGGACAAGATCAACGGCTACAAGAATCGCGCGGTCGCTGCGGCGCAGTGCAAGAGCGACGCGAAGTGCTGGGTCGGGTTCCTCGACAACAAGGACGAAGGCGTTCGTGAGCGCGCGGCGTACGAGATTGGCCGCTCTGGCAACGCCGAGGTCATCGACGAGCTGATGAAGCGCCTGCCCGAGAAGAACCTCGATACCCGCCTCGCCATCATTCAGGGCGCCGACTGGCTCATCGACGACAGCAAGGACGCGCTGGCCCAGGCGAAGAAGTCGCTGCCTGCGCTGGAGAAGCAGGTCGCTGACGAGAAGGGCAAGACCGAGTTCGTGAAGGTGAACGAGGATCTGCGCCGCTTGCTCGCGAAGCTGCAGCGCTGAGGCTCGACTCGGGGCGAGCCCAGGAAAGTCACATCGGCGAAGCGCCGCCTGGCGCCTTCGCCAGTCTCAGCGAAAGCGATACTGCGTGAGGCGTCGGGCACCGCGTGCTTCGAGCGTGCGATCGCTCAGCGCGGTGGCGAGATCTCGGCTCGCGGTCGCCGTCGAGATGCGGGGATGCAGCGCGAGGTAGTCGAGCCGGGAGAACCACCTTCGTCCCAGCTTCTTTCGCGAGGCCTCGACCCTACTCTCGACATTTGGAACGTCAGGCCGCACCTCGCTGACGAACTGCTCGAGCGCAGCGACCATCGCGCTGAGGGTGAAGTCGAGGAAGGGAGTCGCTCCACCCGACCGATCTGACGCGCGCAGGGCGTCGTAGTAGCCGCGCTGACGCTCACGAATGATCGACTCGATCGGCACGTAGCGGAGCACGGCGTGATGCGGCGCCTGCACGACTTGCTGCCAGAGCCGCGAGAGTCGGCCGTTTCCGTCGAGGAACGGGTGGATGAAGAGCAGCTCGTAGTGCGTCACCACCGCGGTGACGATCCGCGGTGCGTCGGAGCGCGTCGTCCAGCGGAGCAGCCTCGTCACGTGGTCGAACACCAGATGCGCTGGCGGAGCCAGGTGAGCGAGTTTCTTGCCACGAAAGACTCCGACTGAGCTGGTGCGCAGTCTTCCTGCGTCGGCCGTGAGGCCCTTCATCAGCACTCCGTGCGCGGAGCAGAGACTGGTTCGGCTCGCGGCTCTCCAATTCGGCAGTCGCTCGTAGGCCGTGTTGACGTTGAGGATCTCGGTGATCTCTTTGCGCTCTCCGATGACGCGTCGGCCTTCGAGGAGCGCGGTCACCTGCTCTTCGGAGAGCGTGTTGCCTTCGATGGCTGCGCTCGCGCGGACGCTGCGGACCTGGTTCTTCTTGCGGAGGAGCGGCTGCGGCTGGGCGACGTCGAGCCCGTCGCAGCGGCCGAGGAGACGCTCGATTTGCGTCAGCGAGCGCAGTCCGCGTGGGGTCAGGACGAAGGTGGGAGCCACGGGCTGATAGTATCAGATGATACTATCGCTGATGGACCGAACTCCCTCACCCTGACCCTCTCCCGCAGGGGCGGGAGAGGGGATCACTGGCCGGCGTCGGAGCTGACCGCGAAGCCGCAGCGCTCCTTGCCCGCAGGCGTGTCGATCAGCCGGCAGTCGCACTGATCGAGCAGTGCCTTGCAGCGATCGTCGTCTTCCGCGGTGATGATCACACCCGACGCCGTTTCTTTGTTGGCCGCGATCTGCAGGCACGACGTGCGCTCGGTACTGCTGCTCGTGCAATCACACGCCTTTTCCGAGAGCTGGCGGCAGTTGCTCTTGCAGCCGGCGGCGGAGATCAGGACAGCGGCGCTGAAGACCAGGGCGAGCAAAGCCCCTGGGGGCGACGCCGTAAGGGAGCAAAAGAAACGCATCGAGGTGGGCCCTCTACCCCGCGCTCAGGGCAGCGTCGACCGTCTCGCGCAGGTAGCGCGCCGCCAGCCCGACCGTCCGCGGAGCACTCTCGGGCGTCGGCGTCAGCGACGGAGCGACTTCCATCACGTCGCCGCCGAGCAGTCCGACCTCGCGACCGAGCCGGCGAATGAGCTCGACCACCCAGTCTGGCTCGAGACCATCAGGTTCCGGAGTTCCCGTCGCGTCCGCGTACCTGGCGTCGGTGCCGTCGATGTCATTGCTGAAGTAAACGCCGCTCACACCCGTCGACTTCACGTGCGCGAGCAGCGCGTCGAGCTGCGCGGCGGGGTTCGCGAGCACGTCCTTCGCCCAGAACTGCTTCACGTCGAGCGTCGATTCCCAGTGGTTCTTGTCTCGACCGCTCGCTCGAATTCCCACCTGTGTGAGCCGGCCCTTGCGACCGAGCAGCTCGTTGGCGTGCCAGCTCCACGTGGCAAAGCAGTGCTTGATGCCCAGCCGCGTCTCGAGCAGGTCGGTGTGCGCGTCGGGCTGCACGATGCCCCACGGTTGAGGTGCGTGTGGAGCGAGCGCCTGCACCACCGGCAACGCGGTGGAATGATCTCCACCGAGCACGAACGGTTTGACGCGAGGGTTGAGCGCGAGCACCAACTGCAGCGCGCGCCGCTCGATGCTCAACGGCGCGACCGGCAGCTCCGCGCTCGCGTTCTCCGGGTACAGCGCCTTGCGTGAGACGGCGATCTGCTCGGCAGTGAGCATGTCGTCTTCGAGCAGCTGCGGAATCACGAACACGTCGCCGATGTCGACGATGCCTCTGCTGGCGAGATCCACTCCGTCGTCGAAGAGCCGCGTGCGAATCGCCTGCGGCCCCAGATTCGCGCCGCGACGAAAGCCGGCGCCGACGTCGGAAGGCACGCCGAGCAACACGCCCTTCGCAGTCGCGATGCGTGCGAGCGAGTCACGGAAGCGCTGCTTCACCTGCTCCGGAGAGCTGACGCCGTAGAGGCGTTGCTGCAACTTCTCCTGCTCGGCCTTCCCGGTGCTGACGAGGTACAGCCCTGCACCCGCGGGTCGGAGAATGGTCGCCAGCTCGTCGAGGGGGCTCATGCGCCTTCTATATATATGTATGGGTCGCGCTCAGCCCCACTGGAGCACGCAGGGCGTTCCGAACTTCGTGCCGCGCCACTGGCCCCACACCTTCCGGTAGAGCGCCTCGACCTCGCCGATGAATGGCCAGAT
>JAEUJS010000545.1 GCA_016792935.1 Archangium sp. | reverse complement strand
TTCCGTGCGTGCGCCTGGTACGTGCTTCGTCTGGCGCGAACGCCACGTGGACTCTTGATGGCGTTGGTGGCGACCGCGGGACTGCTCTCGGCGTTTCTCGTCAACGACACCGTGTGCCTGATGCTCACGCCGCTGGTGGTGTTGCTGGTGAAGAGCGCTGACCTGCCGCCGCTGCCCTACTTGCTCGGGCTGTGCATGGCGTCGAACGCGGGCTCAGCGGCGACGTTCACCGGCAACCCGCAGAACATGATCATCGGCGTCGCCAGCAAGCTCGACTACGGCCGCTTCCTCCTCTTCATGGCGCTCCCGGCGATCCTCTCGATGGTGATCGTCTACGGCGTCGTCGTGTGGCGCTTCCGCAAGCAGCTGCCCGCCAGGTCGATTCATCCAGATGGGCCGATGCCTCCGGTCGACCGCCGCCTGCTGACGATCTGCTCGATCGCGGTGGTCGGAATTCTGATCGCCTTCTTCATCGGCCTGCCGATGTCGTGGAGCACCTTCGTCGGCGCCGCGGCGGTGATGCTGGTGTCGGGCGTCGAGACCGAAGAACAGGTGAAGAAGATCGACTTCGGGCTGCTCCTCTTCTTCGCGTGTCTGTTCATCGTGGTGCACGGCGTGAATCGCGAAGGCTGGGCGGAATCGATGCGCACGCTCTTCGCTCCGGTCATGCACGGCGGGCCGATTCGCGAGACGTTCGGCTTCACCGCGCTCACGCTGGTGGCGTCGAATCTCTTCAGCAACGTGCCCTACGTGATGCTCGCGCGCGTGTGGGTGCCGCAGCTGACGCAACCCGAGCTCGGCTGGCAGGTGCTCGCGCTCGCCTCGACGCTCGCGGGAAATCTCACGCTCATCGGGAGCGTCGCGAACCTGATCGTCTTCGAAGGCGCGAAGGACACCGTGAAGGTCACGTTCTGGCAGTACCTGCGTGTGGGGGTGCCCGCGACGATCTTCTCGCTGGTGGTAGGTCTGGGTGTGCTGTTGCTCGAGCGCGCGTTCTTCGCCTGAAACTCGGGCGCGACAGCTACAGTCGCTCGTCATGCTTCGTGGATTTCTGGCGTTGCTGCTCAGCGCGAAGTTGTTCGCTTGCTCGCAGATCGACCGACCCGTCGCGGCGGAGCGCACGGAGTTGAACTTCGGGCCCGAGGTGAGTGCGCCGCGTGACTCGGGAATCGTCGCGGCGCCACGCTCGCAGGGCAACGCGGCAGTGGTCAGCATCGACGGCGGCTGGCTCGTGGTGTGGGAAGACAACCGCCACGCGATGTTCCGCGGCACCGACATCTACGGCGCGCGGGTGCTCTTCGACGGTGGCGTGCTCGACCCGTACGGCGTTCCGTTGGTCACCGGCCCCACCAACGACATCAACCCCGAGATCAGCTGGAACGGCGAGAGCTTCATCCTCGCGTGGAACGAACGGCCACGAGGCTTCCTGTGGGCGAGCTTCGTCTCTTCATCGCTGGTCCCTTCGCCGCCAATCCAGCTCGGAGGTACCCAGGGCAACCCGCGCAACAAGCCACGCCTCGCGCTCGTCGGCGGTTCGACCTTCGTCGGTTGGGAACAGGTCGAGCTTCGCTGGGCCCAGCTGTTTCGCGACGGCGGCACGAGCGCGAACACCAACCAGATCCTCTCGGGCTTCGAGACCGCCCGCGGCTTCGACTTCGAGCCCTTCGGCGACGGCTTCATCACGAGCTTCCCTGCCTACAACGCGGTCAACGTGCAGTTCGTCAACCTCGACGCAGGCGTACTGCCCAACGGAGTCGATGGCGGCGGCTTCTATCTGAACCTGACGACGCACCCCGACAACGAGCTCTACAACCGGGTGATCGATCTCCACACGCTCCGCGATGGGCGCGTGGCGGCCGCCTGGGCGCGGAGCAACGGCGCCTCGTGGGTGACCGGCCTGCACTTCGCGACCATCGAGCCCGACGGAGGCGGACCGCGCGAAACGATTCTGCGCTCGAACATGGAGAACCCGAGCATCGACGTCTCGCAGGTGAAGCTCGGCGACGACGGCACGCGCATCGTGGAATGTGCGAGCGCCGCGTTCTATGTCGGCACCGCGTTCGCGTACCTCGTGACGCAGCCGTTCGACGGTGGGGCCGCGAATCAGTTCTACATCACGTCGGATGCGGGCCAGCCGCTGCGCGACTGCGTCGTGGGCAGCAGCAACCAGGGCGTCGCGCTGGTGGCCTATCGCAATCAACAGGGCGAGCAGGAGCCGAGCATTCGCTTCCAGCTCCACGACTCGGCGTCGAACGGTCCGAAGCCGGAGCGGCTCCTGAGCGGCTCGCCCCCGCTGCAAGAGCACCCCAGCGTCGCGTTCGGAGGGCTGGGCTCGACGCCGTGGCTGTGGGTCTGGTCGGACGCGCGCAACGCTGCGACTGGCTTCGATACGTGGGCGCAGCGGTTCGACACGAGCACGCAGCCGCCGGTCGTCACCTCGTCGTCGAGCGGGGATGAGGTCGCGCCGCAGGTCGTCGCGCTTCGCGATGGCGGCTACGCGCTGGTGTTCAGCGACGGCGACCTGCACGACTCCGTGTTCAACGACGGCGACCTCAACACCCTGCGCGTGCAGTTGCTCAACAACCTGGGAACCAACCCGCGCACCTTGACGCTCACGGGCAGAAGCCCACGCTACGAACTGCCGGCGCTCACCACGATCGGCGACTCCCTGGTGATCGTCGCGTCGTCGCAGAACCCGCGCGTCGTCGACGCGTGGACGGTGATTCCGAACGACGGTGGGCTCGTTCTGACGCCGCTCACCTCGGGTCCGCAGAGCGCCTCCCGCTACGCGCTCGCTCCGTTCGAAGGCGAGCTGTTCATGACGTGGGACAACGGCTTCGACGTGTTCGGCAACACGCTCACTGCGACCGACGCGGGCCAGTGGGCGCAGGGGCCGCAGCTCACTCTCACGAGTTCACCGCAGACCGAGACCAGGCCGGCGATGGCTGGCGCGCCGAACCTCCAGCTCTTCTGGGAAGACACCCGTTCGGGCCAGCCGCGTCTCTGGTCGCGGAGCATCGAAGTCGGTGGCGCGCTCGGCGTCGAGTACGAGGTCAGCAGCCAGCCTGGTGCGCAGCGACAGCCCTTCGCGCTCACGCTCGCAGATGGAGGTGTGCTCGTCGCATGGGAACAGGAAAACGACGCGGGCGGCGTCGACGTGTTCGCCAAGATGACGAGCAGCCCCGACGCGGGGATCCCGACCGGCGTGCTGTGGGCCGGCGACGGTGGCCGGGCGCAAAACCTGCGACCTGCGCTCGCGACGAATGGGCCGGTCGCGGTGCTGGTGTGGAATCGGCTCGAAGCCGACGGCGTGACCCTCGTCGCCCAGCGGCGCTTCGTGACCTTCGGTGCGGGACAGGGCGAGAGCTGCGGTCTCAATGGCTGCGCAGACGGCTATTGCGTCGATGGCGTGTGCTGCGAGTCGCCGTGCGGTGGTGGCGTGCTCGACTGTCAGGCGTGCTCGATCGACGCCGGCGCTTCACAGAATGGTCGATGCGAGATTCTTCCGACGACGTTCGTCTGCCGGCCGGTGCAATTCCCGGAGTGCGACGACGCGCCGGAGCTGTGCATCGACCTCGGCCCTGACTGTCCCGCAGACACGCCGATCAACGAGGGCGGAATGTGCGGCGCGGACGGTGGAATGTGCATGGCTGGTGCGTGCGTGGTGCCCATGCCTCCGATGGGTGGTGGCGGAGGCACTGGTGGCGGCGCCGGTGGTGGCGATGCGGCCGGCGGTGGAGCGACCGGAGGTGGCGGCGGTTCAGCGAACGGTGGCGGCTCAGCGAGCGGTGGCGGCTCGGCAACGGGCGGCGGCGATCAAGATGCTGGCGCTGGACCATTCTCACACTACGCGTGGAATCAGGGTTGCGGCTGCTCCGGAACGTCGATGGGAGCGCTCGTCCCGTTGATCGGCGCACTTTTCCTCGTGCGCCGACGTCGTATCGCGCGCGCTGGAGCGGTGGTGATTGCTGCGCTGCTCCTTGGCCCGATGTCTGCGCGCGCTGCAGACGCGCCCGCGAAGCCGCGGCTCGCATTCAACGGGCTGCAGTCGACCGCGGGGATCTCGTCGAGCGAGGTCGAGGTGTTGTCGGACTACCTGCACACGAAGTTGGTCGCGCTCGGCACGTACGAGGTGATCGGGGTCAAAGACGTGCAGGAACTGCTCGGCATGGAGCGGCAGCGCGCATTGCTGGGCTGTGGCGAAAGTTCGTGCGTGAGCGAGCTCGCCGGAGCGCTCAATGCAGGTCGGATTCTGAGGGGTGACGTGTCGCGCCTCGGCGAGACGCTGGTGATCAACCTGTCGCTCCTCGACGCGCGCGCCAACGCGCCGCTCCACCGCACAGGTCAACGCGTGAAGGCGTCCACGGCCGACGCGGCGTTCGACATCCTCGACAAGTTGCTCATGGATCTCCTCGAGAAGGACCCGCTGGTCGCGGCGAAGCTTCCCTCGACTCAGCCGGCCAGAGACCAGCCGACGCGAGAGTGGTCGTTCGGCGTCGGAGCACGTGTCGATGCCGACTTCATCGGACTCGCCGATGGCGCAGCCGCGGTGCTTCCCGGCGTGACGGTTCAATTCCAATATGCGTACTTCGGAGCGGCGGCGACGCTGCTGCTCGGGCCGACCATCGGCGTTCGTGCCGAAGCGCGCTTCCTCCCCTTGCCGCGCACGATGATTCGTCCGTGGATCGGCGCGGGCGCGGTGATCTTCGGGCCCGCTGTCGGTCTGCGAGGCGCGCTCGGGCTCGGCGCGCAGCTCGGGCCGGTGATGCTCTTCCTCGATGGTGGCGTCGAAGGCTTCGTCAGCGGCGACGCGGTGAAGTTCCGTCCACTCGCAGTCGTCGCCGGCCTGGGGGTCGCGTGGACCTTCTGACGCGCAGTCTTGCGGCGATGGTGATGCTGTTCGCGAGCGGCTGCGTGCACTTCGAGTGCAAACAGCACGGCGGCACCGAGGTGCGGTCGCTCACCACCGAGCACTTCGTCGTCACCAGCGCGATGCCGCTCGAGAAGCACAAGGTGCAGGCCGAGAAGCTCGAGCTGATGTGGGACACCTTCGCGACGTTCTTCGGAGCGGACGTCGAGCGCGCGCGGGTGCCGATCGTGTTACTCGAAGACGACGACGAGGTCCGCTACTTCGCGTCGGGCTACGTGGGCTTCGTTCGTCGCGTGGGTCCGACGGTGTTGGTGGTCGGGGCTCCCGATGAGGAAGGCGGCCTCGGAAGTTCCACGCACGAGCTCGCGCACCTGGTGAGCGCGTTCATGTTGCCGCGTCAGCCGCGGTGGGTCGCTGAAGGCCTCGCGGCGATGTTCGAAGACGCGAAGTTCAAGGACGCGCGCACGGTGAAGATGGGCCGGTGGAACGAAGGCCGCGCACAGGAAGCGTTCATTCTCGGCGCGTTGAGCCTCGAGGAGCTGCAGCAGTGGCAGTCGCCGAAGGACGCCGAGGCCGAAGGGCTCGCGTACGCCTCAGCGTGGGCGTGGATGCACTATCTGGCGAATCACGACGAGGCACGGCTGCGGCGGTTGTTCGCGGGCCTGCGCAGCGAGAAGCCGATCGCCGAGGTGATGACGGAAGTGTTTCCGCCGGCTGATGCGGCGCGGCTCCACGCGGCGGTGAAGCAGTACCTCGGGGACGCGCGTTTCCGCGGCTGGGAGACGTCTCTGCGGCGGTCTCCGAAGATCGAGGCGCCGGTGACGCTGACCGATTGGGAGATCCACTCGCTCCGCAGCCGCCTGTGGTTCATCGATCGTGAGTCCGGCGTGAAGGATCTCGAGAAGGCGGTGGCGCTTGCCCCCAATCCACTTCCTGCGGGCGCGGCGGTGATCAAGGCGCGGCTCGAGAAGGCGGCTCCGGAGGACTTGCTCAAGACGTACCCCGACGCGCCCGAGGTGCTGGTCGAGGTCTACGCGAACGAAGACAAGGTGCCGCCTCGCGCGGTGATCGACGCCGCGGTCGAGAAGCGTCCCGACGATCCAGAGTTGCTGCTGATCGCGGCGCGCGCGGCCTGGGCCTCGGGCGAATCGGAAGCGGCGCGGAAGTTCACGGCGCGAGGGCTGGCGGTCGCTCCGTGGAGCACCGACCTCGTGATCCACAAACTGCAGATCGATCTCGCGGAGTCACGCTGCGACGAGGCCGATCGCGCGTGGGCGCAGTTGTTGTCGCTGATGAACGAGCGCAGCAACGCGTTGTCGAGCAAGCCGATGCAGACGATGCAGAAGCTGCTTCAGGGCTGCCGCGCAAACTGAGGGTGCGCGCGGATCGCGGCCTCGAGCTCGGTCGTGAGATCGCCACCGTGAGGGCCACGCGCTGAGCTGCGCTGCCAGCGCTCGAGCCAGCGTTCGCCGAGCGGTTCCTTCACGAGGCCCTTCGCGCTCGCGGCGATCGTCGTCTCGCCTTTGGTGCCCGTGCTGGATCCGGCGCCCACGTGGAAGCCGGCGAGGAGCAATGACACGCGCGTCGGCGTCGCGGCGCTGTAGGTCGCCAGCACTCCACCGTGACGCGGCGTGCGCGCGTGGATCATGCGCAGGAAGTCCACCGTCCACATCGTCGGGTTCGCTTCGGGGCTGAACGGATCGAAGAAGATCAGATCGAAGATCCCGTCGAGTTCATCGACGCTCTTCACCGCGTCTCCTTCGAGCAAACGCCACGACACGTTCGGCGCTTCCCACGAGCCATCACGCAACAACGCTTCGGCCGAGTGCTTCCACGGCTGCAAGAACGGAAAGCCTTCGGGATCAGCCAGCGCGAGACGCAGCGGCGTCAGATCGTGCTCCAGCGAGACGATCTCCAGCGGTCGCCGACAATCCGCTCCCAGCTTCGTGAAGCGGGTCAGCGCGGCGACGGCGTTGGTGCCTGCTCCGAGGCCGACGTCGAGAATGCGCAGCGGCTCTTCGTTCTCTTCACGCAGCCGCTGCTCGACCTCGAGCTGATCGACGTAGAGCCGATTGGCCTCTTCCCACGGCCCGACGGGATGCATGATCTCACCGTGCCCCGTGTGCCGAACCGCGCGATGCCCACCACGCGTCGTCACCAACTCGAACACGCCATCCTTCATGCCCGTCGCGCGATAGCGGCCCTTCACCGGAGCGAGAATTTCGCGCAGTGACGCGTACTCCGCCGCCCAGCGACCGCCGAGGATCGCGTCGCGCATGCGCTTCATCAACTGCTGGTAGTGCCACAGGTTGTGGATCGACAAGTACCGCGCGCCCAGCGAGTGATTGCCGTGGGTGAGGTGCCGCAAATAGCTGCGTGAGTGCTGCTTGCAGACCGGGCACCCGCACGTCGGATCGAGCGGGTCATCCGAGAGCCGGTATTCCGAGCGCGTCAGCCGCAGCTGGCCCTCGAACGTGTACGCGTAGCCCTGCTGCGCCATCTTCGGCGGCACGATGCAGTCGAACATGTCGACGCCCGCGTTCACCGCCTCGACGAGATCGATCGGCGTGCCGACCCCCATCAGGTAGCGCGGCTTGTGCTTCGGCAAGAGCGGCGCCGTGTGCTGCGTCATCTCGTAGAGCAGCTCACGCGACTCACCGACCGCGAGCCCACCGATCGCGAAGCCATCGAAGCCGTCGTGCTGCGTGAGGAAGCCCGCGCTCTCGGTGCGGAGCGGCTTGAACACCCCTCCCTGCACGATCGCGAAGACCGCCTGACCGGTCTCCTTCTTCGCATCGCGCGCGGCGAGCGAGCGGAGCGCCCAGCGGTGCGTGCGTTCCATCGCGTCGCGCGTCTCGACCTCTCCCGACGTCGACGGAATGCACACGTCGAGCACCATCATGATGTCGGACCCGATCGCCTGCTGCGTCTCGATGCTCGACTCCGGCGAGAGCAGGTGCGCGTGGTTGTCGTACGGGCTGCGGAAGCGCGCGCCCTTCTCGGTGATGTCGCGCGCGCCCGGCAGGCTGAAGATCTGGAAGCCGCCCGAATCGGTGAGCACGCCGCCGTTCCACTTCATGTAGCGGTGCACGTCTCCGAACTGGCGGAACACCTCGACGCCGGGCCGCAGCAGCAGGTGGTACGTGTTCGAGAGACAAATCGTCGCGCCGCTCTCGCGCACCTCGTCCATCGTGAGCCCTCGAACGTGCGCGTGCGTCGCCACCGGCATGAAGGTCGGCAGCAGCGTCTGACCGCGACGTGTGTGGAGAATGGACGCCCGCGCACCGGACGGCGCTTCGGCGAGGAGCTCGTACTTGATCGGCGAGGCTGAGGCTGACATCGCGGGCGCGTGTAGCACGCTGTGCGAGGTGCGACAGGATGGGAAACGGGAGCGATTTCTCGCCCGCGCTAGGCTTCGAGCTCTATGGCTTCACAGCGCGCTGACGTGAGCAGTCGCATCGCCGCTCCTGATTCGTGGGATGCGGGCATTCATGCCGAGAGCGAAGCGGGACCGATCGATGTCGGGCTCTCGGTGCAGCCGAGCGCGCTCGGCGTGATCGTCGACGCTCCGGGAATCGGAGTGCTCAAGGTTGCCTTCGACGTCACGAGCGACGGCACGACCAGGCTCGCGCGCGCTTCGAGAAAGCTCGGAGACGGACGCGAAGCGCCGCTGATCGCCATCGACGAGTCGCGCGTGCTCAAACTCGAAGGCGAGCTGCGTCGGCTCCGTGCAGAGCTGCACAGCGCCCAGGCGCAAGCCGACGAGAAGCTCGGAGTGCTCACCACCGAGCGCGACGAAGCCCGCGATCGCGCTGCGATCCTCAGCGACGAGAAGAAGGCCGCGAAGGAGCGCGTGAAAGAAGTCCAGGCCGAGCTGAGCTCGATCAGCGCCGCCCTGCAGGTCGAGAAGGACGCCCGCCTCCTCGTGGTCGGAGAGCGCGAGAAGGCCCGCGCCGAGCTCGATCGCGCTCGGGAAGAAGTCGATGCCGGCAGCGCGACGCTGATGCGCGAGCTGAACGAGGCCCGCGCCGCGCGAGATGCCGCCGATGCCGAGCGTTCGCGCATTGGCTCGGAGCTGTCGGAGGTCACCAGCCGCATCGAGGAGCGCGCGAAGAAGGTCGCCGAGCTCGAATCGAGCCTCGAAGAGGCGCGCGCGGCGATGACCGAGTCCGCCAATCGCGTGAAGGAACTCGAAGCGCAGATGGCCGAGCGCGAGGCCCGCTACACGACGAGCGAGAGCCAGATCACCACCGAGCGCAACGACGCCCGCGCCCGCGCCGCCGCGCTCGACGAGTCGGTGCGCGAGACGATGGAAGCCAAGGAACTCGCGCTGGCCACCGAGCGCACCGAGCGTCAACGCCTCGAGGCCGAGCTGGAGACGCTCCGCGCGTCCGCAGGCGCGAGCGCCGAGCTCGAGACGTTGCGCGCGCGCGTCACGGAGCTCGAGTCGGGCGCGAGCGAAGCCGAGGTGCTGCGTCAGCGCGTCGCCGAGCTCGAAGCGACCGCGGCCGAAGTCGACGAACTTCGCGCGCGGGTGACCGAACTCGACACGCAGACCGGCGAGGCCCGCGTACGCGCGATCGAGCTCGAAGCGACCGCGGCCGAAGTGGACACCCTGCGCGCGCGCGTCACTGAGCTCGACACGCAAACCGGCGAGGCCCGCGTCCGCGCCATCGAGTTGGAAGCGACCGCGTCGGAAGTCGAGCCGCTGCGCCAGCGCGTCGCCGAGCTCGAAGCGGCTTCGCAAGATGCCGAGCCGCTGCGTCAACGCGTCAGCGAGCTCGAGGGAGAAGTCGCGCCGCTCCGTCAACGCGTCGCTGAGCTCGAGATCGCGTCGGGTGACGCCGAACCGCTGCGGCAGCGCCTCGCGGAGCTGGAGACCGTGGCCGCTGAAGCCGAACCGCTGCGCCTGCGCGTCGCCGAGCTCGAGGTGATCTCCGGAGAGGTCGAGCCGTTGCGCCAACGCGTCGCGGAGCTGGAAGTCGCTTCCGGTGACGCCGGCGAAGTGGAGCGGCTGCGTCAACGCATCGCGGAGCTCGAAGGTGGCGCTGGAGAAGCGGACGTCCTCCGCCAGCGCGCGCAGGAGCTCGAAGTTCCCGCCGCCGAAGCCGAGGTGCTGCGGCAACGCGTCGCCGAGCTCGAAGCCGCGTCCGGAGACCTCGAGCCGCTGCGCATGCGCGTCGCCGAGCTCGAGCCCGAGGCGGAAGCCTTGCGCGCGCGTGTCGCCGAGCTCGAAGCGGCAGGCATTCCGACCGACCCCATGGTCGCGCAGACGCTCCAGGCGCGCGTCGATGAGCTCGAGTCCGATCTCGGCCGCCGTGAAGAGTCGCTCAGCATGGCGATGGCGCGCGGCGACGCGCTGCAGGCGCAGATGACCGCGCTGGAAGCGAAGGTCCAGAGCGAGGCGGTCGCGACGAAGGAAGCGCGCGACGTGGCGCTCAAGCTGAAGACGCAGAGCGACAAGCTCACCCTCGAGCGCGACGAAGCGCGCACCGTTGCTCGCCAACTCAACGAGAAGCTCAAGGCCGCGAAGGCAGCGCCGGTGGCAGGTGGCGAGGCGAAGGATCTCCGCACCGCGCTCGACGCCGAGCGCCAGGTCGCCGCCAACCTGATGACCGAGCGCGATCAGCTCAACCAGCGCATCGAGGCGCTCGGTCGCATGATTGATCAGGAGCGCGATGGTCGGACCAGGGCGCTCGGCGAACGTGACGAGTGGCAGGCGCGCTTCAAGGCGCTCGCGCGCGGTGGTCCTGACGTGTCGGGCCCGCTCGACTGGAGCCGCGAAGAGACGCGCAGCTACACCATCCCCGAGCAGGCGAAGGTCGATCAGCCGACCACGCAGCCAGAAGTTCCAGCCGTAAAGGGCGCTCCTCTGGCAAAGATCCCACTGGTGAAGATGCCAGTGACCGAAGTTCCGACTGATCCGATGATCAAGAAGAAGGGGAAGTGACTTTGCTCAAGTACGCGTTCGCCGCTCTCACCCTGCTCGTCCCAACGCTCGCCGCCGCCGACGACTTCGCGGCCTGGGAAGATCGCAACCAGTTCGACTGCAACGGGCCCTTCGAGCACTTCTCTCCTGCCGACGTGAAGGAGAAGGACGGTTGGCGCTTCGAACACACCGGCGGCACCGTGAAGGTGCGACGCATCAAGCCGCGCGCCGGGAAGAAGGCGGTGCTCGGGCTGCTCGCCGGCATCAAGGATCTCGAGCCCGAGACGAAGGCGATGCTCGACACGTTCCTCGCCAACTTCGAGAAGGCCGACGTCGACGCGATCGTGATCGGTGGCGACACCAGCTCGGAACCCGACGTGCTCGATCAGATCCTCGAGTACCTCGCCAGGGCCACCACGCGCCCGCTGCTGGTCGTCGCCGGCAACATGGAACGTGGCGCGGCGCTCAACTACGCCATCTTGAAGCAGCGCAAGGCGGGCGCGTTGCACATGCTCAACCTCGATCTCATTCGGCGCTACGACGGCGATGGCGTCGACGTACTCGGGCTCGGCGGGTACCACGACAAGGCGTACCTCCACGTCGCCGCGGCGTGCATCTACAAGGACAAGGATCTCGAAGCGCTCGAGCGCGCGGCCGCGGCGGCCGACGACGTGACGGTGCTGCTGACGCATGGTCCGCCGCGGCAGAAGGGCCAGAAGGCGCTCGACTACGTGCCCGGAGCGGACAACGTCGGCGACGTTCGCCTCACCGCGTTGATCCAGAAGGCGAAGATCCCGTTCGGCATCAGCGGTCACATTCTCGAGGCGGCGGCGCGCGGAACCGATCTGAGCGGCAACGTGCTCGCGCAGAAGAAGAACCACCCTTCCCTCTACGTGAACCAGGGCTCGGCCAACCCGCTGCCGTGGAAGCTGAATGACGGCACGACCAGCTACGGCCTCGCCGCGCTGATGACCTTCGACGGCAAGAACGCCTCGTACGAAGTCATCCGCGGCCCGAAGCCCGCGGCGAAGGCGGCTCCGGAGACGATCAACGAATGAGGCGCGTTCTGCTCAGCTTCGCCTGCGCGCTCTTCGGGTGTGGAGAGAGTCCACAGGCCGGGACTGACGCAGGCACCGACGCAGGAGCACAGGTCGACGCAGGGCCGATGCTCACCGCTGAGCAGCAGGAATGGCTCACCGCGCACAACGCGATTCGCGCGGCGGCGTCGAACCCGATTCCTGCGACAGCGCTGCCCGAGGTGACGTGGAACCAGTCGGCCGCCAACCTCGCCGCTGACTGGGCTTCGCGCTGCAACTTCATGCACCGCGATCCCAACACACTTGGAGAGAACATCTTCGCGGCCACGAACTCGCGAACGCCGACGCAGATCGTCAACGGCTGGGCGGCAGAGAAGCCCGACTACAACTACGCCAACAACAGCTGCACCACCGGTCGCCAGTGCGGCCACTACACGCAGATCGTGTGGCGGGCGACGACGGGAATTGGGTGCGCTTCGCAGATGTGCACCACGGGCTCTCCGTTCAGCAGCAGCATCAATTGGGTCTTCGTGGTCTGCAACTACGTGCCCGCCGGCAACATCGTCGGTCAGCGCCCCTACTGATGCGTTTCGTCGAGCGTTACGGGCCGTGGGCGGTGGTGTGTGGCGCGTCGGAAGGCCTGGGCGCCGAGTACGCGCGCCAGCTCGCGGCGAAGGGGCTCAAGCTGGTGTTGGTGGCGCGGCGGGAAAACGTGCTCTCTGAGCTGGCGAAGTCGCTCAACGTCGAGACGAGGCTGATCGCGCTCGACCTCGCGGCCGATGATGCGGGAACGCGCATCGCCGAGCAGACCCGCGAGCTCGACGTCGGGTTGTTCCTCTACAACGCGGCGTTCTCGCCGATCGGCCCCCTGCTCGAGCAGTCGCTGGAAGACAACCTCAAGGCGGTGGCGGTCAACGTGCGCACGCCGACGACGCTGGTGCATCACTTCGTTCCGCGGCTCGTGAAACGAACGCACGGCGCGCTGGTGTTGCTCAGCTCACTCACCGCGTTTCAGGGCTCGCCGTACGTCTCGACCTACGGCGCGACGAAGTCGTTCAACCTGTCGCTCGCCGAGGGCCTCTGGGCCGAGCTCCGCGGCACGGGCGTCGACGTGTTGTGCGTGTGTCCGGGAGCGACGGCCACTCCGAATCTCTTGAAGGCCAGCACGAAGGCGCCGCCGGGAATGCAGCAGCCTGCCGACGTGGTGCGCGAGACGCTCGACAACCTCGACTCCGGCCCGATGTTGATCCCCGGAGCGTTCAACAAGTTCGCGTCGCTGTTGATGCGGCGCCTGCTCCCGCGACGAGCCACCATCGCGATCATGGCGAGCGAGACGCGCAAGCTGCAGCTGCCGCCCTGACTCTGCTTTCAGCGCAATCGCTGAGCGTCGCGCGCGAGCAGAGAATGAGGCGCGAGGTCCGCGGGGCCGGAATAGGCTCACGCCGTGCTCAGCGCATTGCTCACGCTCGCCCTCGCCGCGGAAGCCGAGTTCAAGAAGGTCGCGGAAGTCGATGGCGTCTTGATCGAGTCGCGTGCGGTGACCGGGTCGAGCATCGTCGAGCTGAGGCTGACGACCCGCACCACGAAATCCGTCAAGTCGCTGTGCGACGCCGCGTTCGGCGACGGCAAATTCGACAAGGAAGAGCCCGATCTCAAGTCGCGCAAGGTGATCAGCGAGAGCGAGAACGAGCGCGTCACCTACGATCAGATCTCTCCGCCGGTGGTGGCCAACCGCGATTACGCGGTGCGGGCGAAGCGCAACGTCATCAGCGAGACGGAGTGCGCGATGACGTTCGCGGCGGCCAACGAGCTCGCTCCGAGCAAGCCCGAGGGTTGGGTGCGCATCACCAAGTTGTGGGGCGAGTGGCACTTCACGCGCGAGCCCGAGGGCAAGACCGTCGTCACCTACGTGGTCTTCAGCGATCCCGCCGGCTCGGTCCCCGCGTTCATGGTCGAGGGGAGCCGCCGCACGTTCGCGCTCAAGTGGATCAAGATGATCTTGAGCCGCGGGAAAGACTGACGCGTCACGGATTGAGCCGGAACTTCGCGGAGTGCGGCGTCGACGACAGGAACACGCGGCTGGTCTGCGTGTCGTCGTACTGATTGACCGTGATCTCAGCCTGCCCTTCGTGCAGTCCGTGAAATTCGAGCTTCAGCGTTCTCGTCTCAGGGTCGGTGTAGCCACCGCGTTCGAAGCGATCGGAGCCCTGCGCGATGGTGACCCACACCAGCCCGATCAGATTCGTCTCGACCTCGACCGCGAGCTGCGCGCCCTCATCTTCGCTGACGACGATCTCGGTCGTCGCTCCGGCGTCGACGTCGACTTCGCGCTGCCAGATCGCTCCCGAGGGCATGCGCGCGCGGAGCGTGTGATGCCCTGCGGCTACCGGCCACAGCCGGAAACTGCCCTCGGCCGCGAACGTCGCGGCTTCCCCATCGACGAGCTGGACGCGCTGCTCGCCAAGCACGCGACCGCGACCGAGCATCACGCCTTCGATGCGCCCGGCTTCCGAGAGCTGCACCGTCACTTCGCCACCATCGGGATGAACGCAGTCCGACGGCACGAAGGGGAAACGCGCGGCGAGCACACACTGACCCGGCGGCGTGAAGATGCGCGCGACGCCCGACTCATCGGAGCTGCCGAGCGCCGTGAGCTCATTGCTGCGCAGACTCGCGATCGCGCTCTCTGGAGGAGCATCCGCGCCGTTCACCTCAGCCGCCATCGGCCCACCATCGGGCGCCAGCACGTGCACGACGAGCGGAGTGGCGCGCCGCAGCTGCACGATGCCGAGGTCGTGCCCATCGAACGCACGATTCAACGGCTCGAAGCCCCACGCCGTGAACTCGACCGTGCTCTTTGGCATCGACGACAAGAACGTCCCGCTGGCGTTCACGTACTCGAAGCCGTCGACTGCGAAGCGGGGGATGGGGCGGCCCTTCTCGTCGACCACCTTCCCCGTCACCCATTCGCTTCGCTCGAGCCGCACGACGACGTCTTCGCCTTCGATCTTCGAGGTGACGCGGCCGACGAGGTACCCGTCGGTCCACACCTTGCGCGACTGCGTTCCGCGGCCGAACAGCACGAGCGCGAAGGTGCCGTCGCGCGCGGGGGTGGTGTGTGCGACGTCAGCGCCGGGGAGAGGTGCGCCCGTGTCCTCATCGAC
>JAEUJS010000543.1 GCA_016792935.1 Archangium sp. | reverse complement strand
GCTGTTCCTGGGCAAGGTTGAGGTCGTCGAGGAGTACGAGGACAAGACGATTCGGTCGGTGACCTTCGAGGTCAAGATGCCGTCCGTCGTGCGTTTCCTGCGCATGCTCAAGCGCCGCAAGCCGGTCGTGCGTTTCTCGCGTGAGAACGTGTACGCGCGCGACAACGGTCAGTGCCAGTACTGCGGCAAGAAGGTCGCTCGCCCTGAGGCCACCTACGATCACGTCGTCCCGCGCTCGCACGGAGGCGGTACGCACTGGGAGAACATCGTGATCGCGTGCGTGCCCTGCAACCAGCACAAGGGTGGTCGGACCCCTGAGCAGGCGAAGATGAAGCTCAAGACCGTTCCGGTGAAGCCGTCGAAGCTGCCGGAGGCCGTGCGCATCACCTTCGCTTTCCACAAGGGGATGCCGTCTGCCTGGGCGAACTGGCTGCGCGACATGACCTACTGGCACGGCAGCCTCGAGGAAGATTGAGCGAGCTGGCGTGTTGCAGTGAGTGACGGCCGACGAGGCAGTCTGAAGGTGAGAGTCGGAGAAGAGTGGTACCCGTTCGTGTCCATCAGCAGGCTTGCCTGCTGATCTGGTCAGGGCGGTGCGCTCGGCGCTGGTCCACGCAGCACAGGACCTCGGCGCCCCGGATCGAGCCTGGAAAGATCGCTGTTCGGCCCCACCAAAGGGACAGAGGCGCAAGGCCTTCCTCGGCCGCGGGTGAGATGCGAATTCCGCTCACCCGCGGCGGAGGTTTTTTCGCGCCCCGCCACGAGGGCGCTACAATCCTGTACTGCTTCACTACCCAACGCCGTCGCCCCAAGGGCTTTGGACACATGGACGATTCGACACGCATGGAGCGCCTGCGTGCGCTCCCTTCGATCGACGAGCTGTTGGCTCGTCCGTCCGTGTCGTCTCTGCTCGCTCCCCACTCACGCAATCTCGGAGTGACCGCCGTTCGTGAGGCCGTCGCGTCTCTGCGCGCGCGCATTCTGAACGGTGAAGACGTTCGGTTCGACGAGAAGGACATCGCCGCCGCGCTCGCGCGCTTGAGCGGTCCCAAACTGAAGCGTGTGATCAACGCGACCGGTGTCGTGCTCCACACCAACCTGGGGCGCGCTCCGTTGCACGCGGCGGCGATCGATCGCATCGCCCAGATTGCCGCTGGCTATTCCAACCTCGAGTTCGATCTCGACGAAGGCGAGCGGGGCAGTCGCTACCAGCCCGTCGTCGAACTCTTGTGCGCGCTGACGGGCGCGGAAGACGCGATGGTGGTGAACAACTGCGCGGCGAGCGTGCTCTTGATCGCCAGCGCGCTCGGAAATGGCCGCGAGGTGATCGTCTCGCGCGGAGAAGCGGTGGAGATCGGCGGCGGCTTCCGTATTCCCGACGTGATGCGGCAGTCCGGCGCGGGAATGATCGAGGTCGGCACCACCAATCGCACGCGCCTCGACGACTACGCGAACGCGATCACCGATCAGACGGCGCTCTTGATCAAAGTGCACCGCTCCAACTTCGCGCTCGTCGGCTTCCAGGAAGAAGTCACGGTGCGAGAACTCGCGAAGCTCGGTCACGAGCGCGCCGTGCTGACCTACGTCGATCTCGGCAGCGGGCTGGCGAAGCCGCTGCATGGCGAGGGACTGAGCGGAGAGGCGACCGTCGCGAGCGTCGTGGCGCAAGGTGCCGACGTCGTCTCGTTCAGCGGAGACAAGCTCCTCGGCGGTCCACAGGCTGGGGTGATCGTCGGCAAGCGCGACGTGCTCGCTCGATTGAAGAAGCACCCACTCAACCGCGCACTGCGCATCGACAAGCTGACCGTCGCCGCGCTGGAAGCGACGCTCGAGCTGTACCGCGATGGCCGCGAAGACGAGCTCCCGGTGAGAGCAGCGCTGACCGCCTCGTTGGAGACGCTCCACATTCGCGCCACCAGGCTCGCGTTGCTGCTGGGCACCGGGGTGAAGCACCGCGTCGTGGAAACGAGAGGAAGAGTGGGCGGCGGGTCAATGCCCCTCGCCGATCCACCGTCCTGGGCAGTGGTGCTCGAGGGCGCAGGTGCCACCATTCATGACAAGCTCAGAGCAGGTGAAACGCCCGTCGTCGGGCGAATCGCAGATGACGAAGTGTGGTTGGACGTTCGGTGTGTGGCCGATACCGAACTCGAGGCGCTCGCCGCCGCCGTGAGGAACCTGAAATGGTGAACAGCGCTGTTCTGGTGCTCAATCGCCACTACCAACCGGTGCACGTGACGAACGTGAAGCGCGCGTTCTCGCTGCTGTACCAGGGCGTGGCCCGCGCGATTGACGAGCAGTACCGGCTGTACGACTTCTCCGACTGGACCGAGCTGTCCGAGGCCCTCGAGGAAGAGTCGATCGCCACCGTCAGCCGCCGCATTCGCATTCCGCGCGTGC
>JAEUJS010000520.1 GCA_016792935.1 Archangium sp. | reverse complement strand
TGTTGTTCGACCCCGCGGTGCTGCGCGACGCGTGGCCGCTGGTGCTGGTGCTCACGGTCCTGGTGATCAGCGGCAAGACGCTCTTCGTCACCATCGGCTCGTTCCTCACCGGCAACGGCGTGCGCACCTCGGTGCAGACGGGCCTCAGCCTCGCGCAGATCGGAGAGTTCTCGTTCATCATGGCGGGCCTCGGGCTCTCGCTGAACGCGACGGGCAGTTCGCTGTATCCGGTGGCGATCGCTGTCTCGGCGCTCACCACGTTGACGACGCCGGCGTTGATCCGAGCGTCTCCGCGCATCGCCGATCTCGTCGATCGCAAGCTCCCGCACCGCGTGCAGACGCTCGTCTCGCTCTACGGCAGTTGGCTCGAGCGGCTCCGTGCGCCGCGTGCGGGCTTCGTCAGTCCGATTCGGAAGCTCGTACGTCTGCTTTTGCTCGACGCGGCCGTGATGGTGGCTACCTTGATCGCGTTGTCGATGTTGGCGCCGCGCCTCGCTGAAGGCTGGCCTCGCTTCACGCTCATCGGTGTCGGCGTCGTCGGCCTGGCGATCGTCGGCTTCGGGCTCGCTCGCGTGCTGCGTGCGCTCGGTGATGCGCTGGCGCGGCGCGCGCTGCCCGAGAAGGGGCGCGTCGATCTCGCGCGTGCTCCGCGTGCGGCGCTCGCTGCGGCGTTCAGGGTGATCGCGGTGATTCTGGTGGTCGCTCCGGCGCTCGCGTTGTTGTCGCCCTTCCTCCACCCTGCGTGGGTGATGTTGGCGCTCGTCGTCGTGCTGCTGGCGCTGCTCGTCTCGTTCTGGCGGCGCGCGACCGACTTCGAAGGTCATCTGCAGGCAGGCGCGCAGGTGATCGCGGCTGCGCTCTCGAGCGGAGCCGGTGATGAAGCGATGGAAGCGGTGCGCGATCAGCTGCCTGGCCTGGGAGAGCCGATGTCGTGCAAGGTGCCGCCGGAGAGTGGTGCGGTGGGTCGTTCACTCGCCGAGCTCAACCTGCGCGGCCTCACCGGAGCGACGGTGCTCGCGATCCACCGCGAGTCGGGCGACGTGGTGTTGCCGACGGCGACGGAGCGATTGAACGCAGGCGATCTCCTCGCGCTCGCAGGAACGACGGAAGCGGTGGCGGCCGCGCGCGAGTTGATCGGTGCACTGCGCATCGAGGCGTCTGCGAACCCTGCGCTTGACGCGGTGGATCCGCAGGTGCAGCGTCGCCTGCGTGAGACCGGAGTCGATCTCGGCATGGTCGTCGTCAGTCGTCCTTCGGACTGGGAGATCTACGTCATCGATCGCTCCGAAGGCCGCGTCGTCGCGCGCGCGTCGCAGCACATCGACGGAAGGATGACGTGGACGCTCGAGCCCGCGACTTCGTCGTGAAGATCGATCCTGCGCGACGATCCCCTCTCCCGCTCCTGCGGGAGAGGGTCAGGGTGCGGGTCGCGTCGCGCGGGCAGGAGAGGAAGTCATCATCGTGACGCGCCCAACGACTGCGCTCATCGCGACGGCGATCTGGGGCCCTGGACTCTTCGTCGGCCTCTTCATGACCGGCATGTCGGTGATGCTCTTCGACGCTCCCGGCTCGGAGAACGTGGTGTGGACCAAGCTGCTCTTCGCGTCCGTCGCGAGCGGCCCGGCGCTCTGCATCGTCTCGGTGATTGGCTCGTGGATCGCGTGGCTCGTGACACGCTCGTGGGAACCGGGCCGAGGCAGCGCGCTGCGCGGCGCGATGGCCGCGCTGCCACTTCTCTCCGTGCTCTTCGTGGTGATCGCCGCGGTGCTCCTGCAGGTGAACTGCGCCGGATCTTTCAGCTGCAAGCCGTGAAAGCGATCACGGCCGATACGTCTCGATGAACTTCCCGACCACGTTGCCTTCTTCGGATCCGTCGGGCTTCGCGATCATCCAGTCGTAGAGGTCGGCTTCCTTCACCCTGTACGCGTCGCCTTCCTTCACCGTCTTGAGCTCGATCATCTCGTTGGCGATCGTGCCGTTGATGATTCCGTTCTTGATCGACGTGACGCGCAGGAAGCCGTGCTCGAACGTGTTGTCGGCGTAGATGTGCATCGAGACGTAGAAGATCTCTCCCTCCGGGAGTCCCGCGAGGTAGCGCTTCTTCGCTTCGGGCCACGTCTTGCGCGCCTCCGCGACGAGCGGAGCGACGGCCGCTTCCAGTTTCTCGGTCTCGGCGTCGGTCCTGGTGAAGATCGTGTCTGGCTCGTTGGCCGCCCGCTTCGCGCTCTCGGTGCACGCGGGCAGGGCGACCAGCACAGTCACGAGGAGAACGCGCATGGTGCCTGACCCTATCGCGATGCTTTCGCGCGAGCGGCGTGTGTGCGAAATGCCGCGCATGAAATTCGACACGCTCGCCATCCACGCAGGTCAGGAACCCGACCCCACGACCGGCGCGATCATGACGCCCGTCTACTTCACCTCGACCTACGTCCAGGACGGGCCGGGTGAGCACAAGGGCTACGAGTACTCGCGCACCAGGAACCCGACGCGCGTGGCGCTCGAAGGCTGCCTCGCGGCGCTCGAAGGCGCGAAGTATGGAGCGGCGTTCGGTTCCGGCTGCGCGGCGAGCGACATGTTGATGCACATGTTGTCGAGCGGCGATCACGTGGTGTGCAGCGACGACGTCTACGGAGGCACGTTCCGCCTCTTCGACAAGGTCTTCACGCGCCACGGCCTCACGTTCTCGTTCGTCGACATGACGAACCCCGAGAACATCGAGAAGGCGATCAAGCCCAACACGAAGATGATCTGGGTCGAGACGCCGACCAACCCGATGTTGAAGCTCTGCGATCTGTCGCGCGCCGCGGAGATCGCGAAGAAGCACAAGCTGATCAGCGTCTGCGACAACACGTTCATGACGCCGTACTTCCAGCGCCCGCTGGAGCACGGCTTCGACATCGTCACGCACTCGACGACCAAGTACCTGAACGGGCACTCCGACGTGGTGGGCGGCTTCGTCGCCACGTCGAACAAGGAGCTCGCCGACAAGATCTACTTCCTCCAGAACGCAGTTGGCGGCGTGCCCGGCCCGATGGACTCGTTCCTCGTGCTGCGCGGCGTGAAGACCCTGCACGTGCGCATGCAGCGCCACGCAGAGAACGCGCACAAGATCGCCGACTACCTGGTGAAGCACCCCAAGGTGAACAAGGTGACGTTCCCCGGCCTGACGTCGCACCCGCAGCACGAGCTCGCGAAGAAGCAGATGAAGGGCTTCGGCGGAATGATGACCTTCGACATGAAGGGCGGCCTCGAGGCGGCGCGGAAGTTCTTGAAGACGGTGAAGGTGTTCGCGTGCGCCGAATCGCTTGGCGGCGTCGAGTCGCTCATCGAGCACCCGGCGATCATGACGCACGCGTCGATCCCCAAAGAGAACCGGGAGAAGCTCGGCATCACCGACGGCCTGATTCGCCTCTCGGTCGGCATCGAAGATGCGGGCGATCTGATCGACGATTTGAAGACCGCGTTCGACGCTGCGTGATCAGCTGCATGACCCGTTTTGGCAGCTCGCTGATGACGCCAAGTCCCCGCATTTCGTGAGAGAGTGCGGACGTGCTGTCTCTGGTCGTCGCCCTCGTCGTTTCGAGTCCGGAGGTCCCTCCGGAATGCCAGGCGCCTGCGCTGCGTGACGTGACGGGCCTCACCACGTTCGCGCAGTCGTCGGGCTCGCTGTCGGTCGGTCTCGATAGCGTCGCGACGTGGTGCTTCGACTCGGGCGGGACGTGGACCGCGGGCCAGGCTCCGGCGAAGGGAAAGAAGATCGCGCCCAACGCGGAGCCGACCGGTGATTGCCGCAAGGCAGTGATCTCGTTTGAGGCGGCGCGCGCGTCGATCTCGGCGGAGCAGCGCCAATTGTTGTTCGACGTCCTGGGTGAGCTCGACAAGCCGTTCCTGGGCGTGAAGTACAAAGCCAGGCGCAGCGGCCTCGCCGAGCGTCCGTCGGAAGTCGCGGAGTGCAACGCGCGTGATCGATCGACGCTCTTCACGCATGCGCAGGCGCGGATGGATTTGGCGCGGCTCTCGAGCCAGGCGCAGAACGAGTACGCGAACTATCGGACGTGGCTGTTCGCCGAAGGGTTGAAGTGCGCCCAGGCCGTCGCTCGCGGCGAGAAGGATTTCCTGCAGAAGCGCGTGGCGATTGATCAGCCGACGCAGGGTGGTGGCCAGCAGGTGGTCCCGAATGATCCGAACCGGAGGGTGATCGTCGCAGGCTCCGGAAGCTACGGCACGGGCTCTGGAGCGACGGGTTCTGGCGCAAGCGGCTCTGGCGCGACCGGCTCTGGCGCGACTGGTTCTGGCGCGACTGGTTCTGGCGCGACCGGCTCTGGCACGACTGGTTCTGGCGCGACTGGTTCTGGCGCGATGGGTTCTGGCGCGACGGGTTCTGGCGCAACCGGCTCTGGCGCGACGGGCTCGGGCGCCACGGGCTCAGGTGCTGTCGGCTCGACGAATGGCTCCGGCGCCAAGGGCTCTGGCGCAACGGGTTCTGGCGCAACGGGTTCTGGCGCAACGGGTTCGACGGGCTCGGGCGCAGCGGGTTCTGGAGCGACGGGTTCGGGCGGCGCGACGGCTTCCGGATCGGGCTCTGGTGCAACTGTTTCTGGAGCGACCGGCTCTGGCGCAACCGGTTCTGGCGCGACTGGTTCTGGCGCGACTGGTTCTGGCGCGACTGGTTCTGGCGCGGCGACCACTGGCTCAGGCGCGAAGGGCTCTGGCGCGATCGGATCGACGACAGGCTCAGGCGCGACGGGTTCTGGAGCGACGGGCTCAGGCGCAGCGGGCTCAGGCGCAACGGGCTCAGGCGCAACGGGCTCAGGCGCAACGGGCTCGAGCGCAACGGGCTCCGGAACGAGCGCGATCGGTTCTGGCGCGAGCGGCTCAGGCACCGACGGCCAGAAGTTCACCTCGACTGGCGGAACGGTCCCCGTCGGCGGGCCCACGGCCGAGCGCGAGAAGGCCCTCGGCTCGACGATGCTCGAGAAGTGGCGCTACTTCTTCTCCGAGCAGCAGAAGATCGAAGTCGACGTCGATTGGGTCGGCGGCTTCCTCGCCTCGCGTGAGCTCCGCGACTGCAAGTGCATCCGACCGGTGCCTGGAGACATCGTCCGCCGCCTCGAGAACAAAGATCGCGTCGCGCTCCTCGAGGCCGACGACGCGAAGAACACGCAGTGCGAGCTGTGTCTCCTCGATCAATTCCCGAAGTGGAAAGTGCGCGCACAGAAACAGTGCTCACTCGCGCTCGAGCTGAGTGAGTTCGAGCTCGGCGTGCTCCAGCGCAGCGATGACGGCAACGGTTTCCCGCAGCGCTGTGCCGACGTCGCCAACGCCAGGCGCGCCGGCAAGCCGGTGCCCAACGTCGTCATCACGCAGAACGGAACGACCGGAGCTCCCTCGAAGCCGCCCACCGGCACCGGAGGCAGCTCATTCATCATCACCAGGACCGACCAGTCCGACTTCGTGAAGCCCGACGAGTACGCGCCGATTCCCTCGCGCGAAGAGGGCCGCGTCTACGTGCGCGTGTTCACCAGCTCCGCGTGTGTCGCCGAGCTGCTGCCCGGGCCGGTGCAGGCGCGAACGGGAGACCTGCTCCCGGTGCCTCCCGCCGCCAAGGAGATCACCGTGCGAGGTGCGTGCGGTGGTTTCGCCGAGGTCTATTTCGGTCGCGAGGAGAAGCCGCGCGTGGCTGAATCGTTCGCGCGCAACCAGCCACTGCGCCTGCAGTTCCGACAGTGAACCAACCATGAGCACGGTCCCAGGGAAGATGGTCAATGGGTTGTTCACCCGCGTCCTCGGGCCCGATCTCACGCCCGAGCTGAAGACGCAGCTCGCGGGTGTCGGCGTGAACGTGGCCACCGATCCTCCTGACTCGTATCCGAAGGCGACCTGGTA
>JAEUJS010000493.1 GCA_016792935.1 Archangium sp. | reverse complement strand
TCGGCATCTTCGTGCAGCTGCCGTTTCAGGGCATCGGCATCCTCGGCATGTACCGGCTGCTCGTCGACGTGCTCCACGGCCGCAAGGCGGACATCGGTCGCATGTTCAAGAACATGCACCTGCTCGGGCGCTACGTGGTGCTGCAACTGCTCATCCACGCCATCGTCACCATCCCCGTGTTCCTCGCGATGGCGGTGTTCGGGTACGTCGGCCTTCGCAGCGCGGGCCTCACGTTGGGCGGCCTCAACTCACACTCGGTGGATCAGCTGGTGAGATCACCGGCGCCGTTCATCTTCTTCGGCGGTTGGTTGCTGATCATCTGCGCGAGCATCCTCGTGCTGCCGATCACCATGCTCTCCATCCCCGAGCTGCTGGTCAGCGAGTGCGAGCCGATGGAAGCGCTCCAGCGCGCGTGGAAGATGGGCGAGGGCAACCGGCTGCGGCTGTTCGGCTACTCGTTCGTGTCGGGCGTCATCATCTTCGTCGGCCTGCTCGCGTGCTGCGTCGGAGCGATTCCCGCTTCAGCCGCCGCCTACATGTTGCTGATCGCGCTGTTCCTGGTGATCCGCCGCGCCCACGCTGATCTCCCGCCCATCGTCGACAAGCCCTGAACGTCACAGCACGCGGAGCACGAAGCACTTCAGGTAGCGCGTCTCGCGCAGGTTGAGCAGCACGGGGTGATCGCGTCCCGCTCCGCGCTTCTCGAGAATCTGCACGCGCCGCTTCGCGTCGGCTGCCGCTGAGTCGAGCATCGCCTCGAACGCGTCTTCATCGACGTGGTGCGTGCAGCTGGCGGTGATCAGGATTCCGCCGGGATTCATGAGCTGCATCGCGCGGAGGTTGATCTCCTTGTAGCCACGCGTCGCTGCATCCACGTTGTCCTTCTTCTTCGCGAAGGAGGGCGGGTCCAACACGATGGTGTCGAACTTCTTCCCCTCGTCGACCGCGTCACGCAGAAAGTCGAACGCGTTCTCGGCGACCGCCTTCACGTTGGTGAGCTTGTTGCGCGCGGCGTTGGCGGTGATCTGCGCGCACGCCGCCTCGGAGATCTCCACCGCCGTCACGTTCTTCGCGCGCGTCGCGAGCTGCAGCGCGAACCCGCCGACGTAGCTGAAGCAGTCGAGCGCTTCGCCGCTGGCCCACTCTCCGGCCATCACGTGGTTGTCGCGCTGATCGAGGAACGCGCCGGTCTTCTGGCCGGTGAGGAGATCGATCTCCATCGCGATGTGACCTTCGCGGTAGACGATGGGGCCCGGCGCGTCGCCGAACAGCATGCCCTTCTCGGGCTCGAGACCTTCGAGGCGGCGCACGCCGGCGTCGCTGCGATTGACGATCGCCCGCGGAGAGAATTGCGCGATCAGCGACTCGACGATCTCCTGCTTGCGGCTCTCGGTCGCCTTGTGGAGGAACTGCACGCTCAGACAATCGCCGAAGCGGTCGACCACGAGGCCGGGCAGCAAGTCAGCCTCTCCGTGGACCACGCGGTACGACTTCTCACCGGGCAGCGCGCGTTGCCGAATCGCGTCGGCGGCCTTCAACCGCGCGGCGAAGAACTCGCGATCGATCGCCACGTCTTCCCACGAGAGCCAGCGCAGCGTGATCTTCGATTCCTTCGAATAGAACGCCAGCCCGAGGAACCAGCCGCGACCGTCTTCGACGCGAATGACTTCACCGCCGTTCAAGCCGGGAGGCGGGCGCTCGGTGTCGGCCTGGTAGATCCACGGGTGGCCGGCCTTCCAGCGATCGACGCCCTTCTTGGTGATGCGGATGGTCGGAAGCGCTGGAGCGGTCACGCAGGAGCCAAAACCCGATCGACGACGACCTGTCCACTGCCATCGTCCTTCACCGTACAGATCGCGACGTCGGGATCGCGCGAGCTGAAGATCTTCCAGCCGTCTTCCACCGCCTGCGCGAGGAGCTGTCGTTTCTCTTCCACCGAGGTGAGTGGGTAGAGATCGAACGCGCTCAGCCACGACGACTTCAGGTGCGCGGTGGTGGGAATGAGATCGCCGGCGAAGACCAGCGCCTCTCCCTCGGCCTCGAGTCGCACCAGCTGCATGCCGACCGTGTGGCCTTCGCTGACGAAGAGATGCACGCCGGCGTACAGCTCGGTCGCGCCTTCGATCAGATGGAGACGCCCGCTCCGCTCGAGCAGCTGAAAGTCGTCGCGCCGGAAGCTCGCCGCGTCTTTTTCGGCCGGTTGGTGCGCCCACTTCCACTGCCGGCGCTGCAGATGCACGGTGGCGTTGGGGTAGCTCAGGCGCAGCTCTCCACCTTCTTCACGCGCGGTGCCGCCGGCGACGTCGAAGTGCAGGTGGGACAGCACGAGATCAGTCACGTCGTTTCGCGTGAGCTGAAGTTTGGCGAGCTCAGCGTCGAGCGTGCCGGTGTGATCGAGCCCGTACATCGCGCGGTGTTGGCCGTCCCACCGCGAGCCCATGCCGGGATCGACGAGGATCTTCTTCGTTCCCGTGTCGACCAACATCGAGCGCGTCACGAGGTTGATGCGGTTGCGTTCGTCGGGAACGAACCGGCGTTCCCACAACAGCCGCGGGACGGTGCCGAACAACGTGCCGCCATCGAGCGCCAGACGGCCTTCGACGAGCGGGTGCACCGTCATCGAGCCGAGTCGGAGGGACATGGCCTCATGGTAGAACGCCTTCTCGATGCAGCACTCGTACGATCTCGTCTTTCAGCCGAAGCAGGTCGGAGACGCTTTGGTGCTCGCGCCGCTCCTCGAGGCGCTGACGGCGCGCGGTGGAACGTTCGACGCCGACGGCCGAGGGACGTGGAAGCTCGACAAGGGTGAGGTCTCGGTCTCGCCGATGATCGAGGTGAAGCAGGAAGAGGGGAAGGAGCCCGAGAAGAAGCTCCTCGGCCTCGACGTGCGTGTGCCGTTTCGCGACAAGACCGAATTGCTCGAGCAGGTGGTCGGCGCGATGGCGGAGATCGCCGAAGCATCCGGCGTGCGCGTGATGGACCCGCAGCGTGGAGAGGCGGCGAGCGTCACCGTGTTGTCGAGCATCAGCGACGAGTACCTGCGCATGGCGCGCTACGCCGGCGAATACGGAGCGGTCAGCGAAGCGCTCGGCCTCTCGACCTACGTCGCGCCCAGCACCGAGCCGGAATCATCTCCGTTTCGACCGCTGATGATCCTCGCGGTGTTGGCGGTCGCCTTCTACGTCGGCTACCGCGCCATGACGATCCGCAAGCCGCCCGCGCCAGAGCCAGGCGCGGTGAACGGGCCGGCGAAAGTCCTCGGGAAGTGAATCGAGCGGCTCCGCGTCTTTCGCCAGGCGCGCGTCGAGCTCGAACTGCAGGAAGTTGGTGGAAAAGAAGAGCGCTCCATTCTCGCTGAGCAGCGAGCGCGTCTTCTCGATCAGCCAGCGGTGATCGCGCTGCATCTCGAAGCGTCGGCCCATCTTCTTCGACGTCGAGAAGCTCGGCGGGTCGAGGACGATCAGATCGAACTGCTCCTTGCAGTCTTCCACCCAGCCGAGCACGTCGGCGCGGATCACCCGATGCGTGCCACTCGGAGTGACGCCGTTGAGCTTCAGGTTGCGCTCGGCCCAATCGCAGTACGTGTTGGAGAGATCGACCGTGGTGGTGCTCCTCGCGCCTCCAGCGCACGCGTGCACGGTGAACGAGCCGGTGTACGCGAAGAGATTCAAGAAGCGCTTGCCGCTCGCTTCTTTGCGCACCCGCGCGCGCGTCACGCGGTGATCGAGGAAGAGGCCGGTGTCGAGGTAGTCGCTCAGGTTGCACTCGAACGCGAGGCCGTGCTCTTCGACCGTGACGAGCTGCGAGTTCGCGCCGACGCGCTCGTATTGGCCGCGGCCCCACGGGCGCTTCTCGTGCGTCTTGGTGAAGATCTTCTCCGTCGGCAGCTCGAGCGCGGCGGAAATGGAGCGGACGACTTCAGCGCGCGCTTCGTCGATCGAGCCGTCACGCAGCTGCTTGCGGCGCGGGTATTCCATGACGTGCGCGAAGCCGCCGTACGCGTCGATGGCGAACGGCCATTCGGGCATGTCGAGGTCGTAGATGCGGAAGGCGGTGACGTTCTCGCGCTTCGCCCACGCCGCGCGCTGCTTCCAGTTCTTGCGGAGGCGATTCTCGAGATCCGACGGCACGGCGCGCGTTGTTCCACACTTTGGCGCCTCAGCGCACCGTTCCCACTACGCAGGCGTCGACTCGGCCTGCAGCTTCCGACCGCGCCACCACATCGCGAGCGAGATGGGAGAAAGCAGCGCGACCATCATCAGCCCGCCCACCAGGACGCCACCAATCGACGCGAGACCGAACAGCACTGCGTCGCCAACCTTCGCCTTGCCCTGCGTCGTGATGCCGAGCTGATCCTTCACGTCCTGCACTTCGCGGCCGAGCGCGTACTCGTAGTTCATCGCGTACGCCGCGTGACGCGAGCGACGGCCAGCGACGAACGCGCGCCAGGTCTTGAGCGGCTGAAACCACAGCCCGCCTGCGAGTCCGCCCAGGTTGAGCGCCCACGCAGCGACGTATTCTTCGCAGCCCGCGCCCAGCTCCCACGCGGAAATCTCACACTCGCCACCGAAGTCGGTCCGGTAGCCGGTGAGCACGTGGTTGAGATCGTGAAACCGCACCGCCTTCTTCCGCGCCTCGGAGTTCGGCAGCGGAAACGGAATCGGCCCCAACTTGAAGTCGACCCACTTCGCCGAATACCCGCCGTCGTCGCCGAACCCGTTTTCCCGGAAGTACGTCGTCACCGCCTCGCGCATGGTGGACATGAACGGCAGGGTAGCGCGCGCAACTTATTCGCGCCGGCGCGTGCATTAGTTGCGCTGTGGTGTCTGATTCGGTGGCTCGAAGTGGTAGCAAGTGCAGATGTTTCGCTGCGTCTGGGGGATCGCGGTGCTGCTGCTGGTCGGCTGCTCGCACGCGCCCGAGTGTCGCGCGCACGGCGGCCCTCAGTGGAGCGAGCTGCGCACTCCGCACTTCGTGATTCGCACCGGCCTGCCGATCGACGTCGCCGGCGAGACGGCACTGATGCTCGAGCGCGCACATGCTGCGGTGCGAACGAGCTTCACCGAACTCCCTCCGAATGCTGCGCCGATCGAAGTGCTGCTGCTCAAGAACGAGCTCGAGGTGCAGGAGTTCGCCGGCCAGCACTTCATCACCGGCGTGGTGGGCGGCGATTGGCGTGGCCCGCAGCTGTTGCTCAGCGCCGACGACTACCTCAGCGGCGCGCGCGTCGACGTGCCGCACCTCTGTCAGGCCCTCGCGCTGCACTTCCAGCAGTACGCCTTTCGGCGCATGCCGCGCTGGTTCGCCATCGGCTTCGCGGCGTACCTGTCGAGCATCACCATCGACCCGTCCACCAACACGGCGTACCGCGGAAAGATGGTGCGCCACTTCGTCGACACGCTCTACCGCTGGGGCGTCTTGCCGATGGAAGCGCTCTGGAAGTGGGACAGCCCCCCGCGCCTCTCGCGCGAATCCGAGGTCCATCACGCCGTCTCGGCGTGGGTGGTGGTGCACTACCTCGAGAACAACAAGCGCGCGGAGCTCGACAAGTTCATCGCCGATCTGCAGGTCGGGCTCCCGCCTTCGGAAGCGTGGGCGCTCGAGTTCAGCGGGATGAGCGACGCGGAGCTGCGCAAGGCGGCGACCGATCACTTCGAGGGCGGGCAGTTCACGGGGCAGCTGATCGATCTCGGCACCACGCCACGCATCATCGGCAAGCGCGCCATCTCCGACGCGGAGGTCCACGCGTCGCTCGCGCGGTTCGCGAACACCATGCGTGACTGGGAACGCGCGCGCAGGGAAACGAAGACCGCGCTCGCGCTCGACGCCCGACTCGCCGAAGTGCAGGAAGCGGCGACGCTCGCCGAAGCCGATCAGACGCGCCGCCTCGAGCTGGCGCGCACCTTCGCGAATGCGCACCCCAACGACGCGATCGCGCACCTGTTGCTCGCGCTGAACTTGCCGCGCGAATCAGCGGAACGCGTGAGCGAACTCGAGCGAGCCGTGCTGCTCGACTCGAACGAAGCCATCGCGCTCAGTGAGCTGGCGCTCTCTCGGTTGGGCCAGAAGCAGAACGCCGAAGCGGCGACGCTGGCTGAGCGTGCTGCGACGCTGGCTCCGTTCTCCGCGCGCGTGCTCGCTTCGTTCGCGGAAGTGCTGTGGGCGACCGGGAAGTGTCCGTTCGCCATCGCCGCGCTCGAACGCGCCATCGACTTCGCGCGTGGCAACGAAGAGCGCGTGCAGAAGTTGATCGCCCTGAAGGTGAAGTACGAAACCTGCGCCGCTCCGCCCGCGACCGCACTCCGCTGACCGTCCGCACGAGCGCGACGATTCCCTCCCGCCCCTGCGGGAGAGGGTCAGGTGAGGGGAAGTCGTGGCTTTGTCTGCGCGCGTTTCGTATTCCGCGTCCATGATCCGCACGCTCCGTCTGTCGTGGTTGGTCTCGGTCGTCGCCTCGCTCGCGTTGGCCGGTGAAGGCAAGTGGACACCGCAGCAGGTGCAGCAGCTCGGCGCCGCGTGGGTGAAGCAACAGGGCTTCACCATTCCGCTCGATGAGAAGCTCCTTTCGAACGCGGTGCAGCTGCCCGGCTGCTCCGGGAGCTTCGTCTCGAAGCAGGGCCTGCTCATCACCAACCACCACTGCATCGTCTCCATTCTCCAGGAGCACTCGACGCCGCAGCAGAACCTCGTGAAGGACGGCTACCTCGCTCGCACGTCCGCCGACGAGAAGGCGAGCAAGTCGTACCGCATTCAGGTGCCGCGCCGCTTCCTCGACGTCACCAAAGACGTCCTCGACGCCCTTCCTCCCCCAACGCCGTCGCCCCAGGGGGCTTCGTCGCCGAACCTCGACGACCTGCAGCGCTACAAGTCAGTCGAGGCGACGCAAAAGAAACTGGTCGCCGACTGCGAGAAGAAGCCCAACACGCGCTGCACGTTCGCCGCGTTCGACGGTGGCCTGTTCTTCACGCTCACTGAGTTCCTCGAGCTGACCGACGTGCGCCTCGTGTTCGCGCCTCCCTCTTCAGTCGGCGACTACGGCGGAGAGATCGACAACTGGATGTGGCCGCGCCACTCCGGCGACTTCGCCCTGGTGCGCGCGTATCAAGACGGCAAACCCTTCGAGCCGGGCGCGTTCTTCCCGCTCTCGACGCAAGGCGTAAAGGAGAACGACGCGGTCGCGATCCTCGGCTACCCGGGCGTCAGCTTCCGCGCGCAGCTCGCCGACGAGATGGCCGAGCGCGAGGCGCGTTGGTACCCGAACGTGCGCGCGCTGACCGCGGAATGGCAGGCCATCATCGAGGAAGAGGGCAAGCGCTCGCCCGACGCGTTGATCGCGACCGCCGACGATCTTCGCTCCATCCTCAACACCAAAAAGAACGCCGAAGGGCAACTCGCCGGCTTCGCGCGCGGAAAGATCCTCGAGAAGCAGCGCGCCGCCGAAGAGAAGGTGAAGGTGTTCGCGGCGAAGAAGGTTGAGTTCGCTCCGGCGCTCGAGGCGCACGCCGGTCTCACCGCGCTGAACACCGAGCGCATTCAGACGTGGGATCGCGATTTTCTGCTCGACTGGACGGGTCGTGGCGCGCGCGCGCTGCAGTGGCCGCTGCTCGTCTCGCGCCGCAGCGTCGAAGCGCAACGCCCTGACGTCGAGCGTGAGCCGGGTTGGCAGGAGCGCGATCTCCCGCGTCTGCGTGAGCGTCACGAGCGTGATCAGAAGCGCTACCACCCGGCCGTCGATCAGCGGCTCTTCGTCTCGTGGGTGAAGCGCGCGCTGGCGTTGCCGAAGGATCAGCGCATCGCCGCGGTCGATGCGGTGTTCGGCGCCGCGAAAGACGACGCTGCGATCGTCAAGAAGTGCTCCGAGTTGGCGGCGGCTTCCAAGCTGTTCGATCTCGAGACGCGCAAGAAGGCGTTCGACGAGACGCCGGCCCAACTCACCGCGCGTGCTGATCCGCTCCTCAACTTCGCGCTCGCGCTCGACACCGAACGCCGCGCGTTGCGTGATCGCCGCGAGATGCAATCGGGGCGCGTGCTCAGGCTGCGCCCGGTGTGGCGTCGTGCGGTGATCGCCGAGGCTGGAAAGCTGGTCGCTCCCGATGCGAACTCGACGTTGCGCGTGACGTTCGGTCGCGTCCGCGGCTACTCGCCGAAGGAAGCCGTGCAGATGGCCGCCACCACGTCGCTCGCTGGAGCACTCGCCAAGCACACCGGCGAAGAGCCGTTCGATCTCCCGAAGAAGATCGTCGACGCGGCGGCGGGGAAGGGCGTGGTGCCCGCGAAGGTGCCCGTCGATTTCCTCGCTGACTGCGATACCACGGGCGGCAACTCCGGCAGCCCGGTGATCGACGCGAAGGGCAAGCTCGTTGGCGTGAACTTCGATCGCGTGTGGGAAAACGTGGCAAACGACTTTGGCTACAACCCCGAGGTCGCGCGCAACGTGAGCGCCGACGTTCGCTACCTGTTGTGGATCCTCACGACCGTCGAAGACGCGAAGCCGCTCGTCGCCGAGCTGACTGCCGCGAAATAATTTTCGAAAACCACGCACCAAGGGTGGCGCGAAGTCAGTGCGAAGAGGTACTGAACTTCTTCGTGACCTCGCGTGAGCGCCACTCGTTCATCTCCGTCGCCTTCGTGGCGATGGCGGTGTGTGCGCTCGCCCAGCGGCCGCTCGTTCGTGATGGTGCCGGCGCGGAAGAGTCGTCGATCGGCAAGACGCAGCAGGCGCCCCGCATCGCCGTGGCGGTTGCTCCGGTCGAGCTGAAGCGCGTTGCGTCGTCGTTCGGTCCTGACGTCGCGCTCGCCGCGCAGCTCACTTCGTTCGCGACGCCGCAGGTCGCAGCGGAGCTCGGCAGTGAACGCATCGGTGCTTCGAATGGAACGGCTCGCGCACGGCTTCGTGCGCATCCGCCGCACGGACCTCCAGCGCAGAGCTGAGTCCCGCGTTCCGTTTCGATCACCCACTGCTGCTTCACCACCGGAGCCTTCATGCCCTCCGCTCACGCGTTCCTCGTCGCGCTCGCACTCGTCTTGTGCGTCGCGGCCATCACCACCGTCGTCTTCAACAAGCTCAAGCAACCCGTCGTCCTCGGTTACCTCGTCGCGGGGCTGCTCGTCGGCCCACACGCGGGCTGGTTTCCACTCAACGCCGATCTCGCGCTGATCCAGGCGTTGTCGGAGTTGGGCGTCATTCTCCTCATGTTTTCGCTGGGGCTCGAGTTCCGCCTCGGCTCGCTGCTCAAGGTCGGGCCGACCGCGATGATCACCGCGCTCTTCGAGTGCAGCCTGATGGTGTGGCTCGGCTTCGTCGCCGGTCGCGCGTTCGGCTTCGGCGCACTGGAATCGATCTTCGTCGGAGCGGTGATCGCCATCTCCTCCACCACCATCGTCGCGCGCGCCTTCGAGGAGCTGAAGGTGAAGGACCCGGTGCGCAGCAACGTCGTCGGCGTGCTGCTGGTCGAAGATCTGGTGGCGATCGTCTTGATGGCTTCGCTCACCGCGCTCGCCACCGGAGCCGGACTCACCGCGGGCTCGGTTGGACTCACGCTCGGTCGCCTCGGTGCGTTCCTCGCGGCGCTGTTGGTAGGCGGACTGCTGCTCGTGCCGCGCGTCATGAAGCTGGTGCTCAAGCAGGGGCGCGACGAGATGATCGTCGTCACCGCGATCGGAATCGCGTTCGGCATTTCGTTGCTCGCGCATGCTGCGGGCTATTCGGTCGCGCTCGGAGCATTCATCGCCGGTTCCCTCGTCGCGGAGACGGGCGAGGGTCATCGCG
>JAEUJS010000487.1 GCA_016792935.1 Archangium sp. | reverse complement strand
AGCTCGCTGCAGAACATGACTACCGAGGCGCTCGACATGGCGATGCTCCGCATCCGCGAGCGCATCGACAAGTGGGGCGTGGCGGAAATGCAGATCGCCAAGCTCGGCAACGATCAGATCCAGATCTCGCTGCCCGGCCAGTCCGACCCCGAGAAGGTCAAGCAGCTCATCGGAGACGCCGGCCAGCTCGAGTTCCGCATCGTGGCGCTCGACTCGTCGATCTTCTCGACGATCTACTCCAGCACGCCGCCCGAGAATCCCGCGCTCATTCGCCTCGTGCAGAAGGGCGACAACGGCGACGGCCCCGCTGGCCCGTTCCTCGAGAGCGAAGATCGCAACGCGCTCCTCAAGTACCTCGAGGGCAAGATCCCCGCGCCGCAGAAGGCGCTCACGCACTGTGTGAAGGGTGCCGCCAACACCGCGACCAAGTGCAGCAAGTACCAGACGTACCTGCTCGACGCGACGAACGTGGCCGGCGACCAGTTGAAGGGCGCGTGGTTCCCCGGCTCGCCCAACAACCAGGGCCAGTACTACGTGGTGTTCGACATGCAGCCGGAAGGCGCCCGCCAGATGGGTGACCTCACCGGCAAGAACATCAAGCGCCAGATGGCGATCATCATCGACGACAACGTGATGAACGCGCCGACCATCCAGTCGGAGATCACCGACACCGGCACCATCACCTACGGCCGCTCGGGTCAGGACGCGAAAGACTACGGCAAGCTCCTCGCCATCACGCTGCAGTCGGGCGCGCTGCCCGCTCCGGTGTCGATCGGTGAGATCCGCGTCGTCGGTGCGTCGCTCGGTGACGAGCTGATCAAGAAGGGCACGCTCGCCGCCGTTCTCGGCCTGGCGCTCGTCGTCCTCTTCATGGCCATCTATTACAAGGTGTCCGGCCTGGTCGCCGACGTGGCCCTGATCCTCAACGGCCTGTTGATCCTCGCGGGTCTCGCCGCGCTCCACGCGACGCTGACGCTGCCGGGCATCGCGGGCTTCGTGCTCACACTCGGTATCGCCGTCGATGCCAACGTGCTCATCAACGAGCGCGTCCGCGAAGAGATCGCGGCAGGCAAGACGGCGCGCGCCGCCGTCGACGCCGGGTACGACCGCGCGTTCTGGACCATCTTCGACGCGCACATCACGATGATCATCGCCGGCTTCATTCTCGCTCTGACGGGCACGGGCCCGGTGCGCGGGTTCGCGTCGTCGCTGCTCGTTGGTCTCGTCGCCTCGCTCTTCACGTCGATCGTCGTGACGCGACTCATCACCACCTACCTCGTGCACGGTCGCAACGCGCAGACCGTCTCGGTCTGATCAGGAGCCCACCATGCAAATCATCAAGGGCAAGACCAACATCGACTTCATCGGCAAGCGCCGGATCGCGCTGTTCATCAGCTCGATCGTCAACATCGCGATCATCGTCTGCATCCCGATCTTCGGCTTCAACCTCGGCGTCGACTTCGCCGGTGGCACGCTGGTCGAGATCAAGTTCGCCGGCACGGTGTCGGCCGAGCAGGTGCGCGAAGGTGCCGTGAAGGGCGGGCTCCACGAGCCGCAGGTGCAGGCCATCGGAGCTGCGGAAGAGAACAACTTCATCTTGCGCATGGGCGGGGTCACGCAGCTCACGCCCGAGAGCGAGAAGAAGGCCGAAGACGCGATCCGCGGGCTGGGTGAGGTGGTGTCGATCAACAAGAACCTCGACACTGGCCTGATCAACGTGCGGTTCAAGAGCGCGGTCGAGCCGGAGACGATCAAGGCAGCCGTCGTCGCCTCAGGCACGGGCGTGACCGAGGTGATCAAGCTCGGCGAGTTCGACTACCAGGTGAAGGCCGAGGGCATGGCGTCGAAGGTGAGCGCCGCGCTGAAGGAAGGCGTGCCGGGCGTGAACTTCGAGGTGCGCCGCACCGACTACGTCGGGCCTCAGGTCGGCAAGCAGCTCCGCAACAAGGGCGTGATGGCCATCTTGTGGGCGATGCTCTTCATCCTCATCTACGTGGCGTTCCGTTTCGATCTGAAGTTCGGCCCGGGTGCGTTGCTCGCCATGCTCCACGACGTGATCATGGTGGCCGGCTACTTCCTCATCACGCGCCGCGAGTTCAACCTCACCTCGATCGCCGTGTTGCTGACCGTTCTCGGCTACTCGATCAACGACACCATCGTGATCTACGACCGCATCCGCGAGGAGATGATCAAGTACAAGGGCAAGCCGCTGCCGGAGATCATCAACATCGCCGTCAACGACACGCTGGCCCGCACCATCCTCACCTCAGGCGTCACGGCGCTCTCGCTCATCGGTCTGTTGATCTTCGGCGTCGGCGAAATCTTCGACTTCGCGGCCGCCATGCTGGTCGGCATCGTCGTCGGTACGTACTCGTCGGTGTACATCGCCAGCCCGCTGGTCATCTGGCTCGACGAGCGCGCGCACGAGAAGGAAGGCGCTGCTGGGAACGTCAAGGCCAAGCCGGCCTGAGCGAACTCACTTCTGAGCAGTGACGATCGAGGGCGCCGAGAGCTTTGCTTTCGCGCCCTCGAGCACTTCCAGCACCTGCAGCAGCACCTTCTCGCGAATCGCGCGGAACTCGTCCCAGTCGGTGGTGGCGAACCAGGCGCTGAGCTCCAACTCCAGCGCTCCCGGTGCGAGGCCGGTGAGATTCACCGCGCTGCTGTCAGGCCACAGCCGCTCGTTGCCCGCGAAGATCTTGCGGCAGCCGTCGATCACCTTTTGCAGCTGATCCGTCGTCGTCTCGGGTGACAGCGCGAGCTTCTGCACGAAGCGAATGCGATCGCGCGCGGCGAAGGTCTCGAGCGAGAGGTCGGCCAGCTTGCCGTTGGGAATGCTGACCACCGTGCGCTCGACGCTGCGGATGCGCGTGCTGCGCAGCCCGATGCTCTCCACCGTGCCGAGGAGCTCTCCGACGCGCACCAGGTCTCCCACGCGAATCGGCTGGTCGACCGCGAGCGCGAAGGCGCCGAACACGTTCTCGAGCGTCTTCTGTGCACCGAGCGCGAGCGCGATGCCGCCGATGCCGAGACCGGCGAGGACGCTCGTGACCGAGTAGCCAACTTCCGAGAGCGTCGCGAGGATCGCGAAGGCGACCAGGGCGAAGCGCGTGACGCGCGTGAAGAGCGAGACCAGCGAGCGGCTGCCCGGATGTTGGGACGCGTAGGTGCTGGCGACGAAGTGATCGCTCCACGCGGCGACGGCGCGCAGCGAGCCCCAGAAGAACGCGAGGCCGAAGCTGATGCGGAAGAGTCGTTCCCACACGTCTTGCGTGCCCGGAGAGAACGTCAGGAGCGGCAGCGCGATGCGCGCCAGCAGCGAGCCCCAGAAGAGGCGCAGCGGCGCGTCGAGGCGATCGAGCACGGTCTGCACCGCGGGGCGCGTGCGGTTGAGTCGCAGCGTCAGCATTCGCGAGCCGCGTACGAGGATCAGCGTCAGGAAGACGATGAGCACGCCGAAGACGGGCACCGCTCCCCACTGCCAGCGCTCGAGGCCGAAGACCGACGGCGTCAGCCACTCGTTGGGGAGAGACGAGCGCAGGCTGTGGCCCGCCTGCGTCATCATCGAATCGGTGCGCTGCGCGGGGAGATCGAACAGCCGCGTGCCGCCATCGGGCGGGGACTCAGCGGCGCTTGCGGTGAGGGGCGCGAGGACCAGCGCGAGCAGAAGAAGCGTCGGCTTCATGGCGCGCATGATGGTCGCGGTGGGCAGTGAAGGCGATGACGATCTCCCTCTCCCTCGGGGAGAGGGTTGGGGGGGTGGGGTGAGGGAGCGAACCCGATCAGTCGAGCGGGTGTTGCCTCAAGAACTCGAGCAGCATCGAGCGGAACGCCGCGACGCGCGCAGGCGGGTTCTTCAGCTTCGGCTGCATCAGCCACACGCTCCCGGTGAACTCGAAGTCGCCTGCGAGTACACGCACCAGCCGACCCGCGCTCACGCTCTCCTCGACCATGAAGGTCGGGAGCACGGCGATGCCCCCATCATTGAGCGCCACCTCGCGCACGAAGAGCAAATCGTCGGTCATCAACCGCCACGGCATCGAGTTGAGCTGCGTGCGCCCGGCCGATCCACGGAACGCGAGGTGCCGATGGCCAGCGAGCTCGGCGCGGGTGCGGGGCGTGCCGTGCCGCGCGAGGTACGCCGGAGACGCGAAGTGTTCACCGCGAATGGTGCCGATGTTGCGCGCCACCAGGTTGGACACGCTCTTCAGCCTGCGTCCCGAAACACGGAGCGCGAGATCGAAGCCCTCGCGCACCAGATCGACCACGCGCGGAGTGAGGCTCACCTCGCACTTCACCTCGGGGTAGCGCGCGATGAAGCGGGCGGTCGTCTCCGACAACAGCGCGAGCCCGATGTCGTTGGTGGCGGTGACCTTCAATGTTCCGCTCGGGCGCTCGTGCTGGCGCGGCGTGTCTTCGAGCGCGCGCTCGAGCGACTGCAGCGAGGGCAACACGTGGTCGTACAGCTCGCGCGCCTCGACCGTGGCGGTGACCGAGCGCGTGGTGCGACGGAACAGCTCGGTCTTCAGCTCGCGCTCGAAGGCGACGACGGACCGGCTGACGGTGGACCGGGGCACCCCGAGGCGTTCGGCGGCCTTGCTGAAGCTGAGCGTCTCGTAGACGGCCACGAAGGCGCGCACGAGGTTGAGGTCGATTGGTGCCATTACGCAACACTGTTAACTGAAAATGAGCATTGTTGCGAAGGCGCCCGGGACGCATGTTGCGCCCCACTGAAAGTTCGTGCGAAGCCGGACGCACTCGTTAAACAGTGCGCCGGCGTGAAACCCGAAATGGCGTTGACGCATACAGGCGCCGCTGCAGTTCACCCTGATTGGAGAAACACCATGAAGAAGCTCATCCTCACCGCTGCACTCACCGCCTCGTCGTTCGCGTTCGCGGGCACTCCCTGGAAGATCGACACCGCGCACGCGGGGGCCAACTTCGCCGTGAAGCACCTCGCGGTCTCGACCGTGAAGGGCACGCTCGGAGCCGTCACCGGCACCGTCGACCTGGACGACAATGACGTCACCAAGTCGAAGGTCACGGTGTCGATCGACGTGAAGGGCCTCAACACCATGGTGCAGAAGCGCGACGACCACCTCCGCAGCAAGGACTTCCTCGAGGCCGATACGTACCCGGCGATCACCTTCACCTCGACCAAGATCGAGAAGGGTGAGGGCAACAAGGTGAAGGTCACCGGCGATCTGAAGATCAAGACCACCACCAAGTCGGTCGTCATCGACGGCGAGCTGACGCCGGAAGTGAAGAACCCGTTCTCGAGCATCCCGACGCGCGGCTTCTCGGGCAGCACCAGCATCAACCGCAAGGACTTCGGGCTCACGTGGAACGTGGCGCTCGAGACCGGCGGCGTGCTCGTCGGCGACGACGTGAAGATCACCGTCGAGGCCGAGCTCAACAAGGACGTCCCGGCGCCTGCTCCGGCCAAGGGCGCGCCCCCGGCGAAGAAGTAATTCGCCTTCAGCAGCTCGCAGTTCACCAGCCCGTCTCGATCGAAGAGATCGAGGCGGGCCGTTTCATTTCGAGAGCCGAACCCGGCGGCTCACCGTGCCCGCGTCGACGAAGCCAAGCTCGACGACCTCGCTGTCGCGCACGTTGAAGTCCTGCTCTCCGGCGGCACGCCCCGGCAGCCGCACCGTGCCCGCGTCGTCGGTGGCCATCGAGACGTCCCACACGGTGACGCGGCCGTTGCGCAGCAGCCCGCCATCAGGCCGCTCGAAGATCAGCTCGACGGTGACGGGCCCCGAGGAAGGCACGAGCGTCAAGGTTCCGTCGTGTGCGTCGGTGCGGGCGAACACCGCGCCGAGCAGCAGGTGCTCACCGCTGATGGTGAAGACGTCGCGTGAAGGGGGCGAGAAACCGAAGCCGCCGCGTGCGTCGGTCCATGCCGTGCCGGCCACGCCTCCGTCGACGAACGAGAAGGTCAGCGCCACGTTCGGCACCGGCCGGCGTTTCTCGTCGACGAGCACACCCGTCATTCCGCGCGCGGCGACCAGCTCGACGTCGAGCTCGGTCTGCTGGCCGCCGTCGAAGCGCACGGTGGCGGCGACGAAGCCCGGTTGTCTGACGGACACCTCGAGCGCTCGGTCTTCACCCGAGAACGCGCGCGGCCAGAAGTGCGCCACGCCGCCGTCGAAGGTCCCCGTTCCCAGCCGAGGGCCGCCCAGACCGACGCCTCCCAATGCGAGCGGATCGGGGAGTTCGCGCACCTCGACCGACGTCGTGCGAACCGCTGGTGACCAGCGCACGCGCAGGGGCCGAAGCGGGTGAAGCTCGAGCTTCAGCTCGGACCGGTGCTCGAGCGTCGAGGTGTCGTGCCAGCCGTCGGGTGAACGAACCTCGACGCGGCAGACCTTCGCCTGCCGGAGCGTGCGTGCGCGCCCGCCGTCGGTGCTCAGGCGCTGGAACCCGTCGAGGCCGCAGCTGAGCTCGATGGTGGCCTCGGCGGGGCGGCCGTTGCGGGTGATCTCGAAGAGCGTCTCGATACCCGCGTCGGGAACGAACTCGACGCCGTACCACGGAGCGCCCGACGCCCAGGTCCGTCCGCCATCCCACGGCTCGCGCGTCACGGTTCGCGTGAACGGGTCGATCGACGTCACGGCGACGATCGGCAGCTCGACGATGCCGATCTCCTGACCGGGGTGCACGAAGGTCAGCTCGACGTCGGCCCACGGGGTCTCGCGCGTCGTGGCCCACGCGACGTGGCCCGCGACAGAGGCGGAGATCACCACGTCTCGCTCCGGGGAACGCAGCACGAACGTGCCGTCGCCTGCCGAGGTCGTGGTGGCGAGTGCTTTCGGAAACACCAGTGTTCCTGAGTCGAGCTGGCGCCACACCTCGACGCGCGCGGCTGGATTTCCAGGGCACGCCAGTGGCGAGCGCACGCAGTCGCGGCCCTCTCCACGGTCGAGGAACTGCTGGGGCGCCCAGGTCTCCGGGTCGCCGAAGGCCGAGATGGTCGCCCCTTCGACCGGCGCGCCGTCAGCGTCGAACACGCGCCCATGCAGCTCGACGAGCTCGACCGTGGCCACGCCGGAATCGATCGCACCGGAATCAGTCGTCGCCGGTGACGAGCACCGGCTGCACGACGCTGCGAGGAACATGACGACCGCGAGGCCCGCGGCTCTCATTTCTTCTTCTTCTTCTTTTTCCCGCCGCCCGACCCGCCTGCGTCGTTGGCCGCGACTGAGCCACCGCCCGCGATCGCCAACTTCTGCGGAGGCGGCGGATCACCGAACAAGAGCGGCAGCGGCTCCTCGGGAGCGACGGCGTCGGACGCGCTCCTGGTGAACGACCACCAGATGGCGAACACCGCGAACAGCGCCGCCAGCGACATCGTCACGTACTGCTCGTCGAGCCAATGCGACATCCACGCGTTGGGGCCCCAGTTGAGCCAGTGCGAGACCGCGCACAGCGCGACGAGAATCGCCCCGACTTCGCGCTTCTTCTCGTGGAGCACCGCGATGCCCATCAAGAAGCAGTAGTAGTAGTTGGTCAGCTCTGCGCCGATCACGATGAAGCCGGTGCCCATCGCCGCGCCCAGCCACGGATCGACGCCGGCGTTCTTCAGCGCGAGCCACACCAGGTACATGCCCGCGAGGAACGTGAGCCACATGAGCGGCTTGGCCTGCTGCCAGTTCTCGAGGCGACTCACCTTCCAGTACCACCAGCCGTCGAGCGTCGCGAGGCGGTTGAGCGCCACCGACTCGAAGGCCGGCATCGGCGCGCCTCCCGACAGCGGCGTCAGCGCGAGCTTGTGTTCGCCGCGCGTGAGCTTGAGCGTCGAGCTGAGCGACAACATCGAGGTGCCCAGATCGAGCGGAGTGCCCTGCGGCTGGCCATCGACGAGCACTCCATACGCGACGGGAGAGGCCGCGGAGCCGCGCACCACCAGCGTGTAGTCGCCGTCGACCGGCGCGTAGATCTCGTCGTCTCCATCGAGCTGCAGGCGCAGATCAGGCGTCGCGGTGAGCGTCTTGCGATACCCGCCCGCGGTCTTCTGGCCGATCGATTCGGGCCGCCACGAGAGCACCGTGCGCAGCCCCATGTGGTTGGTGAGCGGCGTGTTGGCGTGCTTCACCGTGTTCTGCGCGAAGCGCTGCCACGTCGTCGGGCCACCGAAGAAGGCGAACGACGCGCCGACCAGCACCGCCGTCGTCACCACGCCGCCGATGACGTACTTCGTGAAGCGCGGGTCGAGCTTCTTGTTCTGGCGGAAGTATTCGAGCGCACCGACGGCGACTCCGGCCGCGGCGAGACCGGGGAACAGGCGGAGCAGGGTGGTGTACGCGAACGCGGCTCCTGCGAGTTCCGGCTTGTTCTTGCGCAGCAGGCAGATCGACGCGACGAACCAGAAGATCCAGTCGTGGCGAAGGAACGCGCCACCCGTCCAGTAGTAGCGATTGGGGAAGTGGCAGCCGAGCACGATGGCCGCGATGGCGAACGCGCGCGGGCCGAACGCCCAATAGATCATGATCACGGTCAGCAGCAGGTAGAGCGGATCGAACAGGTTGAGCCGCGTGAGCTGCTGCATCGTCACGTTGGCGCCCGAGGCGTTGGTGAGCGCGTAGCCCGCCAGCGTCCACACCGGCGTGGCGTTGTAGCCGTGGTCGAGGTGGATCTCGCGCCACCGGCCCTCGTTCACCATCGCGCGGAACGCCGCGACGTCGGTGCGATACGCCTGCCACCGCTCGGGCGTGAAGCTTTCCTTGCAGCGCTCGGGGTGCGCGATGATCTCGTCAGTCTTGATGATGATGTTGGTGCGCAGGTCGGTGTACGTCTGCCGCGCGACCTCATCGGTGTGACCGTTCTCGTAGTTGGCGACCGTGGTGCAGTCGTAGAGCTTCTCGTAGCCGAGCTCGGGGAAATACTTGGCCCCCATCACGTAGTGGTACGTGTCCCACACGTGCACGAAGTTGCCGAAGTGCAGGTGCCCGAAGTTGAAGTAGCCGAGGAAGCCCAGCAGCCCGAGCACCAGCAGCAGGCGATCGCGCAGCCGCTGGCCGAGGTGGCTCTTGCCTTCCCAGTGCCGGTAGAGGCCCCAGCCGATCACGCCGAGCGCGCCGATCGAGATCGCGAACTGCACGAGCTGCGCAGTGGTGTCGAGCTCGACGGCGCGCTGGCTGTCGAGGGCGAGCGCGTTGCCGACGAACTTCCACGCGAGCAGCAGGCCGAGCACCAGCACTCCGCCCGGGATCAGCCAGTCCATGAAGCTGTCGGGCTCGGGCTTCGGCGCAGGCGGAGGCGGGCGAACCGGCGGCTCGGACACTTCCAGCTCGGCGTTCGGCGGAGTGACCTGCACCAGCGCGTCGAGATCACGCTGCCACGCCGTGTCGAGGTAGTTGAACGCACCGAACGCGAGCAGCGACCCCGCGAGCACGATGAGCAGCGGAGCGTGCGCGAGGAAGACGAGCGTGGTGGTGACCGCCACCGCTTCCAGCAGGGTGCGCGTGACGAGCGTCGCGTTGAGCGCCGACTTGTGGTTCGCGCGCGCCTGCGCGTGCTCGTCGTTGCACTTCGGGCACTTTCCGAGCGCCGCGAACTCGTTGGCGTCCTTCGTCAGACGCTCTCGCGCGCGATTCAAGAAGAACGCGGGGCCCATCGTCTTGGGGCTGAGCTTCGCCACCGAAACGAAGCCACACTGGGTGCACTTGAACGGCGCCTGCATCGAGCTCTCTGCGGGAGCAGTCGTGCTCGGGGCGCTCTGTTGATTTTCAGCCATTGCGGCGCGGCACCGTAGGGCCGAAATCAGAACGTCGCCAGCAGCAACGACGGCGGCGGCACGCTCACGGAAGGCACCGGTCCGAGCGGCACCACGGGGTCCACCGGCGAGCGGCGAATCTGTTCTTCCAGCGCGCGGATCTCACGGTTCTTCTCGCGCTTGTTCCTCAGCTCCATGACCAACCAGCGCACGCCGGCGATGGTCATGATCAAACCGGGGATCGCCGCGAGCCCCGCGATGACGAGGAATGCAGTGGCGGCCGACAGAACCGCACCGCTCGTCGGGATGCTCACCATCACCAGGCCGACGTATGCGAACAACGCGCTGACGCCGATGAAGCCGATCCCTCCTGCGAGGACGGCGATGGGCGCGCCGAGGCTGGGAGAAGGTTCTGCGCGCAACGACGCGAGTCGAATGCGCGCGTCGCGGACGCTCGGCGCGCGGGGCGTGGCGTCACTCGACAGGCCTGGCTCTCCCGCTCTGGCCGGCGCGCTGATCTGATCGTCTCTCACTTCGAGTGGCGCCTCCGGCGTGTCGGGGGTGATCAGCGGCGGCGGCGTGACCTGGCCCAAAGCCAGGAGGACGAGCGTGGCAAACACCGCGCCAATGTAGGGAAACGCGGGGACTTGTGGAATGGTTCCGCCGCTTTGCGAGCGCAGGGAGATCGTCTCGCGCTCTCACCCGTTGGAGGGGAAATGAACCGACTGATTCTCCTGGCATCCGTCCTGGTCGCGCCGCTCGCGCTCGCGCAGGGCATGTTGATTCCGACCGACACCTCGATGGGGCCGCTGGGCATCAAGTACCAGCGCGTCTCGGCGGAGATCGTCGACGGCGCTGCGGTCACGAAGGTCGAGCAGGTCTTCGTCAATTCCAGCTCGCGTCAGCTCGAAGCGCACTACGTCTTCCCGCTGCCGAAGGGCGCCGCGCTGCAGGACTTCTACCTGTGGATCAACGGCAAGAAGACCAGGGGCGAGGTGCTCGAGAAGCAGAAGGCCACCGAGATCTACGAGGGCATCGTTCGCCGTCTGCAGGATCCCGGTCTGCTCGAGTACGTCGACACCGACGCGTTCCGTGCGCGCGTGTTCCCCGTGCCGGCGAACGGTGAGCAGAAGATCGAACTCACGTTCTCCCAGGTGCTCGACTTCAACGCGGGCCTCTACCAGTACCACTACCCGCTCGGCGCTTCGTCGCGTGGCGCTCCGCGGCTGACCGTGAAGCAGGACTTCGTGTTCAGCGCGAACATCAAGAGCAAGGTCCCGCTCCGCTCGATCTACTCGCCGACCCACAAGCTGGGCGTGTCGCGCAAGGGTGAGAACGACGCCATCACCGGTCTCGAGATGGGCGCGGGCGCCGACATCAGCAAGGACCTCGATCTCTTTTATACGGTGTCCGACAAGGCGGTCGGGCTCACGTTCATGTCGCACCGCCCCGACCCCGAACAGCCGGGCTTCTTCATGGCGCTCATCTCTCCGCGCGCCGAGCTGAAGGCCGACGAGGTGCTCGCCAAGCGCATCACGTTCGTGATCGACACCTCGGGTTCGATGATGGGCGATCGCATGAAGCTGGCGCGCGACACGCTGAAGTACTGCGTGCAGAAGTTGAACGCCAGGGACGAGTTCAACGTGGTGCGCTTCTCCACCGACGTCGAGGCGCTCTTCGAGAAGCCGCAGCTCGCCAGCGAAGCGAACGTGAAGAAGGCCGTGGAGTTCGTCTCAGGCATGGAAGCGATCGGCGGCACCGCGATCGACGAGGCGATGACGCGCGCGCTCAAAGATGGAGCGAACCGCGGCGATCGCCCGCACATGGTGATGTTCATCACCGACGGTCACCCCACGGTCGGAGAGACCGATGAGAACGCCATCGCCAAGGACGCCAGGGCCGCCAACACCGGCTCGCGCGTCTTCACCTTTGGCGTCGGCGACGACTTGAACGCGCGTCTGCTCGATCGCATCGCCGACGAGGGCCAGGGCACGTCTGACTTCGCGAAGGACGGCCGCGACTTCGAGCTCAAGGTCGGTGGCTTCTACGACAAGGTCGCCAACCCGGTGTTGTCGGACCTCGCGCTCGATCTCTCGGCGTTCGGTGCCTACGACGTGTACCCCAAGCGCCTGGGCGATCTCTTCAAGGGCGCGCAGCTGGTCGTCATGGGCCGCTACCGCACGCCGAAGGACGGCACCGTGGTGCTGACCGGTAACTTCAACGGCAAGAAGCAGGTCTTCGAGTACCGCGGCGACGCGACGAAGGAGAGCAAGCAGTACGACTTCGTTCCGCGCCTGTGGGCCATTCGCAAGGTCGGCTACCTCCTCGAGGAAATCCGTCTGCGCGGTGAGCGCGCGGAGCTCAAGGAAGAGGTCGTCGCGCTCGGCAAGAAGTACGGCATCGTGACGCCGTACACCTCGTACCTGGTGGTCGAAGACACGCCGCTGCCGGTCGCGCAGAACCAGAACCGTCCTCCGCCTCCGCCGCGTCCGGACCCGTGGGTGTTCCGCGGTGCCGAAGAGAAGTCCGCTCCGAAGGGTTCGGCCAGCGGCTTCTCGCTTGGTGGCAGTGGTGGCTTGGCGCAGCCGTCGGCTCCGTCGACGAAGCCGGCCGACAAGAGCCCGGCGCCAGTAACGGCAGCGGAAGCGCCGAGCGATGACTTCGACTCGGCGTTCGGTCGCGGTGCGCGGGGCCCGGCGAAGGAAGAGGCCATGAAGAAGGCCGACGGCAAGGACGGCATCGCGGTCAGCCGCGCGCTCAAGAAGATGAAGGAGCAGGACGAGGCCGAGCGCGTGTCGGATCCGGTTCGCACCGCGTCAGGTCGCACCTTCATGTACCGCAACGGCGGGTGGATCGATTCCGAGGCCGTCAACGGCACCTCGAAGTCGCTCAAGGTGAAGTACCTGTCGGATGCGTACTTCGCGATTCTGAAGGCGCGCCCCGATCTCAAGGCCGCGCTCGCGCTGAGCGACCGCCTGGTGATCGTGGTCGGCAAGGACAAGTCGATCATCATCGAGCCGACCGCTGGTGAGACGAAGGCCGACGCCGTCACTGCCTTCCTCAAGTAAGCCGCCGTTGTCGCAGTGCGCCGATGCGAACGCGTGCGCCGTCGAAGGCGACGACCAGATTGGCTCCGTGGAGCTTCTCGGTCGCGACCCACGGACCTCCGGTGTCGGCAGCCAGCTGCGGCGGAATGCGGGGATAGGCGCGGTGTTCCATGCGCTCGAAGACTGCGGATGAGGCGCTGTCTGACCTCGCCGAAAACACTTTGGTACCACTCGATTTCGGGCGCAGCTCAGTGGGCGAGCGAGAACTCGAGCAGGTACGTGTGCTGCGGGCCCTTGCTCTTGAAGTTGTCGTCGGAGAGCACGAACAACGTGTCGGTCTTCGCACCAGGAACCACCACGAGCGCTTCGTAGTTGTCGACGAGCACCGGTTCTCCCCACGTCGTCAGCACCTGGAGCTTGAAGTCCTTCGGCGAGCAACCGCTCATCGTGACGCGTGCGATGCCGCCGTATGCCTTGCCGTCGAACTTCCGCAGCACGACGAGCGCGGACTTTCCGGGCGTCACCCAGTGCACGTCGGTCGGTGAGAAGTCGGGCGGCCACGCGAGCGCGCTCAAGTTCGGAGGCGCGGTGAAGATCGCGTCCGGCTTGCCGATGAAGCCCATCCCGCTCAGCTCCGAGAACATCAGGGCGCAGTCTTTCGAGATCGCGATCGCCTCGAAGCCTTTGTTGCGGGCCAGATTCCACCCCTCGGTCGGCATCGCCGCGCGCGTTGCGCTCGAGCTGATCTGATCTTTCGTCACCGCGAACGAGGAGATCGTCGTGCTGTCTTCATTGCTCACCCACATCGCGCCGTTGGCGAACTCGAGCGCTTCGGCGTCTCCGATGTCGAGGCTCGTGGCTTCCGCGCCGCTGACTCCGGTGAGGTTGCCCTTCGCATCGTGCGTCGGTGCGAAGCGGAACAACGTGCCGCGCTTGTCGGCCACGGCGTAGAGCTTTCCGTTCCACATGCGCAGGCCAGAGAGTCCGCCGAACGTCTCCGCGGTGGACGTGAGCTCGACCGCTCCCTTGAACGCCAGCGCATCGAGCTTCACGCCGCCATCGGGCAACAGCCCAACCGGAGTCGACGTCACCTCGATCGACTTCCACTCCACCGACGCCGTTCCGACATCAGCCGCGAGCAAGAGCGCGATCACGAGCGTGTTCACGCGCGCGCCACCAGCACGTCGCAGGACGCGTTGGCCAACACCCATTCCGCGACGCTGCCCACCACCACGCGCTTCAAACCCTTCACGCCGCGCGTGCCGACCACGATCAACTCCGCGGTGTGGGCCTTCGCCTCTTCGAGAATCAGCAGTCGCGCATCACCGGCCGCAACCTTCGGCTCCGCGCGAACCAGACCGGCCTTCGTCACCAGCGAGCGCAGGTCCTTCGTCGCTTGATTCAGCGCCTCGACGCGCAGTTCTTCGACGCGGCTGCTGTCGAGCAGCACGAAGTCTTCGTACGGAATCGTCGACGCGTGCAGCACGCTCAGATCGACCACGCCCTCGACGTAGGGCTTCATCGCCTTGAGCACGCGATCGGATCCTTTCAGGAGATCGATGGCCGCCACCACGCGCCGATACGGGTTCAGCCCCGCCTTGCTGGCGGCGCCACCGGGCTGAAGCCCATGCGACTTCACGACCAGCACCGGCAGGTCGCTCACCCGAACCACCTTCGAGCTCACCGAGCCCAGCAGCACCTGCGTCAGCGATCTCCGACCGTGCCGGCCCATGCAGATCACATCGGCTTCCACCGTGTGCGCACGCTTCAAGATCTGCTCGCTCGCCACGCCCTCGACCACGTCGCTCACCACCTGCACCTTCATGCCCGCTCGCAAGATCTCCTGCGACGCGCGCGCGGCGGTCTTCTCGAGGCTGCGTTCCGCTTCGGCGATCGCTTCCTTTCGCAGCTTCCCGGGGATGTCGTCGGGCAACACGTGCAGCAACGTCAGCTTCGATTTCGGCCCCAGCGGAAGGCGCAACGCCCGGTCCAACGCGTGCTGCGCTCCCTCGGAAAAATCGGTCGGAACGACCACGCTCGAGAGCAGATTCCGTGAAGGCATGGGCGGGTTCGTAGCACTACAAGCTGCTCGGAGGCGTGTGTATGGTCCGCCCCGGCTGGCCGGCCTGCATGCAGTACCGAAAGACGCAATGAACGCGACGAAGTGGTTGGGTCTCCTCGCCACGCTGAGTGTGCTGACCGGCTGTCTCGCCCCCGTGCGCGAGCCGGACTGCCTCAAAGACGGCACCTGCGAATGCAAAGTGAAGGACGACTGCGCCTCGAACGCCGAGTGCGTGAACGGCAAGTGCTTCGTCATTCCCGACGCCGGCACTCCCGGTGAGCAGGGCTGGCCGTGCACCGAAGACAGCCAGTGTCTCTTTGGGCCGTGCCTCGTGCGCGGCCCCGGCAACGGCCGCGTATGCAGCGCGATCTGCGCCATCGACGGAGGCATCGGCTGCAACAAGGGTTGGGACTGCAAACAATCTCCGACGCCGGGCCAGGGCTTCATCTGCGTGCCGCCGATCGAAGTGCAGTGCCTCGCGTGCATGAACGACGCAGACTGCAACGCGGCGGGTGATCGCTGCACCCAGGTCGGGGCCTCTGGGAAGTTCTGCACCACCGACTGCTCACTCACCCAGCAGTGCCCCGCGGGCTCCGTGTGCCGCAACGTTCCCAATTCCACCGACGGTGGCGTGGCGTTGCGCCAGTGCATCCCGCAGACGAACAGCTGCGAGTGCAGCGCGATCACCGCGGGCCTCACGCGCTCGTGCAAGCGCACCTCTCCGCGCGCGACGTGCTTCGGCGTCGAGACCTGCCAGGGCGACGGCACGTGGAGTGGCTGTGATGCGCGCACCGCGAGCGATGAGGTCTGCGATGGCATCGACAACGACTGCGACGGGCTCACTGATCAGGCCGACTCCGATCTCATCACCACTGGGCTCGTCGGCTACCCGAACTGCCGCAAGGGCGTGTCGTGCACCGGTCTGTGGAGCTGCCGCGGAAATCCCGACGCCGGCTACGCGTTCTCCTGCAGCGCTCCCGACCCGAAGGCCGAGCTGTGCAATGGCGCCGACGACGACTGCAACGGCCAGGTCGATGACGGCCTCGTCGACGCGATGGGCAACTACGTCAGCGTGCACGCGTGCGGCTCGTGCGCGACCGACTGCGACGTGGTGCTCGAACACCTCGCCAACGATGGCGGCGTGGTGATCAACGGAGCCGCCGCGTGCGAGCTGCGCGGAGGCATGCGCCAGTGCGTTCCGAAGATCTGCGAGAAGGGCGCGTACCTGAACCCCGCCGGCCCGAACGCGCAGATCTGCGAGCTCGCCGTCACCTCTCAGTGCCGCCCGTGCACCACCAGCACCGACTGCCGCGTGCCCGGAGATGAGTGCGTGAACGTCGGAAACGATCCCGACACGTTCTGCGCGCAGTCGTGCGACGTCACCTCGACGTACGCGGGCTGCACTGGTGTGATCGGTGATCAGGGCTGCTGCCCCACCAACTCCGCCTGCCAGCTGGTGAACGGCAAGAAGCTCTGCGTGCCGCGCGGCAATTCCTGCCAGTGCGATCTGCAGCACGTGGGCTTCACGCGCAGTTGTTTCATCTCCAACGCCGGAGCGACCTGCATCGGCACCCAGACCTGCGCGGCCAACGGCTCGTTCGGCGCGTGCGACACTTCGACGACCTCCGCTGAGTTCTGCGACACACGCGACAACGACTGCGACGGGATGATCGACGAGGGCTTCATCAACACGCGCGGCACCGGCACGTACGACACCGACGCGCACTGCGGCGCCTGCAACAACAACTGCCTCGCGCGCTTCTCTCCGACGATTCAGCACGCCATCGGTGGCTGCGCGACGGGTGGAGCGATGGCTCCACGCTGCGCGATCGCCTCGTGCACGACGGAGCGCGTGAGCGGTGGTGGCCCGTGCCGCGTCGACGGCGAGTGCTCCGGCGGAGCGATCTGCCACCCGACCTACCGACAGTGCGTTCGCACCTGCACCACCGCGATGAACTGCGGCGGCGGCGAGACCTGCAACAACGGCTTCTGCTCGCGCACGTGCAACACCAACTCCGACTGCATCAACGCCTTCGGCGCAGGCGCGGTCTGCAACGGCGGCACGTGCGGCACGACCTTCCAGTTCGCCAACCCCGATCTCGAGGAGACCAACGGCTGCGAGTGCCCCTCGAACCCGACGGTGACCGATGAGCCCGAACGCTGGTCCACGTATCCGGCGGCGGGCTTGCCGTACGTCGATCGCAACTGCGATCTCGTCGACGGCGTCGCGGCGACGTCACTGTTCGTGTGGGCGCAGAGCACGAGCTCGCAGGGCACGCGCACCAATCCGTTCCGCACCATCTCCGAGGCCATCGCCGCGTTCCGCCCGGGCATCCACACCACCATCCTCGTCGCGCAGGGCACGTACGCCGAGCAGGTGGTGCTGACCGACGGCGTGCAGGTGTTCGGTGGCTACGCGCCCAACTTCGCGCGGCGCGACATCATCTTGTTCCCCACGTTCATCGAGGCGTCCGAGCCGACCGGTGTGCAGCGACGCGGCACGGTGAACGCGGAAGGCCTCTCCAGCCGCACCGTCATCAGCGGCTTCACCATTCGCGGGTACGACGTCATCTCGCGGCCCACTCCGGGTGTGCAGGCGAAGAACTCGTTCGCGATCTACGTGAACGGCTCTCCGGGGCTGGTGATCCAGAACAACCACCTCGTCGGTGGGCGCGGCGGCGACGGCACTCCGGCCTCTTCGGGCATCGCAGGAACCAACGGCGGGAGCGGCGTCAGTGGGCTCAACGCGCGCGAGTGCAACACGCCCGACTGCATCGGCGAGACGCAGGTTGGTGGCCAGCCCGGCTCGAACATGACGTGCCCGCTGCTGACGCGCGGAAATCCCGGCGCTGGTTCCGATCTCAACCTCGACCCGCAGCAATACGGCGGCGGCGGGCTGAATGGAGCAGGTGGCTCGAACGCGACGTACGCACACTCCGATCCGTCGCAGACCGCGTTCTGCAAATACGACTGCACCGTTCCCGGGAACGGATTGGCTGGCGGCGCCGCGCAGAACGGCGGAGACGGCTTGCCGCAAGGCCCCGGCCTCGGCTGCGTCGTCGCGCGTGGCTCGATCGTCAACGGCGACTGGACGACGACGGCCGGCACGCAGGGTAACGACGGTCAACCCGGACGCGGCGGCGGAGGCGGCGGCGCTGGCGGCTGCGTGCGCAACGCGAATCCCTCGACGTGCACCGTCGGAAGACTGGTCGGCGATCTCGGCGGCACGGGCGGCGGCGGCGGCGCAGGCGGCTGCGGCGGTGGACGCGGACAATTCGGCGCAGGCGGCGGAGCGTCGTTCGCGATCTTCATCGTCGGCACCCCTCCGCAGATCGACGGCAACGTCTTCGACTTCGGCTTCGGTGGCTTCGGCGGCAATGGCGGCGCGGGCGGCTACGGCGGCCTCGGCGGGCAGGGCGGCCGCGGTGGCCTCAACACCTCGGCGGCGTGGTGCGCGGGCCAGGGTGGCCCCGGCGGTCGCGGCGGAAACGGCGGCGCAGGCTCGGGAGGTGGCGGCGGCTGCGGCGGCAGCGTGTTCGGCATCGCAGGTCAGAGCATCACCAGCGCGAACTACGCCTCGCGCAACAGCTTCCCGCTTCCTCCGGTCACCGGCGTGGGACCGGGCGGCGTCGGCGGTCCGTCACCCGCGGGCACCGGCTTCAAGGGCGGCGATGGCGCGACCGGCATCCTCTTCAGCGTGGAGAGCTTCTAAATGAAACCCTCCACGGTCCTGAAAATCGGTCTGCTCTCGCTGGCGATCGCCGCGTGCGGTCGTACCTTGTTCGTTCCTCCTGAATCGCCGTGCGTGTTCGACGCCGACTGCCCCATGGGCTTGCGGTGCGTGAATCAGGAATGCACGACGTTGATCATTCCCGACGGCGGCCCGGAGTTCGGCAAGAAGCGCTTCGGTCAGCCGTGCGACGCGGGCATGGAGTGCGCGTCGAACTTCTGCGTCGGTGGGCCGACCGGCGCGTTCTGCACGCAAAATTGCGCTGCGCTCGCCGACGGCGGCGTCAACGCGTGCCCGGCTTCGTACGACTGCAAGAGCGTGCCGACGGGAGGAGTGATCGCTCCGCTGTGCACCGTGCCGCAGCCGTTGCTCTGCCAGAGCTGCAGCGACGATCTCGAGTGCGGGGCGTCAGGAGCCGATCTCTGCCTCTCTCTCGACGGCGGCTCGTTCTGCGGCCGTGACTGCACGTTCGATGGCTGCCCGTCGCTCTATGCGTGCCGTGACGTCGGCGGACGAAAGCAGTGCGTGCCCGAAGGAAGGACGTGCGACTGCCTGCCCGAGACGCTCGGGTTGCAGAAGGCCTGCCGTGGCGTGCCCAACGCGTTCGGCACCTGCCCCGGAAATCAGACCTGTCAGGCCGATGGCGGCTTCACGCCGTGTCTGGCTCCGGCGGCGCAAGCGGAGACGTGCAACGGCGCCGACGATGACTGCAACGGCCGCATCGACGACTTCACCGCGCCGGAGTGCACCAAGACCGTCGGAGGCGTGACCTGCCGCGGCCCGCAGGTGTGCTTCGCGTCGGCGGGGCTGGTGTGCACCGCGCGCGATCCGTCGAACGAGGTCTGCAACTACGAAGACGACGACTGCGACGGAGAGGTCGACGACGGCTTCCAGATTCGCGGTGTGTACGGCACCAACGCGCACTGCGGCGGCTGCAACAACGACTGCTCGCGGTTGATCGCCAACGCGGTGACGACCACGTGCGACACCTCGGCCGATGCGCCGGTGTGCCGCGTCACGCAGTGCGCTCCGGGCTTCTTCCCGTTCCAGAACGGAACGATGTGTCTGCAGCTGCCCGACACGTTGTGCTCGCCGTGTCAGCTCGACGCCGATTGCGTTGGACCGGGCTCTCGGTGCCTCACCATCGACGGCTCGCGCGTGTGCGGTCGCGATTGTTCGGCCACCAGTCCGTTCCCTCCCGGTTGCCCCGCTGGGTACACCTGCCAGCCCTTCGCTGGTGGGCCGAATCAGTGCGCGCCCGCGACCAACACCTGCAGCTGCAACGCGTCGACGCAAGGCACCACGCGCGTGTGCACCGTCAGCACGATGGCGATGACGTGCTCCGGCTTCTCGACGTGCGGCGCCGGCCCCTCGTGGAGCGCGTGCGACGTCACCACCTTCAACCCGGAGATCTGCGACGCCCGCGACAACAACTGCGACTCGCGCGTCGACGAAGGTTTCTTGAATCAGATGACGGGCCGCTACGAGGCCGCGCAGCACTGCGGCTTCTGCAACAACGACTGCACCAAGATCTTCTCGCCCACGCTGCAGCACACCAACGGCGTGTGTGATCTCGCTCCGATGATGCCGCGCTGCACGATGGGCCCGTGCCTCACCGAAGTGGTCGGCGGCACGACCTTCGAGTGGGTGAACGTCAACGGCGTCACCACCGACGGCTGCGAGTGCCGTCGCGTGCAGGGCAATCTCACGACCGATCTCCCCGATCGCGCTCCGGCGAGCGGAAGCGCAGCGTCGTACGTCGACGAGAACTGCGACGGCATCGACGGTGTGGTGGGTGACGCGATCTTCGTCGCCGCAGGCGCTCCGGCGGGAGGAAACGGCACGCGCACCCAGCCGGTGCAGACCATCGCCGCGGGCGTCACGCTGCAGCAGTCGCAGAACAAGCGCTACGTGCTCGTCGCGCAGGGGCTCTACCGCGAGAACGTGCGGCTCTTCGACGGCGCGCAGGTGTTCGGTGGCTACGCGCAAGACTTCCTCGCGCGCGATCCGCGGCTGTACACCACGACGTGGCAGGGCGTGGCGCCGACCATGACGACCATCGCTCCAATTCACGCCGAGTCGCTCGGCGCGGCGGGCGCGATGCGCGAGACGGTGGTGTCGGGCTTCGTCATCAACGGGTGGGATGCGACACAGTCCGCGCTCCCGAGCGCGAACGGTGAGACGTCGATCGGCGTGTACCTGCGCGACGTCGGCCCGCGCTTCGTGCTGCAGAGCAACGACGTCATCGCAGGCCGCGGCGGCGTGGGCGGTCGTGGCGCGACGGGCAGCCAGGGCTTTGGGCGTCAGGCGACCAGCGCGCTCAACGGCGCACGCGGCACCAACTCGAACTTCTTCGCCAACGGCACGTGCTCCGTCATGAATCACCGCGCGGGCGGAGCGGCGGGCATCAACGCCACGTGCCCCATCTCGAACGGAGAGGTCGGCGGCAACGTGGTGTGCCCGGTGTACACGTTCGCGAACAACACCGGCGTGCAGCAGACCTACGTCAACCCGCCGCCGACGAGTCGCAGCGGCGCCGGCGGCTTCGACTGGAGCTTCGACAACCTCTCGGGCGGCAGCTGCAGTCACGTCACCGAGTCGGGCTTCCCGACGGCGATTCAGCAGCACGACGGCCTCGATGGAAAACCGGGCGCGGACGGCATGGGTGGCGGCGGTGGCGCGGGCGCTCCGGCGCGGTCTCGCTTCGGGAGCTTCATCGGCGGGCGATGGGTGGCCTCTCCGACGTCGGCGCTCGCGGGCGCGGCGGGCGTCGCGGCGCAGGGTGGCGGCGGCGGCGGGGCGGGTGGAGGCGTGGCGCGCTTCACCGCCGGTGGTTGTCAGGCGTGGGAGATCGGCGCGACCGGCGGCGGCGCAGGCGCAGGTGGCTGCGGAGGAACGGGCGGCAACTTCGGCGGCGCAGGCGGCGGCTCGTTCGGCATCGTCATCACCTCGAGCACCGCGGGCGCGGCGTTGCCAACGATTCTCTCCAATCGCATTCAGCGCGCGTCGGGCGGCAGCGGCGGTGACGGCGGCTTCGGTGGAGCCGGCGGCCTCGGCGGCGCAGGCGGCTTCGGCGGCAACGCGGCGCGCTGGAGCAGCTCGGTGGGCGGCAAGGGTGGCGAAGGCGGCAACGGCGGGCCGGGTGGTGGCGGCGGCGGCGGCGCGGGTGGTCCGTCGTTCGGCGTCTTCACCTTCAACGTTCCCGTCAACGGCTTCTCGGCGACCAACACCTTCCTGACCTCGGCGGTGATCGACACCGGCGGCCAGGCGGGAACGGGCGGGAGCTCTCCGGGTTCGAGCACCAGCTCGGGCACGGCGGGCGTGCGCGGCGCGTCGGCGAATCTGCAGGCCATCACCGCGTGCACGTCTCCCTGCATGGGGACGTGTGACGTGAACGGCGTGTGCATTCCTCCCTGAACGTGATCGCGCTCTGGTCGCACGACACGTTCGATCGCGACGCCGAGCCCATGCGCGATGCGACGTTCGAAACCGAAGCGCTCGGTTTCGAGGCGTTGTGGCGCGCGGTGTTGGACCAGGGAATTCAGGGTGACGGCCAGGCGACCTTCACGCGCTTCTCGCTCGAGCTGAGCGACCGTCGGCGCGTGGACATTCCGGTGGGGCCGTTCGAGAACCCGCACCTGCTCGAGCTGCGGGAGCGAAGGCGCGAGCCAGGCTTTCTGAAGATGGTGGCGGAGCTGCACGTGGAACTCGTCGATCGCGTCTTCGACTTCGCACCGTTCCTGGCCCTGGGTCCCCCATTGATCCTCCAGAAGATCGCGCGGGTGCTCGCTGTGCCTCTCTCCGTGCGGGGTGGCTTCGAACGCGTCGAGGGAGGCTGGCACCTCGGCGGAAACGAGGTGCACCTCGACGTGCGCAACACCGGTGGGTCAGGCGACGTGTGGCTGGTCGCCGTGAATGGTCTGGAGCACGCTGGAGCGAAGATCCCCTTCGCGGTGACGGTGCGCTTTCGCGACGACGGCACGTGGAAGATCGATCACCTCCTCGACGTGCCGCACACCGAGCCGCTGCGTGATGCGTTGCTCGCGAGCGGCCTGCTCTAGAGGCGCTGCCCGAGCTTCAATTGATCTCGACGGGCGCGCAGGTCGAGACACCCGCACCGACGATGTGGCGCGCCGAGAGCGCGGTGATGCGGGTCAACGCTCCGGTCGTGCCGTCCATCTTCCAGACGTTGGTCGACAGATCGACGTCACGCTCCAGGAAGAGGAAGAAGTCCCCGCCCCACACCGCGAACGCCCACGCGCGCGGGCTGCCGCTCAGCTGCTGCGCGGTGAACGAGCGAAGCACTCCGCCATCGCCCTTTTCGAGCTGCGCCACCTTCGGCGGAGCGACGTTGGGGAAGAAGGCCCACAGCTTGCCGTCGCCAGTGCCGGAGATCTCTGGAGCGCCCGCCAGCGTGCCGCGCAGCGTGAGCTGGTGCGGCGGCGCGACGTTGAGCGTGCCGAAGCGCGTCGAGGTGAGCGTGCCGTTCAGCTCGCTGCCCGAGATGAAGAGCGTCTCGTCGCTGCTGCCCGGCTCGTTGGCGACGAAGCCCATGCCGAACTTCGCGACGCCGTATTGGGGAACGAAGACCGTCTTCACGCACTCCAGCGGAGCGTGCTGCAGGTCCACCGTGAACAGCTCGCCGCTGTCGTAGATGATCCACGCCGTCGCCGATCGATCGACCGCCATCGAGAAGGGCTCGGCTCCGAGATCGGCCGGGCAGCTGATGCGGCCCACCTCGGTGAACGCATCCATCGTGCTGGTGTTGAGCTTCAACGGGTCGAACGAGAGCAGCGTGCGATCTTGATCGAGCACATAGATGAGCTTCGCCGCGGCCGAGCAGTCCTCGAGGCCGCCGTCAGGAGCGATGGTGCCGCTGTCGGGCATCAACGTGCCACCGTCGAAGGCGACGCAGGTGCCTCCACCGCACTGCTGATCGCCCGCGCACACCACGCACATCGCTCCGCCGACGCCGCACGCCTCGGGCTGATTGCCGAGCAGACAGGTCCCGTCGGCGTCGAAACAGCCGCCGCAGGTTCTGTCCTTCACGTGGACACCGGGTCGACCGCACGCCAATGCGCAGACGGCCAACAACAGGATGTTTCTCTTCATCGGGAGCCACTCACTTCGGCCACCCGTCTCAATACCACCCTCAGCCGCGCGGGCGGAAGCCTTCAACCCTGTCCCAACGCTCGACCATCAGCAGGTAGGGCTGGACACCTGTGCGTTCCAGGCGCACCAGTTTGCGCTTCACCTGCCCGGCGAGGATGGGGTCTTCGGCTGCTTCCAGCATCAGCTCGATGAACGCGCGCTGGAGCAGCGGCTTCTTGAAGAGGGAGTGGAGCGTGACCGCGGCGTCTCCGTATTCGCAGGCGCGGAGCGCGAGGCCTTCGTTGCGCGGCCAGGCGACCCAACCCGCACGGTGGCTCTGCTCGCAGCGAACGCGGAGCAGCTGCAGCGTCGGGCCCTGGCCGTAGATCTTCGCGCGCACGATGGCGTCGACGCGACGCTCGAAGCTCAGACGTTCTTCGCGCGAAGCGAAGGCTGACTGACCCTCGGTGACGAAGCCGTCGGCGTCGATGGCCGTCACCTGGTGCAGCTCACCGACCGCTTCGGCGATCGCCGCGCGCGCGATCTCGGCGTCGCTCATCACGTCGAACAAGTTGGCGCTGAGCGCCTCCGACCGGTTCACGTGAGCACAGCCAGCGAGGACGAAGAGCGTGAGGAAGAGTGGGGACCGCATGGTGCAAGCGGTGACCCCTTTCTCAAAAACTGAGTGCAATCGATCGGGCAGCGCCGATTGCGTTGCACACCCACACGGTCGGCCGGGTTACTTCGTCGCCTGGCCCTCGGGCGCGTCGCGCACCTCAAAGCGCATCTCGTCTGCCGTCGCCTGGATCTCCGGTGCGTACATTGCCTCGAAGCGAGCGGGCAGGGCGGCGAACCGGCCCGGCACCTCGGCGCGCAGCTCGTAGCTGAGCCTGGTGGTGCCGACCGGAATCGCCGACAAGAACATCGCCACGCGATCCGTGCGGAGCTCGGCGTGCGCGCAGGCGTAGTTGCAGACCGCGGGACCTGACTGCAGCTGCACCGCTTCGAAGCCCGCGGGCTTCAAGTCTTCGAGCATCACGAACTCGACGGCCTTGTTGGCGGTGATCTCGACGTCGACGCGCACCCGCACTCCTGACTCGACGGGCATGCCGTATTCCGCGCTGGTGGGCGCCGGACGATCGCCGCTCGGCTTGCCGAGCATGGTGTACGTGCGCTTCACCTTCACGTCGCCGCCGACGCCCTTGATGAAGTCGTTCATGTTGAACACGTCGTAGAGCGCGCCGTAGTAGCCGGTGCCCGAGCCGTCGTGCTTCACGGTGATGACGTTCTTGCCGGTGACGAGCTGCGCATCGGTGAGCACCACCGGCGCCGTCAGGTCGAGCCCGCCTTTGCTGTACGGCACGCGCTTCACTTCCTTGCCGTTGACGCTGATGACGAACAGGCCGCTCCTGGCCGCGGCGTTCTCTTTGCGCGCCAGATCCGCCAGCGCGTACACCGCGAACGCCGTGTCGCGCGTGTTGCGCCAGCGGCCACCGTTGCGACGCAGAATCAGGAAGTCGGTCAGCGGCGCGATGAGCGGCGACTTCAGGTCGTGTCGCACGTACGCCATCAAGGTGAACGCCGTCGCTTCGATCGCCGCGCTGGTGCTCCACGCGTCGTTGGCGTCACCGACCGCGGCATCGTTTCTCCCCCCAACGCCGTCGCCCCCGAGGGCTTTGGGAGACGAGGCCGCCTTCACGATGTCGTCGAGGTTCTCGACCGCGATGCGCGAGCGCGAATCGTTCATGTACTGCAGCGACAACGCGAGCTGCGCGCGCGCCCGCGGCGTGAGCGAGGTGCGACGCGAGAACACCGTGTCGACCGCCGCCTTCGGAGCGCCACCCGTGCTCGCCAGCGCGTACACCATGTAGGCGTGCGTCTCGGGCGAGTTGAGCCCCGCGCCGAGGTTGTTCTTCAGGAAGTCACGACCGCGCGAGATGACGTCGGCGCGCACGTCGAGCCCAGCCGACTTCGCCAACGAAAGTGAGCTCACCACGTACGCTGTCATCCACAGGTTGGTGTTGTCGCTCTGCCACCAACCCCAGCCACCATCGGAGTGCTGGAAGTCGTAGAGCCGCTGCAGCCCCCTGGCGACCATGTCGTCGAGGTTGGCCGGGACGCGCGTGTTGGGCGCGTTGAGATCTTTCACCGCGCGGCGCGCGATGGCGGCGGGCACGAAGCGCGAGAGCGTCTGCTCGACGCAGCCGTACGGGTATTCGGCGAGGTACGGCAGCGCGTCGAACATCGTCGCCAGCAACGTCGGCGTCAGCGTCAGCTCGACCTTCGTGAGCGATGCCTTGCGCTTCTCCGGGAGCTGGAACTCGAAGCTCTGCGCGTCCTTCACGCGGCCCGCGAAGAACTGCCGCTGCGCCGAGCCGTGCACGAAGGCCGGGAGCTTCCATTCCATTCCGTCGTTGGTGCCGCCGCCCTTCACGGTGGCGCGAATGACGCGGTCGCCGAGATCGACGACCTTGAACTTCGCGTCGTAGCGAATGACCTGCTCGGGCTCGAGTTTCAGCGTCTTCTTGCCAGGAGACAGTTCCTTGAAGCCGGGCGCGCTGATGCTGACCTCGATGTCGGTCGCCTTGGGCAAGTGGCTCTCGATCACCGCGCTCAACACCACTTCGTCTCCTTCGACGAAGAAGCGCGGCGCCTGCAGCCGCACCATGAGCGCCTTCGCCGTGCGGATCTTGTTCGCGCCCTGGCCGATGTTCGGGCCTTCGGTGACCACCGTGGCCGTCGCCTTCCACGAGGTGAGCGAGTCCTTCAGCTTGAAGCCCTGCTGCGCGGGTGAGCCGACCTTGCCGGCGATCGACGCGAACCAGCCCGCTGAAGTCGAGAAGTCGCTGCGCACCTTGATCGGCTCGTCGACGTTCGCGCCGGTGTTGCTGGCCTCCGGCTTCTTCTGACGGCGCTCACTCTCGTCTTCACCGGCCGATTCCTTCTTGGCCTTCTCCTCGCGCGCCCCACCCATGCCGGCCGAAGCGCGCGACGCGGGCCCCGCCGAGAGCGCGTCGTCACGATCGAGCGCGCTCTTCGCCGGCGCCTCGCTTGCTGGAGGAGCAGGCGGAGACTTGTCGGCATCCTTCGTCGCGGTGGTGTCGGGCTTCGGATCATTCGCGGCGACCTGCTGCTTCACCGGGCGCGGGCGATGTGAGCGCATGTTCGACGAGCTGTTGGTCGACACGCGCAGCTGACGCTGGGTGCGACCGAAGAACGTCAGGAAGTCGGTGCGTTCCGGAGCGATCGCGAAGATCGACTCGTCCACCACGGTGAGCGAGGTCTCCTGCGCCGCGCCCTTCGTGCCACCACTCGTATTGATCGCCGCGGTGATGGGCGTGCCCGGCTCGGCCGACGCGCGACCGAGATCGACGCTCACGCCGAGCTCGACCTCGCTGCCACGCACGCGAATGCCCAGCTGGCGTGCCTGCACGTACACGTCCTCGTAGCGCATGGCGTACAGCCAGCCGTTGGGCGCCACGTCGGACGTCAGCTTGAATTCGACGAAGCGCGCGCGGCCCTTCAGCTCGACCACCTGGACCGCGGCGATGACGTCGGACTCGAGGGTCAACAGCGCGTGGCCTCCGGCGCGATTGCCGGCGACGAGCACGCGCAGGTTGTCTCCCACCTTCAACGGAGCGCGATCGACGAACAGCTGGAAGCCCGGGCCGGGGACGATTGGCTTGGTGTCGCTGGTCAGCCACAGATCGGTGCTGGCGATCGCGATGCTCGCGGCCGAGCCGTCCGTCGCGCCATCCATGACCTCGATGCGCACCGAGCCGACTGCGTCTGCATCCAACACCGCGCGACCGGTGCCGTTGACGATCTTGGTGCGCGTCTCGACGACCTTCGACTGCTGGCCGTTCTCTGCGATTCGCATCAGGCGCAACACGACGTCAGCCGACGCAGGACGACCGTTCGCGTCTTCCGCGCGCAGGCGCACCGCGACGCGCTCACCCGGCTTGTAGAGGAAGTGGTCGGTCTTCAAGTCGACGAAGTAGTCCGACTTCGACAACTTCACCGAGCCGCTTCCTTGAATCTCCCGGCGCGATGCATCCGTCACCAGCACCTGCACCTGGTAGTTGAAACCGCCGTAGCCAGCGGCCTGATTCACGTCGAGGCCGGGCGCTTCGAGTTCCGCCGTGCCGTCGGCTCCCGTCTTGAACTGCAGCGTGTGCGTCGCGAGGTTGCCGTAGTACCCGCCGTAATAGCGGCGGCCGCGGCGATAGCTGTACTCATCGTCGTCGTAGTCGCCGGACCCGTATCCATATTGATCCTGCTGATCCGTCGGGTCGTCGGGCCACGCGCCGAAGGTGTGATTCCACGGCTGCACGGTGACGATCGCACGGCCGCTCGCGTTCGCGACGGCACCACCGGAGTAGTACGCCGCCTTCACCTTGAACTTCACCTTGTCGCCGGGCTTCGGGTTGCCGAGCGCCTCGACGGTGACGATGTACTCGGGCGGTTTGTATTCCTCGACGCGGAAGCTCATGCCCGGCTGGTTGAAGTACTCGTTGTCGGTCTCGACGCGCATGCTGTACGCGCCGAGCGTCGGCTTCTTGTCGAGCGGGAGCTCGAAGCTCGCCGTGCCGAACGAGTTGGTGGTGAGCGACTTGTTGATGAGCTCCTTGCCGACCGGGTCGTAGATGCGCACCCGCGCGGCGCGACCGGAGATCGGCGTCGACGGGCCACCCTCACGCGAGCGGAGGAAGAGCTTCAAGCCGACCGTCTCGCCCGGCTTGTACACGGGGCGATCGGTCATCACGTAGGCCAGGTGCTCGCGGTTGTAGCTCGACCAGTACGAGCCACCGGCGCTCGACCAGCCGAGCTGGGTGCCCTTCTTCGTCCACACCAGCATCGAGTCCTGCCCCTTCTCGACCGCAAAGCGCGCGACGCCGTTGGCGCCGGTCTTCGCGTCCATGCGGCGATGACCGTTGTTTCCGTCGTAGATCCACAACGCGACGTCGGCGTCGGGCTGAATCACGCCGGTCTCGACGTCGAAGACCGCGACGATGACCTGATTGCGGTCGGTCTTGGTGACGATCGCGTGCTGGCTGATCAACGCCCAGGTGTGCGCGTTCTCTCCGTCAGCGACGACCTCGATCGAGTACGCGCCGGGCTCGGTGACGTCGAGATCGAACTGCGTCGAACCCGGAGCGTGTTTGCTCGGCACGTTGAGCGTGCTCGTCCACGTCTTGATCGTCGCACCGCCGTAGGTGCCGGGGTCGGTCGGCCACGTGCCGCTCGCCTGCGCGAAGGGGTCGACCTTCTTCAGCGTCCACTTCGCGTTCTTCACGTTGCGGTAGCTGACCTGGACGATGGGCTGTACACCCGGCAGCTCGTTGGTCGGCACCGAGACCGACAGCTGCGGCCTGCGGATGTATTCGGCCCGGCTCTGCGCGCTCGAGCGCATGTTGCTGGTCTGTGGGTTGAAGCGTTTGACGATCGCGTCGTAGATCTCGAGCGCCTCGACGAATTTGTTCGCGTTCTCGCGTCGCTCTCCGAGGATGTAGAGCGCATCGTCGGCGGGCTCGGTCTTCGTCTCTCCGACGTCGCGCAATTCGGCTTCGGCTTCCGCGATCTTCACGCCGTTGTTGAGACGCGTGCGCGCGCGGCGGAGACGGACCTGCGACGAGAACTCCGCTGAGCTCCCAATCGACAGGCCGAGGTCGGCCAGCTTGTCGCAGCGATTGGTCTCGTAGCTGTAGTTGTCCATCTCGCGAATGATCGCGGCCTGCAGCAGGCCCTTCGCCTCTTCGCCCTGACGGCCCTCGATGGTGATGGCCTGCTTGAGGAGCGGCGACATCACGTCGAACTGCCGCTCACCGCGTTCCCACATGGCGTGCATGGCGACGGCGCGCGCGAAATCCTTTTCGCCTTCGTCAGCCATCTTTCGCAGCTCGTCGTACGAGCCCTTGCCGGCCTTCACGCACGCGATGGCCTTCTTCGCCTGCGCCTCGCGGCCCGCAGTGGGGTCGGCCTTCAGCAGCGCGGTGAACGACTCACACGAACGCGAATACGACCGTTCTTGCAGGTAGCGGTTCGCGGTCTCGAAGTTCTGCGCGAGGGCGGACAACGCGAACAACGCCGTGAAGACGGCGAGCGGACGGCAGATCAGCAGGCGAGCCTGCTGGGTGACGCGGAGCATGGGGTACCCCCGGTGGGCTGATGAACAGAGCGCGCGCATACCAACATGGAAACGCGCGAACTCACGCAGGGATCTGGGCGGCGAAGCGACTACAGCGGAGGGACGAACCTCCACAAATCATTGAGCGCGCCGCCCAAATTGCGGCCGCCGGCAATGAGCACGGAACCATCTTCCAACTTCGTGCAGGAGTGATCGAAGCGCCCCTGGCCGGCGAACGGGAAGCTGGTCTTGTCGCCGGCAGGCGTGATCCATTCCGCGGCGCTGCTGCCGCCGACGCCGTCCGAGCCGCCGAAGACGAACGCGCCGTTCTCGAGCGCGACTGCGCACGGCTTGCTGCGCGGGGCGAGCTCAGGCCCGGTCCCGCCTTCGAGCCATTCGCTGGTGCCCAGGAAGTTCGAGCTTGCGCCGACGCCGACGCCGATGAGCACACGCGGACCAATGCGCACCGCGAACGCCCCGGCGCGCGCTTCTCGCATCAGG